>NZ_KV803649.1:0-1466 GCF_001811145.1 Corynebacterium sp. HMSC062A03 | reverse complement strand
GGCCCTTCCGGTTTTAGAGTGCGTTGATTTTGTCCTGTAGTTGTCCGGAGTGGATGAGGCATCGCAAGATGTAGTGGTTGAGGTTTTTGAATCCCAGGGCGATGCCGCGTAGGTGTTCGAGTCTGCCGTTGATTGCCTCAACGGGACCGTTGGATGCGCCGATATCAAAGTAGGCGAGCACATCTTTGCGTCGACGCCACAGGGTGCGCCCCAGTTGGGCGAGCTCTTCTAAGCCTTTTGGTAGTCCTTTACGCAGGGTGTGGATGATGCGTTCCATGAGCTTTCTGCCTTCCGATTTCTTCGGATGCGCGTACGCTGCGATCACGTCTTGGTAGAGCAGCCACGTTACTTCTAGGGCCACGTAGTCGTCATCGGTGGCCCACAGCATTTCTAAGCGTTGCTTTTGCCGCTCGGTGAGATAGTTCGTCCTGGTCAACAGGGTGCGCCGGTGCTTGTACAGCGGGTCATCTTTGCGTCCGCGGCGCCCGGTTGTCTCACGTTGGAGTCTTTGTCGGCAACTGGTGAGCTTGTCGGCTGCCAGATGCACCACATGGAAAGGGTCCATGACTTTATTCGCCTGTGGTAGTTGCTCTTCAACTGCGGTGGCATAACCGGTGAACCCATCCATGGTCACCACCTGTATCTGCTCCCGGAAGCTGGGGTCGCGCTCTTTAAGCCACCCGCTTCAGCACGTGGGCGGATCTGCCCGGTCGCATGTCTAACAAACGAGCAGGCCCACGCCCGTCCACCAGCGGGGTGAGGTCAACAAGTATGGTCACCAGGTTTGATGCCTGACCTGGTTTTCTGGTGTGTTTCCATACATGTTCATCGACTCCGAGGACGCGAACCCCGTCTAGGTGACCGGGGTCGCCGTAGACAAGCTGGCGACAGGCATCCAGTGCGACCTGGTTGACCAGGTCCCATCCCACACCGAGTGCTTTGGCGGTAGCTGACACACTCATCCGGTCAATAGCAAGGCGCTGCAAGATCCAGCGGGTGACCCGATAAGTGAGTTTGGCGCCGTCATCCGCGCAGGTTAAAGATTCTTGGAAGATCTTTCTCTTACATGAGACGGCTGTGCATAAGAATCTGGGGACTGTTACGTGCAGCCTAGTGGGGAATCCAACGACAGGAAGATCAACGAGTCGACGGGTGGTGTGGTCGCGCAGCTTTCCTGGCTGTCCGCAGTCCGGGCACACGCCGATAACGGCTACTGGCGTGGCCTCAATGATGGTCAACGCTCCGGCATCAGCGGCACCGGTGATGGCAAGTCCGATTTCCGCGGTACGGCAGATAGTGTCGGCGACGAGGTTTCCAGTAGGCTTCACAGTACGGGTCCCTGGTGGGTTTAGATGGTTGTGTAGGAACTTTCATCTTCACACCAGGGACCCCTACATGTTGTGGTGACCCGCTGAACCCGTCGTTTTCTACCTCACCCCGCTACGCACCCCGAAACCGGAAGAGCC
>NZ_KV803648.1:0-94373 GCF_001811145.1 Corynebacterium sp. HMSC062A03 | reverse complement strand
CGCCGCAAATCCACACGAAATGTCCCTTAAGCCCCTTAAGCCCAAAACAGTCGCCGCCTAAGCGAAAAACGTAAGTACCCCTTCTACCAGAAATTTTTCTAGTAGAAGGGGCCTTCATATGCTCCTCCAACTGGGCTCGAACCAGTGACCCTTCGATTAACAGTCGAATGCTCTGCCAACTGAGCTATGGAGGAATATCTGCAGCTCGCTAAGTAATTTGTATTACTCGCTGCAACGGGGATTAACTATATAGGGTTGAATTGGTTTGGTACAAATCGCCTGTATAACTAGCGTATTTGTTGGGGCTTCTTGAGTGGCGGTGGCAGAATCTTTCAAGCTCTTCTGGAGGAGAAGAATTCACCAAGCTTGATTCAGCGTAGTGTGTACTTAATGCCTATTATGGAAGAAACTTGTACTTATGCATGATTTGAGAAAGGGTCGTAATGACTGCCGGACAAGAGTCTATGACCACGTTTGATTCAGTTTGTGTAGTTGGACTTGGCTACATTGGACTCCCTACTGCGGCGTTCATCGCTTCTAAGGGTGTCAAAGTAACTGGCGTCGATGTAAACCCCAGCTTCGTCGACTCGATTAATAGGGGAGAGGTTCCCTTCTTTGAACCAGGTTTTGGAGAGCTGCTTAAGCGCGTTGTCGATGAGGGGTACTTAAAGGCGCAGGCGGAGCAGATTCAAGCGGATGCCTACATTGTTTGCGTTCCCACCCCGTTCCGTGAAGGCTATAAAGTCGACACGAAGTACATTAACGCTGCAGCCGAGGCCATGGCTCCGCACCTGCGTCCCGGCGCCCTCGTGGTTCTGGAATCTACGTCTCCTCCGGGAACGACGGAGGCAATGGCTCAGCACATTATTGAGCTAAGGCCCGACCTTTCTTTGGATGAAGATGATGAGAAAGCAATCTTTGTTGCTCACTGTCCTGAACGTGTTCTTCCGGGTCAGATCATGGAAGAGATGGAGAACAATGATCGTGTCATCGGTGGATTGACGCCCCGTGGCACACAGATGGCCTGTGACCTGTACGGAACCTTCTGCACCGCTGAGCTGCTGCAGACTAATGCGACCACTGCTGAAATGGCAAAGCTGACGGAAAACTCCTACCGTGACGTCAACATCGCATTTGCAAACGAGCTCTCGTTGATTAGCGATCGGCTCGGAATCGATGTTTGGGAGCTTATTGAGCTTGCGAATCATCACCCGCGCGTCAACATTCTTCAGCCTGGCCCGGGCGTCGGTGGACACTGTATCGCAGTGGATCCGTGGTTTATCGTTTCTTCGGTACCTGAGGAAGCACGAATCATCAAGATGGCTCGCGATGTTAATGATGGCAAGCCTGAGTGGGTGATTAAGAAGGTTAAGGATGCGCTCGATGGGAAGCCTGACACCGTCGTTGCCGCGCTGGGCATTGCTTTTAAGAACGATATTGATGATCTGCGAGAGTCTCCGTCGCTGAACATTGTGAAGCAGCTCGGGCAAGAGAACCCGCAGCTGGATATTCGAGTAGTCGAACCGAACGTAGATGTACTGCCAGATTCTCTTGCCGCGATCCCAAATGTTTCGCTGCAGGATTTAGACACAGCTATCACAGGAGCAGATTTAATTCTCTTGCTGGTGAACCACAAGGAGTTTGTCGCTTTGGATACGACCAAACTCCAGGGTAAGACTGTTATTGATACGAAGGGTATCTGGCGCAACCTTAAATAGCGTGGCCATGGTGCACTGTGAAAAATCGGAGGAGTCCGACTCGGCTCTGTCGGGATAGCTCGCTGATAGTGCCACTTCGTCTAGGCAACTGTACCTAAATGAATGGTTGGTGGGTCGGATGAATTAACCCTCGGTGGCCCTGAGTGTTTGGAGTTTACGCGTATAGTTTAAGCTTGAAATCTTGCGGAGATGTCTTTTCCGATTTTTCTCCGCGGTGTCATAGTGATTTAGCGATCTAAATCGCTGAGATTGGAGAGCATTAAACGATGAAGGTATTGGTCGTGTCCCAGTACTGGAAGCCTGAGAACGGCGTGCCTCAGCGCCGCTGGGGGTGGCTTTCCAGCATCTTGGGAGACGCCCACCATGAGGTGACGGTAATTGCTCCTCCACCTCACTACCAACGCGAACTCACACTTGGCGACTGGTGGAGGAGCCGAGAAGAGCGCAAACATGCGGCCCCGGAGATTGGTAGTTCAGGCGAGCGAATTTTTCGTAGCGCATACATCCCGCACGGCTCCTCGTTGACCCTCAAAGCACTAAACCAAGCTACAGTCGCTCTTGGCGCAATGGGACTAGTTTTTTCAAAAAGAAGGCTTCTTTCTGATTGGAAGCCAGACATAGTCGTAGGAACTGTTCCTGCAATCCCTACTGCAGTCGCTACGTTTTTTGTCGCAAGAAGGTTTCGTACACCGTTCGTCATCGATCTCCGTGATGCGTGGCCGGACCTGCTCGGTGTTTCCTCCAAATGGAACAAGAGCTTAGGGAAACAATCAATTAGGGAAGCTCTACTGTCGAGAGGGCCTCTGCAGTTGGCTTCGGCAATAACGACGACAATGCTTTACAGAGTAATGAAAAGCGCCGCAGGGATCGTTGTCACTTCCGAATGGCTGCGGGCGAACCTGCTGACCGATCCTAAGATTCTGGGTAAGAAGAGTACGAAGGACATTCTGACCATTCGCAACGTCTTTCCCTCTGAAACAAAGTTTGTAAAGGAAGTCGAGGGGAGATCTGCGCAATCGGATGCGAAGCTGAATGTCCTTTATGCCGGAACTTTGGGACGAGCCCAGAATCTAGCTAATGCAATTGATGCCGCAAACTTGGCAGCGGAGGCAGGGATTGATCTTCGTCTTAGACTGGTGGGGGCAGGTGCAGCTAAAGCTGCACTCATTGAAAAGGCGCGAGATTCCCGGGCGACAGTATCGATTGAGAACCGGCGACCGGCGGATAGACTAGAGGACTACTACCAGTGGGCTGATACCGGATTGGTGCATTTGACGGATTGGGAGCCTCTTGAACGGGCAGTTCCGTCAAAGACCTATGAACTTATGGAATTCGGCGTGCACATTTCTGCGGCTGTCGCGGGTGAGACAGCAGATTTGGTGTGTAGATTGCAAGCTGGGGACGTTGTTGAACCCGAAAACCCGAAGGCATTGTCAGAGTTGTGGATAGGTCTTGCCCGTGACCGAACGAGGCTACGAGTCTCTCCTGAAGCGGCGAGATGGGTGAGAAATGAGCGCCTCACGTATGCCCCGCGCCTTTTCCTAGATTTCTTGGAGAAGATTGTTTCGGATGTGTCCTAGCAATCGAGGTATTTGTCAAATGGTCTTTGTTTGGGCTACGGGCCTATTTTGGCAGGCATGTCAAGATCCCAACCAATTTTTTCAAAAGGTGACCGAGAAGGTCAGACAGAGGTATCCAAAGCTCTCCGTGATTCTTTTCCCTCTGCAAAAACGGCTACAAAAGTCTAGGCGAGAAGAGGCTCGTGCGCTCGCTGATGCTGGTGAATATTCCCAGGCGATAGAGGCCATAGATCGGCTGCCGAAGTGGAAACGCATTGCCTACATCGCTTTCCGCGAAAAGATTGAAGGTGAGCGAAGCCTCCTCTATCAAGAATTCCAGAGCTCAGAACCGGCAGAAATTCGTAGGCCTACTCGGGTCCTCTACTTCTTGAATAACTCTCTGCCCTTCACCCAGTCTGGGTATACCATCAGGACACAAAAAATGATGACTTCTCTGCGTCAAAGTGGACTGGAGATAATTGGTATGACTCGGATTGGGTATCCATGGGTCATTGGGTCACTGACAAAGATGGCATCTTCAATTGTTGACGGAAATCAATACGTACGAAGTTTGCCGTCTGTTTTGCCACGGTCGGAACAAGCCCGCCAGGAAGCTGCGGTTGATCTTCTCGTTGCTGCGGCCAAAGAACGGAAAGTGACGGTTCTTCATACTACGACTCCATTCACCAATGCCTTGGTTGTCTCTAGAGCTGCAAAGATATTGGGGGTTCCCTGGATCTATGAGGTCAGGGGAGAGCCCGAAAACACGTGGCTAAGTCGCTTTACAGAGCAGGAAAGGCATAGACGAGCGAAGTCGGAAAATTATCTCGGCATGCATAGCCAGGAATTGGAGGCTATGAAGGCCGCCGATGCAGTTGCTGCTCTGAGCGAAGTCTCAAAAGGCAAAATGGTTGACCGTGGGATTGACCCGAAAAAGGTTACTGTGGTGCCGAACGCGATCGATGTTTTTAGTTCTTCGGATGATCTACGCCCAGGCGTCCTAAGAGAGAGACTCGGGATTTCTGAAGACACAAAAGTAGTTGGTGTTATTTCTTCGCTGGTGGCGTATGAAGGCATCGACGATCTCATTAAATCATTGGAATACCTAGATTCCTCTGTTGTGCTGGTAATCGTTGGCGATGGCGTCGAGCGTCCATATCTTGAGGAATTGACTGAAGAACTGGGGCTAGAAGAACGAGTCCATTTCGTCGGTCGAAAGCCTCACTCCGAAGTACGTGATTGGTACGTAATGCTTGATGCGTTTGCCGTGCCACGCAAAGATCAGACGGTTTGTAGAAATGTAACTCCAATCAAGCCCTTGATGGCAATGAGTCTTTCCGTACCTATTGTTGCTTCGGATCTACCCGCTTTGCGTGAAATTACAGCAGGGGCTGCGTATTACACTCGTCCTGAGGACCCGAGCTCTATCGCAGCAGCGATTACGAAAGCACTGAGCAGTGAAATGACTTTGACACCTGCAATCCGTGATTTCCTTCGGGAGCACACGTGGGAGCACAACGCAGAGAAAATGAAGAACCTCTATAACCGATTGGGCGGGACAGGCGAGGGCTAGGATTGGCCAGGAAAAACATTTACTGTGATGGGATGAGGGAGGCAAGCCAAGTGCCTGGACCTTCTGTGAGCATGCTTGCTCAATGAAACGATGGACTCCAATTCAAAGTGTAGCTCTAGAAGAGAGGCTTACACATTCCATTCAGAAGTTTTCCGTGTGTTCCGGGGGACGATTATAGCTGCAAGGTGACTAGCTATCGCTTCGTTGCCGTATCGCCTCAAGATCCGTAGCGGCTTCTGAATCCAAAATGATTCTTGGCGGAACGAACTGCTTAGCTAGTCGGTCCATAACCTTGGTTGCCTTCTCTCGGTTCTTTTGAGCAGCAAAATGGCTCCAAGCCCTGTATGCGTCAGCAACTTCATCCACGTCGCCATCAGCGATCATAACCCCATCATGAATCCATATAGCGCGATTGCAATGTTGCTTGATCGCCTGGGGCCCGTGCGAAACTAAGAACACGGTGCCGGCATTTTCGAGGAAGGAATCCATTCGTTCCTTAGCTCGAGCAGCAAATGTGGCATCTCCCGTCGAGAGGGCTTCGTCCACCAAGAGCACTTCGCGCCGGACTGCCGTCGAGATCGAAAATTTCAATCGCGCCTTCATTCCGGATGAATAGGTGATGAGTGGGCGGTCTACAGCATCGCCAATTTCAGCCCAATCGGCAACTGGCCCCTCAATTTCAGCTACTTCATCTGGAGTGAGCCCCATGGCGAGCAATCCGATACGGACATTCTGCCTACCGGTCAAGTTGGGTTGTAACGCGGCGGAAACGCCAAGTAGCGTAGGTTGTTCCGATACGAGTACTGAACCCTGCGTGGGTGATTCATTTCCCGCAATGATGGACATCAGTGTGGACTTGCCCGAGCCATTTCGTCCGAGTACACCAATTGACTCTCCTGCACGGGTTACAAACGAAATATCCTTGAGTGCATGTACTTCAATCCGCTTGCGGCCGCCAAAAAGAGACCTTTTTGAGCCACCAGGATAAACGTTATAAGTCTTTGACACATTGCGAACTACAACAGTTGGGCTACTTGACGCTGGCATAACGCTCCTCAGCTCTCCAGAAGTAGATTAGGCCAACACAAAACAGGGACATGGACCACGCAGTTAGGTAAAGCCATACGTGCAGGCTCGGCGATTGGCCTTCAAGGACGCAGGTTCTAAATGCCGAAAGGTATTGGTAGAGGGGGTTCAGCTCTACGATGTGCTTCAGTTTTGGGTTCCCGTCGAAGCGATCGATTGAGAAAAATACGCCGGAGACAAAAAAGAGGCCTCGCATCATTAAGTTCACGATTCCTCGAAGGTCCGGAACGAAAGCGGTGCTCCTAGCGATGAAAAAGGCGGCACCAGCGTTAAAGATATGTAGCAAGAAATATAAGGGTGGAACCAGTAGTAGGCTCCATGTTGGGAGCTTATGTGGTTGGAAGAGTAATGCGATACAAATTCCAATTATCGCCGGCGGCACGTTGTCGACGAATTGTCTGACTGTGTGTGAAATTACGAGGGAGGCCTTTGGAAATTGGAATGACGTAATCATCCCTCTCTCGGCCTTGATCAAATCGACACCAGAGTTTATGCCACGGGAGAGAAATCCGAAATAGATTACTCCGATAACAAGGAATCCAATGAAGTTTTCCATTCCCCTCGAAGTCTTTAGAATCATTCCGAAAACGAGGGCGTAAATTCCAACCTGGGTGAGTGGATTGAGAATGATCCACAGATTGCCTAGAAACATATCTTGGCCATCTTTGAGCGACTTACTTTTAGCCTCAGACCAAATAAAGAAGCGGCGACGCCAGATTTGCTTGAGGTAGGTCAAAAAGTTGGGGCGGGGTTGAAGCCCGTGAAGTTTCGAGTCATCGACCAGAAGCGTCGAGCCAGACTGCTCAGACACGACGAGGGTCTCATAGATTGATTGCTGTGCTGAACCAATATTTCGCTTCTTTTCAAGGCGATGTTGGCCGCGTTTAGCCATGAAGCCCTCCTTCTGGTTGACGAAACGAATCGTATTCACCGGCGTAGTAGCACCTCGCAACAGAACAGCGTGATGCGATGCGTAGCGATCTGCAAACGCTTGAGAATCTAAATCTACCCCATTGATGCTTCGAGCCAAGAGTGGTGGAGCCGTGAACATGCCATGGGGAATGAATCGTTAAGCAGAAAACTTTACTAATGGGGTGCGTCACTGTGCAGAAAGATAATCCAAATCGGCTCGTGTAAGCTCAAGGGGACTATTGCCCCCCGAGCTAGAAGGTACTTGTGAAAAGCCCGTCAAAGAGTTCCCTTTTCCGTGCTGCGGCTACTATGGCTTCTTCAGCTAGCGCCATCGCGGCTACTCGAATGATAACTGACAAATGGGGACCAGCTCTTTTCGCTGGAACCGCTGTTCTTGCTTCACAGGCGTCAAATTACGCGGGTGACTTGAACCTTGGTCGAGCAGTTAGCCGGAGCAAGCTCGCCACCGAAAGGGTGGTGCGAGAGCTGGGAGGAAGCACGGCCACTCTTGGGACCATTGAATCTCAAGTTCGGTCATTGTCTGTCTCGGCAAAGCAGTTGCAGGCGCTTCCCCGCGAGGCCGTGAAATCAGTAATCAAGAAGGTGGAGCTGGCTCCAAATCCCGCTGCTGATCCCAAGGCGCGCCGTACGGGGGCTCCTGCTAATAACGGTCCCTATAAAGCAGTAGAAGCGCGCCGCAACCAACCAATCGTGGGGGAAGCTGCCAAGAAATGGATTGATTCCCGCACGGGTGGAGACGACTACCTTCCACAAGACGAAGGTCTTTCGTTCAGGGCTGCAGGCGTACCATTTGCAACGGAGATTCCAGTTGCAATGATTGCTGATGATTTTACGTACCACTCGTTCCAGCATGAATTCCAGACGTTCAGACTCACCCCTTCGAATTGGCGGATGATTTTCGAAAAGCATAAGCCGCGTTTGTTTTTCTGTGAATCGGCATGGCAAGGCGGTAGCCCCAAGGAACATCCGTGGCAAGGAAAGATTTACGCTTCCATTCGGTGGCCTAAAGAGAATCGTGGAGTACTTTTAGAAATCCTTGACTATTGCCACGAGCATAAGATTCCAACGGTCTTTTGGAATAAGGAGGATCCGACTCACTTCGCTGACAGGATCAATGACTTCGCCCGCACGGCCGGTTTGTTCGACTACGTCTTCACCACCGCTGAGGAATGCGTACCTGGGTATAAGAAGGACGTCGGGGCAAACTTTGTAGGGGTGTTGCCATTTGCAGTACAGCCAAAGCTTTTCAACCCAATCGGTAGTTCCTCTGAGGGCGGCGTGAATTTCGCGGGTACTTGGTACGGTATGTATCCCGAGCGCTGCGCAGCCCAGGCCCAAATTATGGATCAAGCCTTGGATGCGGGATATGAATTGGTCATCTATGACCGGATGAAGGACAGCCCGAATCCCATCTATCGTTATCCTGAGCGTTTCGAGAAGTTCACGCACGAAGCAATCCCATACGAGAAGACAGCAGAGGCATATAAGCAAGCACGATTCGGTATCACAATGAATACCGTGACTGAATCAAAGACCATGTTTGCTAGGAGGGTCTTTGAGCTCGCCGCGTCTGGATCAGTTGTTCTTTCGAACGAAGCAAGGGGAGTCCGAGAATTCTTCGGAGACTCGGTGATCTATGCCGATACCGAACCGGATCGACTCAAGAACCTCACTGAGAGCGAATACCGAGATCTGCAGCGGAAGGCACTGAACATTGCGCTGCGAAATACCTATTCCCATCGAGCTGAGCAGATTTTGGAGACTGTCGGCTTGAACTTCCAGAAGTATTCCCAAACTCCGACGGTGGTTGCACGGATATCGACAAGCGATGAATGGGATCAGCTTCTTGAAGAATTTGAGAAGCGAGAATCGCTGAGCAAATTGCTGGTCATTGTTTCAACGAACTGCGAACAGAGCCTTGAGTTCAAGCTACTGCAACAGCATATTCCTGGAGTCAATGTGCTTAATGAGCGAAGCATCCTGAACCACGAATTCCGGACGCGAAGCTTTATTGATACTCCAGAGTTCATTCTTTTCGATTCTTCGAAGAGTTTCCCGAGCGACGATGAAATTGAGGAGCTTCAACTTCACAACTCCTACTTCGATGGTCAAATTGGCTTCGCGGAGGCGGGGGCGGAGCTTTATTCCGTTTCCGAATCTAAGCTCGTTCCTAATGCAATTTTGCCGACTTCGCTGCTGGTGAAGGCACTGTCGGGTGAAGAACTACCTACTTATTTCGTTTAAGGACTTCCATGTCGAACCCTGATCTGTCAATCGTTATCCCCACGTACAACTCAATCGACAAGATGTCCGAGACCCTTGATTCTCTTGTTCGGACGATGAACCTCGTAAACGGTGAGGTCGTATTTGTTGATGATTGTTCTAAGGACGATACTTATGACCGGCTTGTAGATTTTGCCGCCAGATTCCCGAATTGGCAGGTCCTGAAGCTGGCGCAGAATTCTGGATCGGCAGCTGCGCCAAGGAACAAGGGCATCGAGAATGCCAGCGGAAAGTGGATCTACTTTCTCGACTCCGATGATGTCCTAGAGCCCAAAGCTATTGAAGAGGCGTTGGGCGTAGCTATTAAATACAACTACGACGTCGTTCGGACGTCGCTCAAGGTTCGGATGGGCGACGGAAGCGTACGAGTAGGAGATCTAATCCCTAAGTGGGACGCGATCCGGGACCCCAAGTCACGAGTTCGAGCCATTACGAAGCATCAAAGCTTGACTTGTAGCTTCTTCATGAAGCGACGAATTCTAAATGAGGCCAATATCCGCTTCGATGTAGATCGGCGCATCGGAGAAGACATCAAGTTTACGTCTGAGGTACTCCTGGCAAGTAATCGAATTGGATATCGTGCAGTTCCATCGCGTACTTATGTGCGTAACTCAGTCGGGGAAGAATCCGTAACGCAGAAACTGAATTCGGCTCAGTTTGAAGACTTTGTGAAGTCGTGGAACGAAGTGGAAGAGAACCTCTCTGAACTGGGGATTTCTTTCGTTGCTGAGCACGGATTCTCAGCAGTTCAGTACGCCCTGAGGCAATTCGTTTGGTTCCGGTCGGAAGAGATTTCTTCGCAAGCGTTTGAACGCTTTTCTGAGTTCTGTCGAAAGCATAAGGCGAGCTTGCGGAGCTTTCCCTTCCAATCCCGCTATACAGAGTTGATTGACGCTGCTCTAGCACATGACCACCAACGGTTTAATGAAGCCGTACAGTTGCGCGTCTTGATTGCCGGGCATGATCTCAAGTTCATGGGAGCAATCAAAGAGTGCATGGAATCAGAGTTCCCAGTACGGATTGATGAATGGGACGGACACAAGGCACATGATGCCCGCCGTTCAAAGGAACTCTTGGACTGGGCTGATTTCGTCTGGGTGGAGTGGCTGCTTGGCGCGGCTGTGTGGTACTCGAAGAAGCTTCGTGGTGACCAGCGGATGGTGGTACGAGCTCACCGTTCTGAGATTGTGGCCGACTATGGCACGGAAGTTAACCAGGACAAGATTTCAGCGATCATTTCGATTGCTCCCCATATCTATGGGGACATCGCAGACCGCTTTGATTTCCCGCGAAACAAGCTTTGGCTAATTCCGAATGCGATCGACGTTGATAGCTATGAGCAGGGAAGCTATTCCGAGAATCGTCTGAATAAGATTGCTATGGTCGGAACAGTTCCCAAGCTTAAGGGATTCAAGAAGGCGATCGAACTATTCGCGCACTTGAAGAATGACTACCCAGATCTTGAACTTCACGTTTACGGTAAGCAGCCCGAAGACCTCGAGTGGGTGTGGAAGAAGCCGGAAGAAGCAGAGTACTTCAAGGAATGTGAAGAGCTGATTGCGCAATTCGATTTAGGTTCTTCCGTGAAAAAGCACGGATGGGTAGATACTAAGCGCGAGCTATCTGAAGTCGCTGCTGTCATTTCGATGAGTGATTTCGAGGGCATGCAGGTATCAGTGGCTGAAGGCTATTGTGCTGGCGGTGTAGGCCTGACCCTTAACTGGCGCGGGGCCGAACAAGGCTACCCCAAAGAATGGGTTTTCGAAGATGAAATGGCAATGGAAGCTGGATTGCGAAAGATTCTTAGCGGAAGCACCAATTTGGAAGACGCATCCGCTGACGGCCGCGAGCTGATTCGTGAACTCTATTCAATCGACTCAGTTTGGCCGCAGATCAAGAAGCTGATGAAGTCGGTTCGCGCCTAGTTCGCGTTCCGCCCTTTTACTTGAGGGGTTAGAAATTGGTAAATGTCTCCGATTATTGGCAAAAGTTTCCTGACGGCTCACCGGACCGTTGGAAGGTCGATGGTAACGAGGAGAAGTGGGACGTAGTCATGCCCAACGGCGCGGCACTGACTCTACGCATAGATGCTCCGACGGTAGACTTCACTTCTACCTTCGCGAAGGACTCAGACTCAACGCGCTTGTGGACGAACTCGCTTCGCTACCTGCTTCCTATCCTGGAGAAAGGTGATACTGCGACTGTCGAGTCCATTTTGAAGGACTTTGCAGAGTATCTGCGGAGCGAGTTTCAGGATTTTGGCGGCAGTTTTAGCGGCAGCCTTGACCACCAGTGTGCTCTACAGCTGCGGACTTTGTGCGACATTCGTTCTTGGTTGTCCATTGACGGGCACGGCTCAATCGGAACTATTGACGTCGAAGCCCTTAGCGGCCTTGTTGCTTCCATTTATCGCGTCGTCGCAGGCTACGGACTTCTACGACCGAACAATCACGGCGTAATGCTAGGTATTGCGATGCTGCATTCCTTCGAACTGTTTCCCGATGTTGAATGGAAGGAAGGGAAGAATTCTGTAAACAACTTTCTAGTTGGAACGCTTAAGAAGGTTCTTGGCACGGACGGCGTCGCGAATGAAAACACTCCGGTTTACCAGGCGTTTTACCTTCGGCTGCTCGAAGATATTATGGCCTTTAAAGAGTGGGCTGGTGGGGGAGCAGAACGCGATTTCGAGAGCCTTTATGAGCTGGCGTTGAGCGCCTATTGCCACATGCTTCTGCCCAATAAAGCTGTACCTCCATTGGGCGACGCGAGCCTCTCAAGCCAATCTCGATACAGCCCTAAGCATGGCTTTTGGTCCTCGGAGGAGAACGGGCTTCAAATCGCGTCAAGTCACGACACGTTCTTTTCGTTTGTATGCGGCTTCCGCGGAGTTTTTCACAAGCAGATTGACGATACGTCCGTCTACCTGTGGCATAACGGTAACGCACTAATTCAAGATGGTGGGTTGACCTCCTACGATCGAAATGACAAGGTTGCAGTGAGCTTGCGCGGTCAGCTTGGCCATTCGGGGTTGTTCTTTACTGAGTACGATGATGTTCCTGCCGAAAAGGTGGTTGCATTCGGTCCTGGTAAACGGTTGATTGATGCCAAGATGTCCGTTAAGAGTGTCGAAGCTTGGGACCGCTTTCAAGTTGCTGGTACGACACAATTCCGCAGTACTCAAACGCACCGCACGATTACATGGAATGGAAACCGGAGGTTTTTGATTCGGGATGTTGTCGAGGGCAGCCCAGCTGCTCACGACGCAGTGTCGCGATTCCTGCTGGATACTAAAGCAACCATCGAAATCGGTTCGGTGGGTGAAGTAGTTGTGCGGTCGGGCAGTTCTTGGATGTCTATCTACTGTGGAGCCCCTGGCACAAACGTGCGTATTTCTAGAGGGTACGGAGGTGAGGGTTTTTTGCCAAGGGGATTTATGGCTCCACGCAACTATCAAAAGGCACCTACATCGTTGCTTGAGTTTCCAATCGCAATGGATGACAATTTTTCTGGGAAACAGGTGCTCTATATTGCATTCGGAAAGGTTGAAGAAGGGATTGAACCGTGGATCCCGGGAGCTAAAGAATGAATGAGATGAGTAGTAGTTTTTCTTTTGTCGGTCATACGAGGTTTAGTCTTTTTAACCCACGGTCCACACAGTGGAAAGTGACGTCAGGGAATCGATTTAAGCGTTCCTCTGAGTACTTTGACTATCTCTACTCGGAAGAGCGGATGTCCTTTCGGCTCAAGATGCTGATTGAATACTCGCTTCCAGTTCTTGAACGCGCAGCCGAGAAGTATAAGATTCGGCATATTGTTTCTTACTCCTCCAATATGCCGGAAGAGTACAAGAATCGTCTGATCGAAGCGCACCAACGCTTTCCCTTCCTCGTGCTCGACGAGTGCCCTGTCGGTGATGGTGCCACACCTTGGCAAGAACTACTGTCTGATACTTTCGCCGACGGGGAAATGATTGGGGCATTCAGACTAGACGACGACGATGTCCTCGGTGCTGGGTTCTTTGAAGACATGTCAAAGTATTTGAAGCCAGAGTTTCAGGGAATGGTGATTTCCCTGGCACGAGGCTTCACTGCAGTATGGGATGGGCAAACTTTTATCAGCCCGCGAGAAGTCCATCACCCAATGATCGGTATTGGTCTGACATACGTTTATCGCCGTACTCTTGACGGAACATTTGAGGGGCCGTCACTAGAAGGAGGCCACAATGTTGCTGATCGATATAACCCAGTCGTGTTGGACTCTAGAAGTCCATCATTTTTCTGGACTAGGTCTGCCGACCAAGATACGTCGACCAGTGGTTCCTTTAGCCAACGCCTGACGCGCGCATTGGATATCGTGAAGGACCTTCCGCCTGCTGAGAGTAATGAGTTTAGAAAGGCCTTCCCCGGCCTAGATATTGTTTCTTTCCCGCAGTCAGTTACACTCGCTAGCGGTTCCGAGACGTTGGCTGGATGGCAGATTTGGGAGCTCGACTCTCCGGCGCAAAGGTTTACGCTTAAGGTTGACTATTCGGCGCCGTCCGGAATCGATAGGAAGAACTATCTTTTCTCCTTCGAGATTCGAGATGCTGCCGGACACATTGTGGATGAAAAGATCGAATGCGAAGGGCTTTCATATTCCGAGAACCCCTATGTCGGCCATTTCCGTTATTCCTCATTTAGCGCTGGAACGGGAAGATGTCACGTCACACTTGCGCTTCCTGATGGAATGTTCTGTCACGGAGTTATGCTTCGAGAGTGGCTGAAGCCTAACCGTCCAGCTTCGCTTCGTGGACTTACGATGGATGTGGAGAAATGAAGATTAGAGAGCACGACCTACGAATTGAGTTAGCGAGTTCTAGCGGGCCTCTGCCTCATCCTGTGGATGGAGAGTCCATACCGGAGCTGGCAATTCTACAAACGCAGGATAAAGAAGTAGAAGCCATAGCAGATCCAACTGAATGCGGATTTTACGGCCAACCAGGTACGTATCGCGAATTTGTTGGAGGTCACATCCGCGGCGGAATTGGCCACAAGACGGAAAAGCATGAGGCATTCAGTGTTTTGTATTCCGCGGAGATGTCTTCGGAGCTTGCAGTTGCTCTCCAAACTGACCTCAAGGTTGTTCAGCAGGGGCGTTTTTTCCAACTATTGAATGGGAAAGGCGAACGCGTCGGAGAAGTTGAGTTTGCTGGGCTGCCAGCTTCAGCGCTCAGGGCCCAATCGAGCGGTCAAAGCACGACGTTTATCCATCTCGGCGAGTGCTGTGAGGTAACGCTTCAGATTACAGTGCGATCTGAGGGGTTTGTTATTAACGACAGATCTGTCGGGCTCCTTCAGGAAGTGCAGGAATTCCCAGGTGAATTGCCGGTGCACTATCTAGAAGTGCCGGGAACTACCCCTGAGGTGGCCTTTGTGTTTTCGGCAATGTCGAGAGTCGGAGACATCACCTTTAACTACAAGTCTTCTCTCCAAAATTTCACGGGCACTCAGTACTTCATTTTGGATGACTTTCGTGAGCAGGGAAGCTACTACCTGTGCGAAGGAAGGTCCCTGAAGATTGCCGATGCAGTGCAGGCTTTTGTCAGAAGCGTGGTGGCTGAGTCTGGAGCGCAAAAAGACGATGTTTATTTCTTTGGCTCGTCTAAGGGCGGTACCGCTGCAGTCCTCCATGGACTTCGCCTTGGTTTCGGAACCGTCATGGTTGCAGCGCCACAATTTTTCATCGGAGACTTTTTGAGGAAACCGCACCCAGGAATTCTCAGGTATATGGCGGGTGGCCGAACACAAGATGATGTTGATTGGCTCAACCGTGTCCTGACGTTTGCTACGGCACCTAGCTCGTTTGAAGGGCAGATCCGCATACTCGTTGGAGATAGCGACAATCACTCAAAGACACACGTTCCTGGGATGGTTAGCTTCTTGAAGTCGCACCAGGTGGATGTCGCCGTGATGAAATTGCTTGAGTCAAACCATAATCAAACGGGCCTCGTCTACGCTGAAATGTTGAGGAACTTCTCGAGAGAAAGCTTCGATAGTGGTAGGCACTTCTATTGCTACACCTGGAAAAACGGAGTCTTAAGGTTCACAGTTGCCCCGCAAGAGCGTCGGACGCAATTGGCCGTTAGGCTTTATCGCGGAAGCGAAGAGTACGCGATGGAGTGGTACCGCAATCAAAATACGTGGGATTGGGAGAACTTCCCCGGCGGTAGTGTTATCTTCAGAGTCTTTGAGAAGCGAAATGGCGACAGTGAGCCATGCGTTGCTTATTCGACCCCCCGCATGACGGTAGAAAGTTGAGCCCCACAGTGGATGCATTTATTGCAACAAACGGAATTAGGACCCACCTTCCTGTTCAGTTTCCGTCGGAAACTCCGGAGAATTCAGGGAACATTGTTCATGGTTTGGCGCCCCACAATATGTTCCATAACACAATGTCGGTTTTGGATCCTTCGTGGCGTAAGTTGACCCCTTCTGGAAATTTTCGGGAGTTCGTCAATGAGAACTGTAGCCATCTGATTTTCACGATGGCTAACTTCTTCCGAGTTGGGGATTTCTCGCCTATAATGCGGAAGCGGTATGACTATTTCGCCCGAGCTCTCGATGGCTACAACAAGCCGATCGTTATTTTCGGAATGGGCTCGCAGGCTAAGTCCGGGCAGAAACTGTCCGCGGATGCGCTTCCGGACGAGGGAATTCGATGCTTGAAGAAGATTGTTGACAAGGCTCAAGCAATTTCGGTGCGTGGAGACTACACAGCTGAGCTAGTTCGCCGTGTGCTAGGGCGTGAGGCTGACAATGTCTTCGTGACAGGGTGCCCAAGTTATTTTTCGAAGCCCGATGCATTCGAAAAGCTCTCCCAGGCCTTGTCGGGGCCTGCAGATGGAAGCTTTGCAGTGAATGTAACTGATTACTCGAGGGGCGCGGATCAACACCTAGTCCGAGAAGCTGTGCGGGAGAACTACTTCTTGGTTGAGCCAGCAAACGCGCGGGTGCATCAGTTCCATCTCGATTCCCTCCTAGCAGGAGAGAGCCCAAAGGTGCCGGCAGAACTTGAGTTTCTTGCAGAACTCGGAGCGAAAGTGCCCGGTTTTTTTCGGTCGTATTACCGTCTCTTTAGGCACTTTGATTCGTGGATTGATTTCAATACAGAACTGGTCAAGGGCACAGTAGGGACGAGGTTCCACGCCAATATGGCATCCATGTTGTCAGGTGTTCCTTCTGTGTGGGTTACCCATGATGAGAGGACTCGAGAGCTCACAGAGACCTTGTCGTTGCCCTCTGTAGACATCAAAAAGGCGGAGAAGCTCACAGTTCCGGAGATCTTGGAAAAGGCTGATTTCTTCGGCTCCTTGAAAGCGGTGCCTGGGAACTTTAAGTGCTTTAACGAATTCTTGAGAGCAGCTAGCCTCCCCGAAGTAGCGGCACCCAAAATTTAAGGAGATTTGTAGTGCAAGACGTCTCTGTCTATGGCAGCTGTGTCGCTCGAGATGTAGTCAGAGTAGCTTCTGATTCATTCGCTCTTGAGCGTTACTATGCCCGCTCGTCGTGGATTTCTTCGACGTCAGCTCCAGTCCCACTTCCATCGGTAGAGTCTAAGCTGACCAGCGCTTTCCAGAAAAAGATGGTTGAAATTGACTATCAATCTAGAGCTCTTGATGGTGTCTTGGGCTCAAAGAGCGAACTGATTCTTCTCGATTTGGTTGATGAACGGCTAGGAGTGTATCCAGTAAAGTCTGGAGGCTACGTCACGTGGCTGAACGAACTGAATCATTCAGGCTGGCTGAGCCATACTCCGCACGGCTCTCTCATCGAATTCGGCTCCGATAAACACTTCGCACTATTTGAAGCCGCGGCGAAGAATGTTGCTCTAAAACTAGAGGAGAGGAACGCTGTGCTTCTCCGAGTGTTGTTTGCAGATGCAAGTGACGATGGGGGAGAAGTGCCCAAGACAAATAGCCGGTCGGCAAGAGAGTGGAATGAGCTTTACGCCCGCTACTACGGGTGCGCGGCAGAAACTGGGCTCAAAGTCCTCGAGGTTCCAACTGAACTTTGCGTATCAAGCGCCGAGCATATGTGGGGACCGGCGCAATACCATTATGCGGATGGTTTCTATCATTGGGTAGCGCAACAAGTGTCGTAATTCTCAGAGTTAACCACTGCGAGTACGGTTTCTTTCCGCTAAAGTCGTTCAAGCCGCCTACACTAATCGCGGCGGAATTCTCTCAATTTCGCGGTGTTAGGCATGTTGCTTTCGGTTAGTCGCCATCTTCGATACTTAAGGTTCTCTCTTGAAGAAAAAGTTTAGGATCCCTGCTGGTGTGCAGGGATTTTCTGTTCTTGTGGAAACACTTCGCCCACTTGAATCAAAAGATTTTATCGTCCGCATCTCGAATAGTAGAAACGCGATGAATTCGGACTCAGGCGTTGAAACTAATCTCAGTTGGTCGCCAGGGCTGAAGACCTATTTCCACTACTGCGGAACGCGAAATGTTACCGGTTGGGCGCGGCTGAGGGAATTTACGTGGGATAGCGGCGCCGAGGACCTTGTTGTTGAGATTACGAATTGGTCTGCCAAGGACTTGGCGGATGCTATCTCTGACATTCGTTTAGGAGTTCGTTTGGCAAACCAGGGATTGAATCGGGTCACTATTGTCGGAGAGGACGTATAGCCGTGGACGTATCGGTAGTCATTGGTTTTCGTGATTGGGGAATTCGACGACTAAGACTGGCAGTTACCAGTATCAAAGAATCGTTCGGAACTGCCGAAGGTGAAGTGGTGCTGTCTGACTTCGGCTCTGTCGATCGCCATGCAAGCGAAGAGCTCGCGAAGGAGCTCGGGATTCAATACGTGTATACCGAGACAGATGGACCGTGGTCTCGTTCTCGCGCTCTCAACGCAGGATTTGCAGTTTCAAAGGGCGATATCCTCGTGTCGACCGATGCCGATATGGTCTTCTCCCCGAAGTCTTTCGAGAGAATTGTTGAGGTAGCAAAATCTAACCCGAACTCAGCGTTCTTTCTGCAGTGTAGAGACCTGCCTGAGCATATGACTGATGAATGGGTGGATAAGAACCCAGACGCGTGGGCTGAGATGGAAGCCGCAAGCAGGCTGCGTCCCCGGTGGGGAATGGGCGGCATGATGGCGATTTCACGCGTTGGTTTTGAGGCTATTCGAGGCTTCGATGAAAGACTTCACACCTATGGTGGCGAGGACTTGGACTTTGCCCAGCGAGCTCGCCGAGCTGGATTCAAGACGATGTGGATCGAGGATCCTCAAGTCCGGATGTACCACATGTGGCATCCACCGACAGCCAAGGTGGTCGCGAAGACTCCCGAAGGAGTTTTGGCAGTCCAGAAGAACCGCAACGTTGTATACAACGACAAAACGTTCGTCCGAAACTTCCTTAACTGGCAGTACAGGCCGGAAGATGCAGCTCCTTTGGTGACGATTGCTATCGCCACCAAGGATCGTGCTGACATCATCGGTGAGACGATTCAGTCTGCGTTATTCCAAAGTGTCCAGGACTTTGAAATCGTCGTCGTGGACGACGGCGGAACGGACAATCTCGAGGAAGTGCTGGATAGTTTCAACGACTCGCGGATTCGGTACTTCAGCCAAGAACAGCAAGGTATCTCAGCTGCAAGAAATAAGGCACTTGATGTTTCGAAGGGCCTATATACCGCCGTCATCGACGATGATGACATCTTGCATCCTCGTCGCCTTGAATGGCACTTGGCGTCGCTCGATGAAGGTCTCGACGGCAATGTTGGGTCGTTCCTCAACTTTCAAAATGACACCGGAGAGCTGGAACTTCAAATTTCGATGATTCCCGCTGTCTACACGGCGTTTGAAAAAGGCGCGGCGCCGGGGCACGGTACCTGGTTTATTCGGACGGATGTGCTTCGCCGATTTAGGTATGACGAAACATTAACCAGTGGTGTTGATAACAACATCATGTTAAGGATGCTTCGTTCCGGCGTGAAGCTCGGTCATACCGGAAAGCCAGTGACTCTGCGGCGTCAGCACTCTCGACAGGTCACGGTAACTGACAACAAGAACCAGGCGTCGGCCGCTAATTCAGCGCTTGCCTTCTTTAATTGGAATCTCAACAACTGGACCAAGAAGAGGCTCGAGGAACAGCGAAGCTCTGAGGGTGCTTGGCCACAGATTGAGGGCCGTGACGCCTTGATTGAGCAAGCCCGAATCTATTTGCCGGATCATTTGAGCCAGCGCACTGTTGAAGTTCTGTCTGACGAGGTAATTCCCCAAGACGGATGGGATGGCGAAGTAAACTCTCATTTGGTAACCCTGGAAGGCGTAGGTGCTGCTCACGTCGCTGAGGTGCGACACGCCAGCTTCGCAGACCTTGTCCGGCTGCGCCAACGAGGTCTCGATTTCACTGCGCGGCCTGATTCCGACGAATCGGAAGCAAGCTGGATGGAGTCGCTAGCGAAGATGCTTGAGAGCAAGATAGGCCCCGACATGTTTGCAGTAGTGCTTCCCAGTGATGCCTCGGCCAATCAGGATTCGCAAGAGCTTCTACAGGGGTCTGCTATTTTCGCGGACTCGAAGTTCGATTTCAGCGTTCGGCTAATTGATTCTGGTGAAGATTTTGAACTGCCAGCTGGCAGCTATGTACTTGGTCAACACTATTTTGGAGTCAAATAGATGAAGTTCACGCAGCAAACAAACTCGCTTGGACAGTTCAGCCTTGTGTGGGAACGGACCGAGTATGATGCTTTCCCGCCAGCCCAGGCATTCACCGCAGATCATGCTCCCCGCGTTATCCATCCCGATCGTCGCGCTGTTGCTCTCACTCTACTTTTCTCCCCGTGGACGGGCGACGAGATGACCTTTCCTGGAAGGATTGGCCCCAACACCGCGTACGAGATTCGAGAGTTCACGGAAAGTGCGTCATCGTCGATTGGCCCGATTGAGTACTATCCGAAGGGGCTTCCGATTGGAACCTTTTCAGGGACAGTATCCGATCAGCTCGATGGATTTGCTGATGTGAAGAAACCTGCAATTTACGATTTGCCGAATCATGAATTCAACGGCGCTCTTCGAACGATGAAGTCCTTGGCCATCGGAACCAATAGCTTTATGTTCAAGAGGTACGAATCCGACATCGTCCCAACTATCGGCGTGGGCGTGCTTTTCGCTGAAGACCTTGGGCTGGATGAAATTGTGATTGAGGCCGACTTGAGCGAAGAACAGCTCATCTCTTTACGTAGGCTGCTTTCTGCAGTTCGACTAGGCTTGTCAATAAGGTAAATCTACTTCTAGAAGGGCAGTAACAATATGAAGGCATTGGTTACTGGTGGCGCGGGATTCATCGGTTCGCACTTGGTAGATCTCCTAGTGTCGGAAGGCTACGATGTCGACGTACTGGACAATTTCTCTTCGGGGCGCGAGGAGAACCTTTCAGACGCGCTAGCCTCCGGAAAGGTTGAAATTTTCCGGGATGATATTCGTAGTTTCGATTTTGATAAGCACTTTGCACAGGCTCCAACTGATGTAGTGTTCCACCTGGCTGCTCAGATTGACGTTCGCAAGTCGGTTGAAGCTCCAGAGGAAGATTGCGAAACTAATGTGGTCGCCACCGTCAAGATTGCTAACGCCGCGCGTAAGCACAATGTGCGGAAGATCATCCACACGTCGTCTGGCGGTTCGATTTACGGTAGCCCTGAGACCTTCCCCGTCGATGAGTGTTATGACGTCATGCCGGAATCGCCCTATGCGGCCGGCAAGGCAGCAGGGGAGTTGTACCTAGGCATGTTCTGTCGCTTGTACCCACAGCTGCAGTGCGCGTTTATCGCGCCAGCGAATGTTTATGGTCCGCGTCAGAATCCGCACGGTGAGGCCGGCGTGGTGGCCATCTTTGCAGAGCGCTTGCTCAATGCTCAGCCCACCAAGGTGTTTGGTAACGGCGGTAACACACGTGATTACGTCTTCGTCAAGGACGTAGCGCGCGCCTTCTATCTTGCTTGGCTCCATGCTCCGAATGGCGAGAGGTTCAACATCGGAACTGGTGTGGAGACTAGTGACCGAGAGCTCCACACAATGGTGGCGGCAGCAGCCGATGCTGTGGATCAGCCTGAGTTTGCACCGGCCCGGCTTGGCGACGTCCCCCGATCCTGCCTGAACTCTCGCAAGGCAGAGCAACAGCTGGGGTGGAACGTTGAAGTGTCAATTGAAGAAGGAATTCGCACCACGGTCGACTTCTTCCGAGGCACAAACTAGCGCAAAACACAGGGGTCTGCCGAGCGACTATTTTGCTCTGTAATACGATTAATCTATGCACGATATCAACACTGTCCGCACCGTCGTAGTCCCAGCCGCCGGCATGGGGACTCGCTTCTTACCCGCCACGAAGACTGTTCCAAAGGAGCTCCTTCCAGTGGTCGATACCCCTGGTATCGAGATGATTGCGGAGGAAGCCGCAGCGGCAGGGGCGACGCAGTTGGCCATTGTTACGGCACCAAACAAGCAAGAGGTGCTTCGTCACTTCGATGAGTTTCCTGACCTGGTTGAGATTCTGCGCGCGCGCGGCAAAGATGAACAGGCCGAGAAGGTGGGACGTGCAGCCCAGATTATTCATCCCGTTGCCGTGACCCAAGATAAGCCTCTAGGACTCGGTCATGCCGTTGGCTTGGCTGAGTCGGTGCTGGACGACGATGAAGGCTGTTTTGCCGTGATGCTTCCCGATGACGTCATTGAGCCCGCCGCAGCCATGAGCGAAATGATTCGCGTGCGCCAAGAACACGGCGGTTCCGTCTTGCTCGCGGTGGAGGTGGACCCAGCTCACGTGTCGAACTACGGTGTTTTCGACATCGAGGACACCGAACAGGCGGGGGTGAAGAAGGTGGTAGGCATGGTGGAGAAGCCTGCCACTGAGGACGCTCCGTCTAACTTGGTTGCTACGGGACGCTATTTGTTGGACCGTGCTATTTTTGACGCACTGGGCCGCATCAAGCCTGGCAAGGGCGGGGAGCTGCAGTTAACGGATGCCATTGACCTCCTCATCTCCGAGGGGCACCCTGTGCACGTTGTCGTGCACAACGGTATTCGCCACGATTTAGGCAACCCAGCCGGATTCATCCCCGCAAGCGTCGAATTTGGCTTGCGTCATCCAAAATATGGTCCTGCACTATTCCGAGACATTGAGGCGATTATGTCAAAGTATCGGGAGAAGTGAAGTGAAATTGGTATTTCCCGAGCATTGACTGCGGCGTGAAGAAAAGGGGCCGAAGCCGACGAAGTACACTAGCCATGAGCTGCTGGGTTAAGCCACTCAAGGAGTTCATTCTTGGAGGTGAGTTCGACCTGAGGATAGTTTTCTTTCAAAGAAGACAGAAAAACGTCTTGACTCTTCGCGTAGTTTCCAGGCAGCAGCTTAACTTTCCGGCCGAGCATCGCTGACGCAATTGCCAAGTGAAGCCGATCGGTGCATATAATGTTGAAATTATTGAGGATATTGAACAGGGGGTCGGCGAAGGCGTAGTCACCGTCTCCAAGCTTGCTTAGATCAAAGTTTTGGGGGACATGTTTCGCTAGGTTGGTTCCTTCTCTGTCATTTCGCATTGCGAACAACCGCCAGACCCTATTTGTCGGTTCATGCAATTCTAGGTTGATGAATAGTGCCATGTCATGGCAAAAAACGGCTTGGGGGTTGGTGTCGAGGCTTGTAAACTTATCTCTCGCGAAATAAGTCACATTATTAGGTTCGACTGGGGGAAGATCAAAAGTCGTTGGAAGTACAATGACATGCTTAGCTTGCCTTGCTATCTGGTCAGTGAATTTGCGAGCATTGCTGAAATTCCTTGACCATGCACCGCCACCGCCCATAAGTACGACCTTCTCTTCAAAATAGCCGGATTGTAGATCGGTCTCGATGCTGCTCTTGTTGCGTTCATGGAAAGGCAGTTCCAGAGAATCGAGGAATTGTCTTGTTCCGATGTTAATTAGACCATCGCCCCAATTTCCTTTGGCAGGAGAGAAAACTAACTGGCCAACTTCTGAATAGTGGATAATTGTTTCGGCGAGCTTTGCAAATTCTGGTGTACTACTTAGGTTATTTAAACTTCCTATGGTGTTTTGCAAGCGCTTCTCGGGTTTCTTCTGGGACGGGCTGATCGAAGATAAGGCGATTGAGGGATCATGGACGCTGTAGTCAATCTGGATCAATTGGTTGGGGAACTTGTAGTGATGAAGTCTGGCGACAGTAGGCGGAAGGGTCTGGAACGGTCCTTTCGAGACGACATGTACAGAGGATAGTGGCAGTGAGTGATCAATCTTTACGATCGACTTAACTCGGTTTTCCCAACCCTTCCCGTACGCCTCAATGTCTTTCCTTGACCATCGGTAGGTCTGTTCTCTGACGGGGGTGTCTGGCTCCCAATTTGACATGTCAAAATTGAAATTAAGGAATCGTATCCGAGGAGCGCTCGACTTCTTGATTAGTTCCTTCAAGTTTTTAGAACCAGGAAACGCAATGAATTCATCCACATCAATCACTGCTACCCAATCGTCAGGGAAGTTGTTCTGAAGCTCTTCTAGCTTTTCAGGTAGATAAGTGTATTGCCGATCTGAGAGAGGATCTACGATCGGGAGGCCGCTGGACTCGATGTAGCTTTCATTGTCTAATCTCCACTTTTTGACCCTTTCCCACCTGTCCTTGGGAGATAAGTCATCGAAGTAAAGTCCTTTGGCATCTTTGACAGTTATGTCAATACTCAGCTCAAACTCTTCGGAGAGATGCCGAAGTATAGCTTCACTTTCGTCGACTGGTGCGTCAAGGATGACATGGAAAAAGTTAAAGCCGAGTTCATGATGGTAAAGAACCCATTCTTTGAGACGAGGAGCATCCCCGCGGGACATGGTCAAGATGTGAAGATCCAAGGAAGTTAACTGCTTTCCGTAGCTTGGGGGTTTCAATCACATTTTAACTTAGCCCGGTGGGGGGATTGCCTGTCTCATGAAATGCCGAAGATGGGCTGGTGGTGGTTGTTCGGCAACGCGCATGGTTACGAGGCGTTCCGGTAAACCGAGCGGTCATTTAGTCGAGTGCTCTCGAATGGGTCGAGGACGCCGAATCTTGAGAGCTTCTCCCATACCTTGCATGAATGTCCACGGTCGGTGAGGATACCGAGCTTCTCACAGCGGAGGAGTACTGCTTCGGTGTTACAGACCGTTGTTGTGGCAGTGAGCGATTACGACGTATTCTCCCAGGTTCTTCGTCATTCCACCCTGGTTTGGGAATCTGGGGCCCGCGAATAGTTGGATGTGTTTGAAGAGGCGACCCATGTCGTCGTCAAGCACGTGCACGTGTCCACGAGTAATGAGTGATGCCCATGTTCGGGCGCCGCACTGAAACCGAGTCTCCTCTAGCTTTCTGCGCACTTCGTGGCTGGCGGCAGCGGGCACGTGTAGTTTGTTATCGACTACGAATTTGAGAAGCAGGTCCTACGCGTTGGCGCAGATGAAACTCAGCAACATGAAGCATCCTGGGGTTAGTTCCTACCTCAGCTAAGGAAGGTCTTTGGGCCTCCAACACGAGAGACTGAGGATTTGTCGAGGTTGATGTGAGCGTGTTCTATCTGGCAGCTGGAGAAATTCGTTTCAATACTGAGATCGGTTTAGAAACTATCGAACGTGATTTGCAACGCGTGGTTGTGGATATTGTAGGAGTTTCGGGGATTGTAAGTATTGAGCTCATCACAGCCGGGGAGATACTCCTAGTTCGGCACTATCGTTTGGGCGAGCTTCAATGGTCTAGGATGGTACCCTAATGTTGGGCTGAACGAGGGAATCGCTCGGACTGTAAACTGCTTTCGGATGAGGATCGAGTGGGTGCCGCATGTCTTGCACCTCGTTTCAATTGAGGGTAGCGTGCTCGGGACTCCGGGGCTGTATGCGGTTTATTTCGACAGTTGCTCGTAGATCCGGAAAAGACGGGAAGGAAACGCTGTGAAGATTGCAGTTTTCGGTCTAGGTTATGTCGGTTTAGCTAACGCCGTGCTTCTAGCGGATAAGCATGAGGTTGTTGCTGTCGATATCGATGGTGGGCGAGTCTCTAAGGTCAATCGGGGTGAGAGTCCGATTGTAGATCCAGATATTACGATGGCGTTGGCACGAAATAGTCTGAATTTAAGGGCTACAACTTCTGCGGCAGAGGCACTTGATTCGGCAGAATTTGCGATTATCGCCACTCCAACGGACTATGACCCCGAGAATGATTTTTTCAATACAAGTTCTGTCGAAGCTCTTTTAGGGACGATCAGTGCTTTGTCGCCTGACACCGTCGTGGTGATTAAATCTACAGTCCCAATCGGTTTTACTGAAAGAATGGCCGATATACACAAGGAACTAACAATAGTCTTCAGTCCAGAGTTCCTTCGTGAGGGAAAGGCGCTTTACGATAACCAACATCCTTCTAGGATTATTGCGGCCTCCCGCAACGTAAAGGCTGCTAATGAATTTGCCCTTGTTCTTAAACAGGGATCATTGGACCCGGAAGCTGGAGTTCTGGTTACTAGTTCTACTGAAGCTGAGGCGATTAAACTTTTCTCAAATACCTATTTGGCGATGCGAGTTGCGTTCTTTAACGAGCTTGATACTTTCGCAAGGATCAATGGTCTAGAAACGCGCCAAATTATCGATGGTGTTTCCCTCGACCCAAGAATTGGGGGACATTATAACAATCCGAGTTTTGGATACGGTGGGTATTGCCTTCCCAAAGATACGCGTCAGCTGCTGGCTAACTACAAGAATGTACCGCAAACACTTATGTCGGCAATCGTTGAATCAAATTTGCTTCGGAAAGAATTTATTGCCAATGAGGTTTTGAAGCTCAGTCCGAGTGTCGTTGGTGTCTTTCGTTTGACGATGAAAACCGGATCCGATAACTTTCGCTCTTCATCGATTCAAGATGTGATGGCTAGGATTCGCGGGGAGGGTATCGAGCTATTGATCTTCGAGCCTTCGTGGCCAGAAAGCTCGTTTGACGGAGTAGAGGTGGTGGAGTCGTTCGAAGAATTTGCGGAAAGGTCGGACGTAATTCTATCCAATCGGTTGGATTCAGCCTTGGAACCCCACATTGGAAAGGTTATAACTGCAGACGTCTATTCTCGAGACTAAGGAGCAACGATCCTCAGCAATGATTGGTGGGTAGTCTGAATATGGCGCTGCGCTTAGTCCCAGGATCGCGCGGTATGCTGAGAACGGCTCCGCCCATTGCACTCGTGATTTGGATTGTGCTGGGGGTGGTGTCGTGGACTATCAAGAGCCGTCAGCTGAAGAATGTGGCGCCGGAGAAGATGGCATCGTTGATTCTGGAAAAGCTGGGGTGGTTAGTCGGTAGTGTTCAGAGGCTGCGGCCAGTCGCGGGCATCCGCGGTGAAGAAAGCGAACACATTGTTGTCGTCGGGGTTGCGGCAAGCCAGCCCCGCTAAATCTCTGCTCATTTGGCAGGTGAGCTGGTACTTCTCACCGGTAACGGGGCTTTTGGCAGTGATGTTCGCGGTGTAGAGGGGACTGACGGTGGGGTCTGGTTGGTAGAGGGTGTAGCTGGCCTTCTTGGCAGCACCGAACATCGCCGGGGCGAACTCACAAGAGGTAGCGCTGCCGGCCAATATTGTGTCGTCCTCAGGCGTCACGCCGCGTTCGCCGCCGACTTGGCTGGCGTTGATGGTCTACTCGTCGGTTTCTTTTCAGCCCGGGTTGGGGAGGGGGCTTCGTCCTCCTCGGTGGTGCTTGTAGAGCTGTTTGGGCCTTCTGGTGTCGTTGATCCTTCAGTCGTTGATACTTCTTCGGCCGCGGGGTCTGGGGTCTCGGACGTCATCGGGTCAGCAAGCCTCTGCACAAGCAGTGAATCGTCTGGGATGAAGCCAGCCGTCGGACAACACGACCCTGCGGAAAACTATGAAGCCCTCATGGGCCTTCGCCATGGCGCTCGGCGCGGCAATTGGTTGGGGTGCCTATATCTTGCCCTTCGACTGGATGCAGAAGGCGGGGCTGGTCGGCGCGGTCATCGGTTTTGTCGTCGGTGGCCTGATGATTGCCGTCTTTGGTTTGAGTTACGGCTTTACTATTCGCGCGCTGCCGCTGACGGGTGATGGGATGGCTTTCGCTATGGCGGCGCTCGGCCGGACTCATGCGTTTATCGCTGGGTGGGCGCTGACGCTGGGGTACTCGTGCGTCGTCGCGTTGAATGCGCCGGCGGTTACGCTCGTCTTCTGTGTCACGTTCCCTGAATTGGTCATGGGGGCGCGCTTTCTGGCCAGTTTCAGTTCTTTGCCGTTGTGATCATGATTGTGGCGGTGGTGGTCATTGTGGCGTCGATGGTGATTTATTACGTCGCCAAGCGCCCGGAGCTTGCCCCCGCTTTCCCTGTCGACGTTCCGCCGGCGGCAGCGGTGGCGACCATCATCGCTTTTGCCCCGTGGGCCTACGTGGGCTTTGATTCCATTCCGCAGCTGGCGGGCGAGTTCAATTTCTCGCCGAAGAAAGCGCTAGGCCTTCTGATGTGGGGAATCATTGCGGCGACCTTGATCTACTTGGAGATGATGCTCGCAACCTCAATCGCTGTGGGAGCCCAACACGATGCTTATGAAGGGGAGGCATGGCCGCCGGCGGCAGCAATCAGCGAGGTAATCGGGCCTGCCGGTTTGGTGCTCATGGTTGTAGCTGTCAGCGCCGGAGTTCTTACTGGGTTGAACGGATTCTTCACTGCGGCAAGCCGAGTCTTGTTTACTCTTGGCCGCGCCAACCTAGTCTCGAGTCGGCTGGGTGAGCTAAAAGGTAAGCAGCGCACCCCACGTAATGCGATTTTCTTGGTGTGTGCGGTGTGCCTGGTTACCCCGTGGTTTGGGCGCGCGGCTTTGACGTGGGTCGTCGACATGTCCAGTGCTGGTATCACGGTGGCGTATTTCTATACGTGTTTCTGCGCATGGAAGATTGCGCGCACCGGGCAGGTTCCCGGGATGTCCAAGGCGATTGCGCCGAACAAGTTTTACGAGTACTTCGCGCTGGCTGGGTGCATCCTCTCCATCGGGTTCTTGGCGTTGCTCTTCGTTCCGGGGTCGCCTGGCATGCTGGGAATGGCTCCGCTCATCGCGCTGGTGGTCTGGATTGTGTTGGGGCTGGCGTCCTGGGCTATTAAGAGTCGTCAGCTGAAAGATGTGCCGCCGGAGGAGACGGCGGCGTTGGTTTTGGGGTAGGTGGGTGCTGTATTCAGTCGCCGCTACGGTCAGTTGCCGTTGATTTGGTCCGCTAGTAGTTGGATGTGCTTGCTAAGTCGAGGCAATTTCGAGCATCGTAAAATCTCGGCACAATCGAGCCCCGAAACCCAGAACTTAAATCTGGAGTCGAGGCGCGGGTTGTATGGAAACTGTTGGAAATTACAGCATTTTAAAGTAGTCCTTCGAGACAGCGCGAATTCGAAGACTTCCTCAGAGGGACGATGTGCTCTGGTTTGGAGAAAGCTGATAATGACATTCACTGATAACGCGGCTTATAAAACTCTGCACCTTCATCGTTTCATGCAGCTTCTTATCTAGGGCTTCTCGTACCCAGTTTGCTTTACTGGCTGTGATAGAACGGTCAAAATCTTCTAGTTCGCCTTCTGGGGGAAGGCACAACCCCGAATTCTTGAGAAGGAGATTCATTTCGCGGAGCAGTGGGGCCATGTAGCTTTCTGGAGTTACATGCTTCAACTTGCCTGCAAAAACCTCTCTCAATTTGTTATTGTAATTTTTTTCAGTCTTAGCGGGTAGGGGTTCCCTCTCAGCTACGGCTTTTTCCATTTTTTCTCTTAGTTCGATAATTTTCTGAAGGTCATCATTGCCTAGTGTTTCTAGTGTTTTCTTAAACTCTTTTTTGTTTACGATAATGTCTGAATCTAAAATTGCAACTACGGGCGTTGCTAAGAGGGCTAGCAATTCTATAGTAGATGGGGCGTTACTTTTTCCACTTATATTAACAAAGTGGGGTGTAACCCGGCGGGAGATACTTTCTGGACCCTGTTGACGCCAATAGAAATCCAAGGATTCCTCATAGAATAAGGCGTCTGTCTCATTTTCTACAATTATTGCAACGTCAACGAATAATCCTTCTAAGATGGAAGAATGCCGAATGCGGCAGTGATTCTTGATGTTTCGATCAAAATCGGGTGGCACGAGCGTATAGTCAAATTGGCGTGAAATGTTACTGTGGGGGTCTCCCGCTCGATTAAGGCGGATTATCGAAAATGCTCCTTGTGACTTTCTTGATATTCCGCTCAATAGGTTTCGGTCGTGTGTGGCGCAAAAAAATTGTCTTTTTTCGTTGACTGATATTTCCTTCAAAACTTCGCCCAATGCCGCTGCTTGAGGTGGGTGTAGAAACGCTTCAGGTTCATCGATTAAAACAATAGGCCTTGGGTCTGAGTAAATTCTGATTAGCAATCCAGCCACGCTTCGCATTCCCAATCCTTGGCGCCATAATTTCGGTGCTGTATTGAGTGTTTTCAAGTATTCGGGAGACATACCAGATTCAAATGACCCAGATGATCCAAACGCTTTACCCATCTTGAAGGCAATCTGTCCAGAGTCTGCCAGGTAGGCTGAGATATCCTCATGGAAAATTCGATTGAAGTAATGTGATACTTTTTTAATTAGTTTTTCATTGCGGTAAACTCTGCTAAAAGAATTTTCCGAGCTAAGCTGTTTTGGATCTGCCTCGCTTACTCGAGATAGTGGGGCATCTCGACGGACGAATGAGCTTGTCCATGCCCCCAGACGTGAGCCTGCCTCGACAGTGGAAACCAACTCCTCAAGCGTTGTTGTCCCTCGTGTTCTAAAGTTCGGCAACGCCTCGGGTTCGAAAAATCCATATCTGTTTTCTTGACCTATAACATCGCGGGCAAGAGCTCGAAATTCGTTCTCTTGGAAGGATTTGATCGGCCCCCAGTCGATGCTTAGGTGCTTTGTTAGCCCCTCGTTTTCTTTAGTTACTTCCGAGTCTTCTCCGACCAATCTTGCTTCGAGTTGATCCAGAAAATGTGATTTTCCGGAGTTATTGGGTCCTACCACTACAACTAGGTTCCCTGCGTCGAGTGCAATCGATTCGTTAAGGAGCTGGATCGATGAGATGCGCGGATATACGGCAAAGTTATTAACGTCCATAGGTGCAGTCTAACTTGATAGAAGGAGGGAACCGGTGTTCCTTGCAACGTAGACAGGGTGGGGTAGCCGAGTTTTGGCGGTCGGCAGCTGCACTATGTTCTTTAAAGTCATCAGCGCTAGTAGGACTGCACTCGGAGTATCGCTGGCTTGTCGTGTAGCGAATGCACTATCGGAAGACTTGAGTTCTCTTGGCAGAAGATGATTTGATGGTGAAACGCTGCCCGTTCATGGACGCTTCATGGTTGAGACATACCGCTGAATGTAGTCCTGCTTCTTTTGGGCTGTTCCCGCACTGGTTTTACCGGCCTTTCTGATGAATGCCCGTCATGTAAGGAGCTGACGTGGCTTACTTAAAAAAGCCCTCTTGGAGTAAAAACTACGGTGATCGGAATACGAAACTGCTATGCCAAGCATTCGGACCGACCACGTCATTGCTTACACAGCCGAGAACTGGTTTGATTTTCTATTCACGTAATAAGGGCAGTTTATAGAGAATTCTCTTCATCGTCATTGTTGGTTATACTCGGCTGATTGATTCCTAATACAACACGGCCCATGAAATACTGGGAATGAGACTTTTTCGAGGACTCCAAGGGGGGTGCTGAGATGTGGGCAACCTCAACGTCAAGATCGTCGATCGCTGTTTCGCGGCGGAGGCGTTCCTTAAATGATTGAGTCGAATCTGAGAATTTCTTGATGAAAGACTCGCCTGAGCGACGGTTGTAAGTGATTACAAATTTAGCCACTGCGCTGCTCCGATTCATCTGGCTGTCCAACAAGGATTTCAGTTGCTCACAGCCTCTAATCTATTAGGAATCGGTCATGGATAGGGTAGCTCTAGCATCCGATGCGAGTGAACCCCTGCTTGGCGATGGTCGAGCTTCTCTTTCTGAAGGCTGCGGCGAGGGCAGGGACGTTGGCATCGAGAAAGTCGTGCACGGTGGCAGAGATGTTCTCCTTGTCATCGGTATCGCGAGTGACTCGGCCAACCTGCTGAATGACAACGCCGCGGAAGCTTACTGGGGCGGCCAGCACAAGAGTATCCAGTGCAGGAAGATCAATGCCTTCGCCAGCCACCTGGGACATGGCTAAAAGGACGAAATGCGGTGTTGCGGCAAGCTGCTCACGGACGGCCTTCCTCTCGCTGGCCTTTTGTCCGCCGTGTAGCTGAAGGGCGGGGAAGGGGGCGTCGGTAAGCAGGGCGTTGAGGGCTGCGAGGTGTTCGCGTCGTTTCACTAGGACGAGGACCGTGTGTTTGTCCTGCGCTGCTTGTGTGATGACATCGGCGATGAGGCGGTTGCGGTGCTCATCCGCCGCCAGAGCAGTGTCGAGGTCCGGCCAGAACAGGTAAGGGGAGTCGTACGTGAACTCGGTGTTGTGGACTACGTAATCGCGGCGTCCGGGGCGCTCGAGCTCGACGGTATGGCGGATAGGGCCGCAAATGAGGGGAAGCAGCTTATCAAGACCGTCGGAGCGGAACGGTGTGGCGGTCATTCCGAGCATAAAACGAACGTTGAGGTGTGCGAGGACGTTGGTTAATCCGGCAGCACCGACTCGGTGGCATTCGTCAACGATGATGTGGCCGTAGTCAGAGAGAAAGTCAGTCTTGGAATCATTACGGCTGATGGACTGAGCTGTGACAATGTCTACCACGCCGCTGAGTTTCTTTTTGGTGCCTGAGTATTGCCCAACTTGAGCGTCTGGAAGAAACTGCTTGAGGGCTTGGTGCCATTGGGTAGCTAGCTCCCGCGATGGAACTATGACTGCGGTAGGGGCTGAACGCTGAGCGATGATTGCGCACGCCATGACGGTCTTTCCGGTACCGGGAGGGGCAATGAGCATTCCAGACTTGTGCTTGAGCATCTGTTTGACGGCGGAATGCTGGTAGGGGCGTAGTTCACCGGAAAATGATGCATCGATGCGCTTAGGTTTGGGCGTACGGCCGCGACGTGTGACGGTATATCCGGCAGTCTTCAAGATGTCGAGGACGTCATCGAGCGTGCCGCGGTCGAGTGTAAGGACCTGGTCTTTCTCATCAAAGCGCACGATGATCCGTGGAGTGCCGAAAGTGGAGAAACGCTGGGCCTGCTTTATATAGAACTGCGGGTTAGCAATAGCACCTAGGTGCCGCAGGGCCGTACGAGTGGTGGCGTCGACGCCCGATAAATCGACGTGGACGTGCGAATCGTGGGTGACGTGGACTTTCCCAGAAGCCTTGAGCTTCTTTAGTTCTGCGCGGGTTGGGGCCTGGGGAAGGGATGTTTCGGGATCGGGCTGAAGCGCAGCGTATATTCTCTTGAGCTCGGAAAGCGTTGACTTCTTCGTTCTTGCCAAAGCTTCGAATTGGTCTGGCAATGGATGAAAATTACTGTCGACGAATACTGTTGTGCCTTCGGAGCGATGGTGGCCTGCTAATGGAAGGGCAATCAGATTTCCGAAGCCACGGCCTTTCGCCGGCAGTGTGTCTTGGGAAGGAAAGAACCGGTCGAAACTGGAGAAGTAGGAATCCGGGCTAGCCTTGGCAAGAAGCCCGATGCCTACAGAACGAGCGAGGCCGGCGGGAATAGGTTCGTCGAAGAATACCCAGACATGAGCTCCGTTCCCAGAACGCGATACTTCAATGAGCGGATCGAGGCCCTGGTTCTTGCATTCTTCCGCGTAGGCGCGGGCGGCTTGCTTGAAGTCGTCATCATCAAAATCGCAGACCAACAGCCGGCAACTGTCATCTGTACACAGCGGATAAAGCCCAACGTGGAAGCGGTTGTCACGGCGCAGATGTCCTTCGATCACCTTCGGTGTCAGGGGGTTTAGATTGGGATTTCTTCGGTCATAGTAGCCATTGCTAGCTGGGTACCAAGCCTTCTTTCCCGCAGTATTTTTGGCCACTGCGTAGACATCTGTCCTCCCCGTGAAGCAATCCATGAAGAGCGCAATCTTCTCTTCCGGTGAGCGGTTTTCAGAGTAAACGTTCGCCGGCGGCGGTGTGTCTGCAGTACTAGGGCGCGAAGGAGCATGACCGAGGGCCTGCAGTAATTGGGCTACCTGGGACTCCAATTCACTAACGCGAGTTTCAAGTGCTTGGAGGCGTTTCTGTTCAGTCATGGTGGGTGTTCCTTGTGCGTCGGAACTAGTTTATCGGACGGTGAGCGGCTAAGAGCCTTGTAGGCATGGCGATGTATTGCTTAGAATAATCGCACGACGAGCCGGCTACCGGAACGTTGTCGCCTGGAGCCGCGTAGGCTCCAGAGCTTTTTGGAGGGCCTCCTAGGCGCAGAGATGGAGTGCGTGCTTTAACAGTCAAGCCTTGATTCTGATAGGTGTGCGGGACAGGCGCAGCAAGTGGAGAGCGTTGAGGTGGCCTCTAGTCATTCGCGCACAACTCGGTTGTCCTTAAGAAGAGTCTCACTGAAAGGTGAAAGACGCTTCAGGTGTAGGTGTCATGCTGGGAAAGGAGGGATTAACTTGACAAAGTCGACCGTTTCAAAACCTAACCACATTAATACTTCTGTAACTCAGGCCCAAGATATGGATGAGGAAGACCGTCGCCGATACGTCGAGTACTTAGGGCGGGAGATTGCCAATTGGTCCGCGGAACTTAACCGCCGTCTAGCTTAACCGTTTATCCCGACGAGGAGGAAGGCTTAATCGTCGGGGAATTAGCTTGAGGGCCCTCCGCAAATCCGTAATTCCAATCAGTTTTAAGCAAACGTCAACCGGCCTATGATTGTTAAATAACGCCGTATGCCATCCGTGAGACTCCCGACGGGACATTGGAGTCTGATGAAACTCCAGTTCGCGTTGAGTATCGAAGGCGGCGCCGAGGAGATGGCGTTGTGCCTCTTGACTGGATTGGGCTAAATAAGGCATACTCTAAGACAGGAGCAGCCCTACATTATGTACAGCTGCTCGACCCTCACCGAGGCTACTGGCAGGTGAGGGTCATTTAATTTTTCCTGGAGCTTGCGAGGGCTTACGCCTCGGTACCACCATCAAAATTTGGCAATGCTCTCCCAGATACTTGTTGAACCACGCTGTGCTCTGACCGCCGTGAGTCAGCGTTCGGCGGTACATATAGGCCACAAGATCTGGTACCCAAAGGCACGTTTCGTCGGCTGGGCTAACCCATGCTGCGGGAATTCCCTGTGGAAGAACGTTTGATTTTCGTAAGCGCTTTAACGTGTTTCTATCTTTGTCGTTATCAGATTGGGAACGCCGTTCTTCGAAAATGATTCCGTTGAGCGAAGGGTCTTGCCCAGTGATAGTGGTGATCAGTTTTTCAAGGCAATCTTGGCGGGCGTGCTCAACATCCTGGTCGTACTGAAGGGGGCGAAGGCAAGCGACAGAATGGGAGTCACCAAACTCATAACAAAGCCTGAGCATTGCCTCGACCCTTTCTTGACCTTCTCTGGTCTGCATTGAATCAGTAGTATGCCAATAGGTGGATTGTGCAGCTTCTTTCAGACAAAACCGGGTGTCGGCAAGGTGTTTGAACTTAATGGCGGTTGCGACCAGCGAGTAAAAGGAATCGGAAAATTCCTCACCGGGGGCTACGTAGCTCTCGTCGATAAAAACAATCGTGTCTTCGGGAGAAGCTTGTTGGAAGATACGAGTTAGAGAAGGGTGGGGTCGGTGGGGCAAAAGCGATTCCTCCATTCACTTTAGATAACCTGTTCGGCATTGTGGTAAGTATACCTTTTGCGTGGGACACAACTTTGTTCATGCGAAGAGGGGAACCTACGATCTGTGCAGTTTGTAAGCTTTTGGTCGTATAGGTGTTCGTTTGAGCGCGTCTTCGACCTCTTCTATTGGGTAGAATTCTTGTTCAACCTGGGTACGCGCATGCGCAAATGGAATGCGTTCCTACTCAATCGCAGCTAGCCTTTGGTGAACAGCAAGCGGAGATGTGGACAATCTCGATCTTGGGATCGCGGTGGAGTGGTCGGCGGGGAGATGTCGCCAAGCGCCCGCGCCCTTTATGAGCTGTCCCTCACGAGCTCCTTGAGTGTATTGAGCGCCTCACAGGAGGCGGTGCCGTAGCGTTCGCGCAGGAAGTGGTGGGTGGCGTCGGGGTTGTCCAGTGATATGGATGTGTCGCTGAGGTTGTGCAGTTCTGATTCGCCGGCGGCGGTCTTCTCCACGGACCAGAAGCTTTCCGCGCGCAGGCCTAGCTCGCCGGCGCGTTCGAGGGCGCTGAAGGCGTGGGAGGCAAAGATGAGCTGCGCGCCGTTGACGTTGATGCTGGGCTCGCGGAAGGCGTGAATGATGAAGTCGAGAAGAGCTGGGCGCAGGGCGGAATCCAGCTCGTCGGCCACCAGGATCCCGCCGCGGCGCAGGGTGTCCAGGACTAGGGGAGCGGTGGCCATCCAGTTCTGTGTGCCGCCGGATTCATCGGTCAGCTTCAGCTCGTAGAAGGAATCATCGGCCTTGTGCTCCACGATGATGGCATGCAGCAGGGATTCAATCTCCGCATCGGAGTAGGCGCTGAACTCGTCGGGGCGGCGGATGCTGCCATCGCTGTGGCTGAGCGCATCGATGACCGGGCGCATCTGGCGGAAGACGTGCTCCGGGATGTGGTCCTGGTTCAGCCGCACGGAGTGGATACCGGCATCGGCCGCGCGAAGTAGGGCGGCAGCCTCATGCAGGTGCAGCTTGCCGGTGCGGATAAGGGTGGTGATACGGGAGGCGGTGCTCATCGCGGTATGCCCGTGCGGCAGATAGGACACGTCGTGCACCAAGGCGCGGGCTAGCGGGGCGAGGATGGGGTGCCCGTCGCGCAGGCCGGCGGAAAGGATAAGCTCGGTGTCTGTCACGGGACCGAGCTTGGCCACATCCCCCTTATCCATAAAGGAGCGCGTCCACTGCACCTCCTCACCGCGGGTGCGCACGAAACAGGGGCTCCACCTGGTTGATGGCACGCGGCTGAGCCACTCGGCATGCACGCCGGTAAAGCTCCACTGGAATCCGTAGAGATAGCGCACTCCATCGAGGTCGAATTCCAGCTCAAAAGTGCTAGGCAAGCGTTGTGTACGGGGATTGAGGCGGTAAGGGGCGTGGGGGAGTTGGTTGGGTGGGGCGTCGGCAAGCCAGGCGGTGGCGGATGATTCGATAGCGCGCAAAGCAAAGGCGAGGGCGTTGAGAACGCTGCTTTTTCCAGAGGCGGTGGGGCCGATAAGGACGGTGATGGGGTCGCTGACCTGCTCCCAACCTTCCTCCGGCGCGGTGGAATGCTGCCAATGGTGGTACAGCGAAAGTGTTTGCGTGGCGCGGATACTGCGGAAGTTGGACACGCTAAAGGAAAGGAGCCTCATGGTCGCAAGACTACAACCTCATAAATGTCTGATGACATACATGTGTTCTCAGTCCAGGTGCTTGCTCCGCATTCAGATTTCGTTTTAGCCCACTGCCTCCGCCCAGCAGACGCTGGTAGCGTTCCATTACATACCGCATCACGCAACCACAGGAGGTCATATCCAATGGGTGGGGATACCGCTGAGCTGCTCGTATATGGCGGGTTGGTGGTGGTCATGGTGGCCTATTGGACCTACTACATCCGGTGCGTGCGGAGGACTCCTCAATCGGAAAAATGGTATGACTCGGTCGACTCAATAGGCGCAGACAGCGATGGTGTCCTCTTCATTTATCCTTATGGCACGCTCATGATGGGCGCTGCCGGTGCCACAGGGTTGGTCGCAAGTATGAACCTTCCAGAGCCTGCCGAAACAGTGCTGTCTATTCCACTCATTGCTGCTTTCGTCATCGGGGCGATTGGTTTTACGGGAGCGTTCGGGATTCCGCTTCCGTGGCCCTTTGTTCCGCGGTGGGTCGTCGATATCCGCAAAGCAAAGCGCACTCGAAGGCGCGAGCGCAGGCAAGCCAGAAAAATGAAAAAGAAAGAATAGACCTGGCAGCTAAGCTAGCATTTAAAGTCCCTGTGCAGTGGCTCTGATGTGGTGTCCGTGGCTGAGGGTGGATTCACAGTTCATACCCCGAAAACTTGGGGCAGGCCGGGCCTAAATTGCTGTTTGCCGGGCCTGCCGATTAATGTTGCTGGGAGCGGATTCGCTGTGCGCGTGAGTGCTGGCTCAATGCTAGTGCGGAATGCAGACAGGGAATACGCGGGGCTATAGCTCAGTCGGTTAGAGCTACGGACTCATAATCCGTTGGTCCCGGGTTCGAGCCCCGGTGGCCCCACAACGTAAAGCTTCTGTTGCTTACTCCTCCTTTTACGCCGTCTTTTTGGAGGACGTTTTACGTTTTTTCGAACGTCGGGATGGTGTCAAGTCTTGGGCCTGTTGTACGTTTGGCAGGAACTGGAAGGAGGGCAGACATGGAGCATTTTACGGCGCGTCAGATAGCCGAATGGTTTGTAGCGTGGGCTGAAGAAACTGATGATGCTGATATAACGCAGCTCAAGCTTCACAAGCTTCTCTACTACGCCAAAGGGCTGCATATGCGCAGTTCTGATGGCCTGCCGCTTTTTCCTGAGCGCATGGAAGCTTGGGCACACGGCCCAGTAGTCGTGGACGTTTATCATGACGTTAAACACTATGGAAAGCTTCCCATCGACCCCGATGAGTTCGTCTCGGATGATTTCGACTGGGATGATTACCGCGATGTTGAGCGGGATTTGATTGAGGTGTGGGACAAATATGGCCCCTACTCCGCATGGGCATTGCGGAATAAAACCCACACTGAATCTCCTTGGAAAAAGAACTTCGTCGAGGGTAAACGCGGGCTGGAAATAACGGATGCCGATCTGAAGAACTATTTCTGCTAGCCGTGGCAAGCGCGCTAGCTGGAAAGACGGGGAAGTATTTTATGTCCTCTGGATTGAGAAAGAGTACAACGATCTCTACGTGCATTAGCTCCTTTTCTAAGCCTTCGTGGCCCGCCAGCCAGGCGGCGCATTCCAAGGAATAGCTCCTTAATGCGAGAGTTTGCTCAGCACCCGATACGATGACCACCATGAGTGTTGTCGAGATGGACCCATTGATCGAGTCGCTGTACTACTGGTCCGACATCATTGGTGTCCTCCTCATGGGCATGATTGGCGGAACGATGGCGCGGCAGCGCGGCTATGACATCGTGGGCTTCTTCTTCATCGCGATGTTCTCTTCCCTCGGCGGCGGCATGATCCGTGACGTGCTCATCAACCGCGGAACCGTCGCCGCGATGAGCCAGCCGGAGTACCTCTACCTGGCGTTTACCGGAGCCATCATCGCCCGCTTCGTCTACTTCAAAGGCAAGACGTGGGACTATGTGCAGTCGCATGGTGATGCGGTGGTCTCGGCGCTGTGGGCGTCGACAGGCGCGCTCAAGGCTATTGCCTATGGCCTGCCGCTGATTCCCTGCATCATGATGGGTGTGTTCACGGCCACGGGCGGATCCATGATTCGTGATATCGCCATGGGCCGCGAGCCGGCCGTCTTCGGGGATAACACCCCCACCGTGATTCCCGCGGTGGCTTGTGCCCTGGTGGTGCTGGGCGCGGATTCGGCCGGCTACCTGGCCTGGGGAATCATCCTGGGCCCCATTGTCTCCTTCGTGATGACGATGCTGGGTATTTGGGCCGGGTGGCGCGTACCTGCCCGCCAAGAGTGGGCGCCGGTTAATGACACCGCAGCCTACGTCATGGTGATGGCGCGTAAGGCGGAGAGTAAGGGTAGGGCCGTGGGGCGTCGCCTAGAGCCCACGAAGCTGCGCTCCTGGCGCCACAACCAAATGGAAAAGGCACTGCAACGCCGTATTGAGCGCGAGGTACGAGCCGGCAAGCGGCGTGCGGAAGCGGCTATCGACGCCAACGAGTTCCTCGATTCTTTCAATGAGGAAGTCGCGGAGATGTCAGAGATGATTGAGCCTGCCACTGCGGAGGCAGAAACCTCCGACTTCGGTGTGGATCTGAGCGGTGACTCCTATGAAACCCCGAGCGCCGATGAGCCCTCACCGCGCGAGCTTCTGGATCGTATTTTGGCTGATGACCAGCTCACCGATGAACTGGTGGAAAGGCTCATGCGTCGCTATGAAAAGCGAGACGATTAGATGCTTTAAAGTATGGGTGAAAGTGAGGTGATGAACGCGTGACGTCGAGGCGTTCTTTTCTGGGGCTGCTGGGGGTGCTGGCTGTGTCGGGGGCAGTGGCACCTGCGGTGGTGAGCTGCGCTTCGGAACCGGACCGCATTGATACCTCAGGCTTAGACCTCATCACCACTGATATTTCAGAGCCGCAGCGCTCCCTCATCCCGGCTGATTCCAACGATGTGCCGGGACAGACCATCATCAACCTGGTGTATTCGGGATTAATGTATCTGGATGAAGACGGTGATACCCACTATGACATGGCGGAATCCATCACCCAGGTCGATGACACCACCTATGATGTGGTGATTCGTGAGGACGCGGTGTTCTCCGATGGCTCGAACGTTGCTGCTGAGGACTTCGTCGATACGTGGAATACCGCGGTAAACCAGTCGCTGCTGTCAGCGCACCATTTTGAACCGATCCTAGGTTTCCACGAGGGCGGCAAGACTATGCGTGGCCTGACGGTCACGGGGCAGAAGTCCTTCCGCATTCAGCTCTCTCGTCCCACGGCGGGATTCCTGGAGAGGCTGGGTTATTCGGTCTTTTTCCCCATGCGTTCCGAAGACCAAGACAAGTTGAGTGTGCGCGGAATGGAACCGATCGGCAGCGGGCCTTATGTGCTGGTTTCCTGGGAGCGTGAGAAAGCAATAACCCTCGTGCCGAACCCGCGCTATACAGGCCCGCGCAAGCCGCAAAACGAGGGAATCACGTTCGTGGTCTACTCCTCGGAAGAGAAGGCCTACCAGGATCTCGTCGAAGGCCGGTTGGACGTGCTCACGCGCATCCCGTCGGAGAGACTCGGCAGCTTCGAAAAGGAACTGGGGGAGCGTGCGCTGACTAAGCCAGGTGGCTCCATCATGGAAATCACCATCCCCGCCAATGACGCGAATTTCCGCGGTGAGGCTGGGCGCTTGCGCCGCCGCGCTATGTCCATGGCGGTGGACCGCGAAAAAATTGCTCAGGAAGTCTTCCACGACATGGTGGTTCCGGCCACCAGTTTCGTCGCGCCCCTCTTTGGCTCCACCCCGCCCGCCCCGGAAGGAGCCGACGTGCTGACCTACCAGCCGGACAAGGCCCGCGAGCTGTGGGCGCAGGCGGAAGAGCTAAAACCCTTCGAGGGCCCGTTCAGCATTGGCTATAACGTCGATGGCGGCCATAAGACGTGGATTGACGCGGTGGCGAAACAGCTGACGGATACCCTCGGCGTTCCCTCGGAGGGCCAAGAGTTTGGGACTTTGAAGGACCTGCGCAAAGAGGTTACTGCCCGCCACATCACCGGGGCCTTCCGCACGATCTGGCAGGCCGAGTTTCCAGAGGAATCGACCTTCTTGGTTCCCTTGTATGCTTCCTACTCCTCAGAGAATGAGTCAGGCTTTAGCAGCCGTGAATACGATAAGTTGCTGGAAAAGGCAGGTAAGGCACAAGACCACGAGGAAGCCCAGAAGTACTACACCGAAGCGCAGAGCTTGCTGCTGGAAAAGATGCCGGCCATCCCGCTGTGGACGACAAAGTCTTACACCGCTTACGGCGCAGATATCGTCCCCGCCGGCTTCACGTGGAAGCCCACCCCGAATTACTATCTCATCCACCGCGCTTAAAGTTCCAAGGGTTCTATCAGCCTGAAGGAGTAATCTCGGCGAAATGCTGAAGTACTACATGTTCGCCATCTGGCAGGCCATCGTGGACCATGGCTTGCCGCTGTTGGGAATGCTTCTGTTGGGCATTCTCATCCCGCGTATCGGCCGGCTGGCCGTGCGGGTGATTGAGTCCCGTTTGGATGAGAACCAAGAATCCACCAAAGCGCGCCTAGCGCTTGCCGGGGCGCTGGTCTATGTGGCGCAGGCGGTGGTGTACTTCCTGCTCGTGCTGGCTGCGCTGTCCAATCTTGGGGTGCCACCCCTCGGCGCGGCGATTCCGGCGACCGTCGTCTCGGCTGCCGTCGGTTTCGGTGCGCAGTCCATCATCGGTGATTTCCTCGCGGGTTTCTTCATCCTGTCGGAAAAGCAGTTCGGTGTGGGTGACTACGTCAGCTTCGACGGCGTGACGGGTGTGGAGGGCACCGTGGTATCGCTGACTCTGCGTACGACGACGGTGCGCACACCCACCGGCGAAGTCGTCATGGTGCCCAATGGTTCTGCCGGCGTGGTCACGAACTTCTCCCAAGAGTGGTCCCGTGCGGTGGTGGATATTGCCATCCCGGTTCATGAGGGCGATTCTTTGCCGGAGATCACCGAGCAGGTGGAAAAGATTTCTCAGCACGCCCTCGATGCCCCGGAAATCCGCGGGGATGTGGCTGGCGAGCTCGACGTCCTGCCCGCTACCGGGCTTACCGCACCCACTGCGGCTGGCCAGCCCTGGCAGGTACAGTATCGCGTCTTGGTGCAGGTGAACCCCGCCCGCCAGTGGGCGGTGGAGCGCGCTATTCGCTCAGCCCTGCTGTCCTCCTTCTGGGATCTCTACAAGCTGCCCACGGCGGAGGGCTTGCCGGGCGATGCCCTGCAGGTGCTTGGCGACGCCTCCGATACCACCACCCCCACCACCGTCATGCCGGCGGCAGGTACTGCTTCGATCTCGCAGCACAGTGCGACGTCGGATAGCGCGGCTGAGACGCAGACGGAGGTGATCACCACAGAGGCTGTGGCGGATGCCGGAGAGAAGCCTCAGGAGAACATGGATGACGGCCCAGGCCGCCCGGCGTTCTCCGATGAATCCGACGACGAGGAAGAGGACGACTACAAGGGCGGCATCTGGCGCGCCGATAAGCCGGAGACTAAGTGGCAGTATTTCTGGACGCTGGGCGGGCGCGTGCGCGCCTCCACTATGGGACTCTTCGCCTCGCTCGGCGTGGTGGGCCTGCTGCTCCTTTTCTCCGCCAACCCGGATGGGGTGGATGCCGGATGGCTATCGCCTTCGCGCTGGATGGGCGAATCAGAAGCAGCTTCTGAGTCCGCGGAACCGTCTGAGCCTTCGGCCGCACCGAATAGCACGCCGCAGGATGCCCCGGCTACTGAGCCCACGGGCCAAGAACCGACGGATGCAGGCCAGCCGGCGACGCCGACTGATAGCGCCCCGGACAGCGAGGCCACGCATGTCCCGGCGGATCCGCAGGCCCCTGCAACGCAGACCCCAGCGGAGCAATACTCCGAAACAGCTGCACCAACAGCTAATGAGCAGCCCACCGTGAACGCCACGGAGCCTTCCAGCGCGATGTAGGTCCTGTAGAAAGCCCAACAGGGTTGGAAGAGCGTCGCCGAGAGACAGCAACACCGTACAGCACTCAGGGGGCAGCACCGAGAGGTGCTGCCGGGAAACGCTTGGAGAGGCCGCACCAGAGATATGAGTGATAGGGAAGTGCAGCGGCGCAATGCGCTACACCTTATGTATCGCCAAGGCGGGGTCATTCGTTAACGAAGCGTGTGTCGGGGGGCAATCCAGCCCCAGCTCATTGCGTAATTTCCTGTGGGGAAGAACCACGGGCTATAACTTATCTTTATGACTAAGTTCTCTCGTGCGGTTCTCGCCGCCTCTGTCTCTGTTTCTCTTTGTTTATCCGCTGTTGTTCCTGCTCAGGCGGAGACTGCTGGTCAGGGAGTCGAGGCTCCTGCCGCTGACTCCTCCGCCGCTGATACTGGTGCAGATTGGTCCTCCGAGCAGGACGCTGCATCCTCCATCCAGGATGCTGAGTCCTCTGAGCAGAGCTCTGATTCTTCCAGCGAGGAAGATGATGCTGAGTTCCAGCAGTCCTCCCAGGGGGAGAAGATTGCTCTTGGCGTGGGCATTTCCGCAGCCATTCTCGCGGCAATTGCTGGCGGCGTCTACTGGGCCGTGCAGCAGCGCATCATCCCGAATCCGCTTCCAGGTCTGATTCCTTCGCCGCCGGCCCCTGCGCCGGCCCCGGCTCCCGCACCAGCGCCTGCTCCGGCACCACAGCCAGCTCCCGCGCCCGCACCAGCTCCTGCTCCGAAGCCTGCGGCCAAGCCCGCTCCCGCCCCGGCACCGAAGCCGGCTCCGGCATACTTCACTCGTTGTGCTGATGTGTGGAACGCGCTCGGCCGCCCGATCTATGCGGGTGAGCCGGGTTTCCGCTCCAAGTTCGACCGCGATGGTGATGGCGTAGGCTGCGAGCGCGATCCTCGTTAAGCTGGAGCGCATGAGCGCTTTTTCTTCTCTTGAGTCCTGGCCAGTCGATACCGTTGCTGCCGCCCTGCTGCACCGCGGCGAGGTGGTAGAGCAGCTGGGAGATACCTCCCGCCGCTTCCCGGTGGCGTCTGTGACCAAGTTGGTGGCCGCCTATGGGGTGATGGTGGCCGTCGAAGAAGGGGCGGTGGAGCTGGATCAGCCTGCAGGCCCTGACGGCTCCACGCTGCGCCATCTTTTGGCCCATGCCTCGGGGGTGGGCTTTGATACTCGTGAGCAACAAAAACCAGTCGGCGAGCGCCGCATCTACTCCTCAGCCGGCTATGAGTGGGCCGCCGAGGAAGTGGAAAAGGCCACCGATATTCCCTTTGCTGAATACCTTGCTGAAGGCGTGTGTGCCCCGCTCGGCATGCAGGCGACGATCCTGGAAGGTTCGGCCGGGCACGGCTTGGTTTCTAGCGTGGAGGACCTTGCTGCTTTTGCTGCCGAGGTACATTCGCCCAGCCTGCTCGATCCTTCGACGGTGGAGGAAATGCGCAGCGTTCAGTTCCCTGGGCTGCGCGGCATCGTTCCCGGCTATGGCAGCTTCAAGGACTGTACGTGGGGGCTGGGCTTTGAAATCCACGGCGAGAAGAAGCAATGGATGGGTGGCTTGCCGGCCGATACCGTGGGTCACTTCGGTATGAGCGGGACTTACCTGTGGGTGGCGGGTGATTGGGCCATGGTGGCGCTCACGGACCGTGACTTTGGTGAGTGGTGCAAGCCGCTGTGGGCTGAGTCCAACACGGCCATCTGGGAGGAGTGCCAGGCGCGCTAGGCACGGTTGTGCGAAGGTCCTGGACGTCGTCGCGGCGCCCTTCGGTGCGCCGCGACGGGGGTAGTGGGAGGGCTGTGATGACAACGCGCGCATGGTGCGTGCGTTAACTTGTGTGGTTCAAGTGATTTGTGGGGCGAATTTCGGGGTAGAAGTCTCAAGTCTTTGTTGAGGCTGTGGGGGCTTAAGTGCAGGTTGAGGGTTGTTGTGGCCCAAGTGGCAAGGGAAAATTGTGGTCACACAACGACGCACCGCGTGGCCACATACTGCGGCCACACCAGGCGGTGTTCGCGCCTCGGCGCGAGTGACGTGATGAAGACAAGTTCGTAGGGGAAGACGAAGCTCGTCTTGCGTCGGCGCATGCCGGCGTGCCATCACTCGCACGTCAAAGGAGTTTAAGGAGTGAATCAACGCGTTCACCCGCAGCTGGCCGGTGCCGCCGCGCCGGCCGCTTCAGCCACCCCACTTGGTAGCCCGGCGGATAGTTGGCCCAACCGTGCCTGCGGTGAGGTCTGCACAGCCGTGTTAGAGATCTCGGGCATGCCGCGCAGCCTGCGCCCCGCCATTGAGCGCGCCATGGCGCGCTGCATTCGCAGCGAAAGCGAATTCATCGTGCCCGGGGATGACCCGCTGACCGCCCAGTGGTGCACCCGCTGGCGTCGCGACCCACTGTGGGACGTTGTCAGCATGAATGCCGACAACACGATAACGACGGATACCGACAACGTAGTTAAAGGGGAAGCCGCCAACGCAGGTTGCACCGGAATCGGCTGCCAGCAAGTGCTCACCGGAACGCCCAGCGAATTGGAAGCGCTGGGCCGTGCGGTGGAGATGCTGGCGGGGGAGTATGGTTTCCGGGGCGTCGTCAAGCGCGCGGTCTAAGCCCTAGTCCGCGAAGGGATCGAGGATACGCTCCGGCAGATCCGCCACGGAATCAATGATGCGTGTTGGGCGGAAAGGATAGCGCTCGATGATGCGGTCATCGCTGATGCCGGAGCGCACCAGGATGCTGCGCATGCCGGCCTCCAGGCCAGACTTGACGTCGGTATCCATGCGGTCACCGATCATCACGGTGTTCTCCGAGTGCGCGCCAATGTTATTCAACGCACTGCGCATCATGACCGGATTGGGCTTGCCCACGTAATAAGGCTCGCGGTTGGTCGCTGCGGTGATGAGTGCCGCGACAGCGCCCGTGGCTGGCAGCACGCCCTGCGGGGCCGGGCCCGTAACATCCGGGTTGGTGGCAATGAACCGCGCGCCGTCGCGGATGAGATTGATTGCCGTGGTGATGGCTTCAAAAGAATACGTGCGGGTCTCACCCAAGACCACGAAGTCCGCGTCCCGGTCATTGAGAATCCAGCCGGCCTCGTGCAGGGCGGTGGTCAGACCAGACTCGCCCACGACATAAGCCGTGGACAGCCCCGCCTGGTTGGAGAGGAAAGCCGCCGTGGCCGTCGCGGAGGTCCAGATGCGCTCCGCCGGGATATCCAGGCCTGTGTTCTGAAGACGTGCTGACAGGTCCCGCGGGGTGGACATCGAGTTATTAGTCAGAACCATGTACTCGATGTTGTTATCCTTCAGCGCTTGGATGAATTTATCCGCGCCGGGAATCATCTCCCCTTCCTTGATGAGGACGCCGTCCATGTCCGAAAGATAAGAAATCACGAGTGTTCCTCCACATGCTCAGCAAGTTCGCCCACCGTGGTCACGGAGAGCATGGTTTCTTCATTAAGACGGACCCCGCAGGCTTCCTCGAGGCGCACGGCTAATTCGATGCGCTCGAGTGATTCAACCCCCAGGTCCTCCAACTTCGCTTCGCGCTCCAGGCCTTCCTCCACGCCGGTCACCTTTGTGATGAGGCGGGTGAGCTCACTATAGGCGTCGCCGGCGGGGGCAGAATCTTTCTCTTCTGCCGGCGCGGAGCCGAAGCGGGCTTGGAGTTGCGCTGAAAGGTCATTAGCCATGGGGCCCAGTCTAGTATTGAAATGTCATGGTTATTCGAGCACGTTCCTCCGCCATCGCCCGCAGCTGGTCGCGCCGGGTTCGCCCCCGCATGCGCGCCGTCGAGCACACCGTCCACAACGATCTGCATGATCTCACAACAAAGCCAGGGCTGACAGGAGTGAGCGACTCGGGCTTCGTGGATAACGACGGCGTGCGCGTGGCCTGGTATGAGGTGGGCCCTGAGGATGCGGAGGTCACCGCGGTTTTCATCCACGGCTATTGCCTGTCTGCTGAGAGCTTCTACTCCCAGGTCAACGACGTGCGCCGTAACTATCCAACGGTGCGCTGCCTGCTTGTCGATGTCCGCGGCCACGGCCAATCCACCCACGTCGCCCCCGCGCAGTGCACGGTGCGGGGCGCGGCCGATGACGTGCTGGCCGTGATTTCCGAGCGCGCCACCGAGGGGCCCTTGGTCCTCCTCGGGCATTCCATGGGCGGGATGATCGCGCTGAATTTATTGCGCCGCGCCCCGCGGGATGTCTTTGATCGCGTCGAAGGAATGGCGCTGGTGGCCACCTCGATGCAGCGTTTTGCCGCCGCTGGCGCGGCTCGCATCTTGGAATCGAAGACGCTGGGCATGGTCTACCGCGCTTGCCTGAAGCTGCCGAACCGGCTCAACCGCGTGCGCTTCGAGGCAGCAGCACTCATCGCCCCAGTGTTTGCGGCACTGTTGCAGGGCTTCCCGCAGATGGACAAGCTGCAATTCCACGTGGCGATGCTGCTGGATACTCCGATGTCGAGCTACGCGGGCTTCTTCGATGACTTGGTAGAGCACTCCGAGTACGGCGCAACGGCGCGGCTGCGCAGCGTGCCGGGGGAAATCGTGGTGGGCCAGCATGACATTGTGACCCCGCGCCGCCAATCGGAGGTCATTGCCCGCCACTGGCCGGACTCTACCCTGACCGTCATCGATGGCGCCGGCCACATGGTCATCCTGGAAGAGCCTAGCGAGGTCTCTAAGGCTTTGGGCAGGGTCCTCGATCGCGTGCTCGGCAACTAGTCCTCGCCGCTGATGGCTGCTGAGCCTTTTATCGGCGTTGGCTGAGCCTCCTGTGGTGGTCGAACTGCCCGTCCTGCCAAAGTTATAGCCTCTGATTCAAGATCTGGCCAGAACTTTGGCAACTAGGGCAGTTGCCCCTGGGCTGGAACATGAGTTGAGCATGAGAAAGCCCCTCCTGCTCAGGCAGAAGGGGCTAGAGCTGAAAAGCCTTAAGGCTTAGTCCTCATCGGAGGACGTGGAGACGGTGGCGGTCGGGTCGTCGAGCTTTAGCTCGCGGGCCGCCTTCTCTACGGTGCTGCGCTCCACCTTGCCCTCGCGGGCGAGGCCCTCGAGGACGCCGACGACGATGGACTCGGCGTCGATGTTGAAGTAGCGGCGAGCACCCTCACGGGTGTCGGAGAAGCCGAAGCCGTCTGCGCCCAGGACGATGTACTCACCCGGGACGTAGGGGCGAATCTGCTCCTGCAGGTCCGTGGCAAAGTCGGAGACACCGACGAACGGTCCCTCGAAGCCCTTGAGCTGGGAGGTAGCGAATGCCTCGGTCGGCTCCGTGCCCTTGCGCAGCGCCTCCTGGTTGCGGGCAGCACCGTCGCGAGCCAGCTTGACCCAGGACGTGACGGAGAACAGCGAAGCCTTGACGTCGTAGTTCTCAGCCAGGATCTCCTGGGCGCGCAGAGCCTCGTACATACCCACACCGGAGGCCAGGATGTTGGCAGGGATGGAGCCGGACTCAGCGGTGTTGTAGTGGTAGATGCCCTTGTGCAGGCCCTCGACATCGAGGTTCTCCGGCTCGGCAGGCTGCTTGACCGGCTCGTTGTACACGGTGATGTAGTACATGATTGGCTCGTTGTCCTCGCCGTACATGCGCTCGATACCGCGGGGGACCAAGTGCGCAATCTCGTAGCCGAAGGCTGGGTCGTAGACCTCCACAGCCGGGTTGGTCGACGCCAAGATTGGGGAGTGGCCGTCCATGTGCTGCAGGCCCTCACCGGTCAGGGTGGTGCGGCCGGCGGTAGCGCCGATGATGAAGCCGCGGCCCAGCTGGTCGCCAGCAGCCCAGAAGGCATCACCGGTGCGCTGGAAGCCGAACATCGAGTAGAAGATGTACAGCGGGATCATCGCCTCGCCCTGGGTGGCGTAGGAAGTAGCCGCCGCAGTGAAGGACGCTGCGGCACCGGCCTCAGAAATGCCCTCGTGCAGAATCTGGCCGTCCGTGGCCTCGCGGTAGGAGAGCATGAGGTCGTGGTCCACCGGAACGTAGTTCTGGCCGCGCGGGTTCCAGATCTTCAGGGTGGGGAACCACGAGTCCATACCGAAGGTGCGGGCCTCATCCGGGATGATCGGCACGACGCGCTTGCCCAGCTCCTTGTCGCGCATGAGCTCCTTGAAGGTACGCACCAGCGCCATGGTCGTGGCCACGTCCTGCTTGCCGGAACCCTTGCGTACCGAGCGCAGCTTGGACAGGTCTGGGGTTGACAGAGTCTCGAAGTTCTCACGGCGCTCCGGCAGGAAGCCGCCCAGCTCTTTACGACGCTCCAGCATGTACTTGATCTCCGGAGCATCTTTGCCCGGGTGGTAGTACGGCGGCAGGTACGGATCGGCCTCGAGCTGCTCATCGCTGATCGGGATGCCCTGCTTATCGCGGAAGAGCTTGAGATCCTCCAGCGTCAGCTTCTTCATCTGGTGGGTAGCATTGCGGCCCTCGAAGTTGTGGCCCAGGCCGTAGCCCTTAATGGTGTGGGCCAGGATGACCGTCGGGCGGCCGGTGCCCGCGTAGCTCAACGCCTTGTCGTAGGCAGCGTAGATCTTGCGGTAGTCGTGGCCACCGCGGCGTAGTGCCCAAATCTCATCATCGGACATGTCCTCCACCAGCTTGAGCGTGCGCTCATCGCGGCCGAAGAAGTGCTCGCGCACGTAGGCACCGTCGTTCGCCTTGAAGGTCTGGTAGTCACCATCGGAGGTGGTGTTCATGATGTTGACCAGGGCGCCGTCCTTATCGGCTTCTAGCAGCTTGTCCCAGCCACGGCCCCAGACAATCTTTATGACGGACCAGCCGGCACCGCGGAAGAAGGACTCCAGCTCCTGAATGATCTGGGTGTTACCGCGCACTGGGCCGTCAAGGCGCTGCAGGTTGCAATTGACCACGAAGGTCAGGTTATCCAGCTCATAGAGGGAAGCCATCTGCAGCAGACCGCGGGACTCCGGCTCATCCATCTCGCCGTCACCCAGGAAGGCCCAGACGTGCTGCTTGGAAGTGTCCTTAATGCCGCGCTTCTCCAGGTACTTGTTGAAGCGTGCCTGGTAAATGGCGTTGATCGGGCCAAGGCCCATGGACACAGTGGGGAATTCCCAGAAGTCCGGCATCAGGCGCGGGTGCGGGTAAGAAGGCAGGCCATTGCCCTCGCCGCGGGAGTGCTCCTGGCGGAAGCCGTCGAGGTCCTCCTCGCTCAGGCGGCCCTCCATGAAGGCGCGGGCGTAGACACCCGGGGAAGCGTGACCCTGGAAGAAAACTTGGTCACCGCCGGAGGGATCGTCCTTGCCCTTGAAGAAGTGGTTCAGACCCACCTCATACAGCGGGGCAGCGCCTGCGTAGGTCGAGATGTGTCCGCCGACGCCAATGCCTGGGCGCTGCGCGCGGTGTACCATGATGGCCGCGTTCCAGCGGATCCAGCGGCGGTAGCGCTTCTCCAATTCCTCATCGCCCGGGAACTCCGGCTCGAGGGAGGTGGGGATGGTGTTAACAAAATCCGAGGACGTCAGGGACGGCAACGGCACGCGCTTAGCGGTAGCGCGCTCAAGAAGACGCAGCATGAGGTAGCGGGCGCGCTCCGGATCGGAAGAATCTAGAAGACCATCGAGGGAGTCCATCCACTCGCGGGTCTCCTCCGGGTCGGAGTCATGCAGGTATGCTGCCACGCCATCGCGAACGATGGGAAAGTTGGAGTCGCCGTTGTGGGCGTCCAAGTCGGCCATTAAATCCTCCTGGGTCGTAGTACACAGATCTTGCTCTAGGATACGCGCCTCGTTCACGGTGGGGCACTCGGAGGCCCCCACGGGTGGTTTTATGAGGGAAAATGTCCACCTTGGGGCAAGAATGGGGGAGGTTTGACGCGAAAAAGTGCACCGTAGACGTTAAAATACTCTGCATGACATCAACTACTTCATCGGAAGGAACTCAGCGAGTGACGGGATTTGCAGCCAAGCTCGGCGTCGAGGAGGGCCAGATTGCCCTGGAACTTGGCTGGGACGAGGACTGTGACTCCACGATTTCTGAGTCCATCGAGGACGTGTTGGGGGAGGACTTCCTCGAGGAAGAGACCGACGAACTGTGTGACCTCGTGCTGCTGTGGTGGCGCGCGGAGGACGGCGACTTGGTCGATGGGCTGGTGGATGCCACCCGTCCCCTGGGTGATTCCGGCCGTATCTGGCTGCTGACCCCGGGTGCTGGAAAGCCGGGCAACCTGGAGCCGGGCGAGATCTCCGAATCCGCACAGCTGGCCGGCCTCGTACAGACCAAGGCCGAGCGCCTCGGTGAGTGGCAGGGTTCCTGCCTCGTGGCCCGCGGATACACCAAGAAGCCCTAAGGGAAATCGCAGGATTTCCCTGCTCACGCGGCATCCGCAGCGTCGAATCACACCCCGATTTGTTGCTGCGGCTGCCCATGGGCTAATCTTGTTCGAGCACACCAAGTGCACTGCGGCTTTAGCTCAGCTGGAAGAGCAACTGGTTTACACCCAGTAGGTCGGGGGTTCGATCCCCTCAGGCCGCACCAAATGAAACCCCTTTCCGTTAAGTCGGAGAGGGGTTTCGTCGTGCTCGGCGGTTGCCCGCGGGTGCTCTAGGGCGAAGGCCGCTTTGGCGGTCGGCGTAGATGCGGACTGCTCCGGCTGCTTTGAGTTGGGTGTGTTGGCGTTCGGGGGTTTGGTCAGGGTTTAACCCTAGCGAACACTTGGTATGGTTCCGGAATTAGTGTTCGGTTAGGGTATACCTCAAATGTGAAGCTTCCTAGAACAATGGCCGAACGATGTAATCCGGGTGGGGGAGACTACTAACCACACAAACCCGCGCTAAAACAGCAAACATGTATTGAGGAGGATGGCATTGACGCGTAAACAGAAAAGCGCAGCCTACTGGTCGAGCGTTACTGTCGTTGTAGTGCTGTTCATCGCAACGCTTGTAATCAATTATCTAGCAGGACTAAGTGCTGATGAATCATACTTTGGAGCACATTGGTGGCATCGTCTGGCGTGGGTTACGCCACTGTTGTTCTTGGCTTCTTTGATTTGGGCCTGGTTCGAGCACAGGAAGGTGCATCGGTATCCGCATTGACCCATATTTAGTAGGGTCGCGCGTGAATGAGAAGGAAGCCTTTGCGCTTGGGTGAAAGATGCTTTTTGCTCTAGTGGGGAGTGTCGATCGGGCCTAACCCCCGACGTGTCTACTTTCCGGGGTCAGGCCCATGTCTTCGCCCCAGTTGGGAATGCAGTTCTCAGCGGTGCAGCCAGCGGCTTCAAGAATACTGTCGGCAATCTCCATGTTTAGAAAGCCGGCAATCTCGGAAATCTCGGTTTCGGTCGCTTCTCACGTCCACGCAATCGCGTTCATGATCGTCCCCTTTGGGGGCCGAGGCTAGAAGCGTTCCTGACCGCGCTCGCGGATCTTCTCGTAGAAGTCCGGCTTGGCGGAGCCATAGCGCGAGCGGGAGCGGCGGGAAGGCTGCGTTCCAGCCGCCGGTCTTGGTCCTGAGGCAGAAGGCGCTGTGGCTTCGGGGTGCTCGCTCGCAGGCTCCTCGTGCTCGGAGATATCGACGTCTGCGGACGCATCGGGGGAGCCAGCACTGGTGGCGGCCGCGGTGGCCTCAGCCATCAGGGTCTCCTCGTCGCGGGCGCGGCGGCGCTCCCGAATCTCAGACCACACGAAGTAAGCAAAGCCCAGCGGCGCCATCACGCCGAAGGCAATCCACTGGTAGCCGTAGGAGAGGTGATTGCCACGGTCCAACTTCGGCACCGGCAGTGCATTCAGCTCACCTGGTTGCTCGGGGGAGAGTTGGAGGTAGTCGTGGGCGAGGGGGACGTCGACAAGCTCTGCTATCTGCTCCGTATTGATGGAATAGACCTGCGTGTAGCCCTGCTCCTCAATGGGGGCGGAGGAGTGCTCGCGCTCGTTGTAGCGCGCCATGCCCACGATGGTCACCTTGTCCGTGGGCGCCGGGTCGATGTGGGGCACGGAATTGCCCTCATCCGTGGGCATCCAGCCGCGGTTGACCAGGAAGGTCTCGCCGGATTCGGTTTCAAAGGGGACCAGTGACTGGAAGCCCGGGGCGGACTCCACCGGGCGCAAGCGCAGGAGAACCTCATCCTCCGGGAGGTAGTGGCCAGTTAGCTCCGCGCGCTCCCACTCCTTGTGCAAGGAACCATCCGCCGAAAAAACCTCGGTGACCGGTTGGGGGTCGGCCTCATAGGCCTCCTCAATGAGGTGGTTGCGCTCCACAATCTGATCGTCCTTATTTAGCTGCCACGGTGCCAGCACCGTGAAAGAGAAATAGGAAAAGGCGACGACGAAGATGAGAAAGAGCACCCACCCAGGCTTGAGGAATGTCTTGAGCATGATGATCAGTCTAGTAGCCGCAAAGAATTATCTAGCCGTGGTTCGTCTTAATCCACTCGAGTAGGCCGGGAACGGCGGCATCAATCTCCTCGCGGGTGCGGGCGAAATCCTCCTCCGTGCCGTAGAAAGGATCCTCTACGCTGGCATCCTCCGGGGAATTCGGATCGAAGCTGCGCATGAGGCGCACCTTCTCCTGTGGGATGCCGCGATCTAGGAGGGCATCGCGGTGGCCGGTGTCCATGGCCACGAAGAGATCCGCGTCCATGTGCTCTTCGCCCAGCTGGGCAGCCTGGTGGCCGGCACCATCGTGGCCGCCGCGGCGCAGCTCCGCCACGGCGCGCTCATCCGCGCCCTGGCCCACGTGCCAGCCGCCGAGGCCGCAGGAGTCCACGCGCGCGAGGAGATCGAGCATGTCGGTCTCCATGGCATCGCGGGTAATGATTTCCGCCATTGGTGAGCGGCAAATATTGCCCGTGCACACGAAGACGATGTGGAGCTGGTTGTTGTTCTCCGGAGGCGTCATGCAAAGGCTCCTTAAGCTAGAGGGGTGCGCTGACGAACGAAAGCTAGGATATAGCAGCGACGCGATTGACGTGAAACCTCAAGCCGTATAAGGAGCATAGGAGATGGCAGAACACACGACCGTTGGCGAGATCCGCCGCGTTATCCACGAGGCCTACCCGCCGCAGCTGGCCGAGCCCTGGGATGCCGTTGGCCTGGTATGCGGCGACCCCACGGATGAGGTGAGCACCGTGGCTTTCGCTCTGGACTGCACCCAGGAGGTGGCAGACAAAGCTGTGGAACTCGGCGCGCAGATGCTCGTGGTGCATCACCCGCTGCTTCTGCGCGGGGTGACCTCGGTGGCGGTGGATACCCCGAAGGGCAAGGTCATTCACACTCTCATCCGCAACGGCGTGGCCCTGTTGGCCGCGCATACCAACGCGGATAAAGCACGCCCGGGTGTCAACGACAAGCTGGCTGAGCTCGTCGGAATCAAGCCTGGGCGCCCCATCGTCCCGGTGGAGCCCTATGAGAACCTCGACGAGGCCTTGGGGCTAGGGCGCGTGGGCGAGCTGGAGGAGCCAGTGACTCTGCGCGAATTCACCCAGCGCGTGGCCGATGCCCTCCCGGAAACCGAGTGGGGAGTGCGCGCGGCCGGTGACCCGGATCGCCTGATTAAACGCGTGGCCGTCTCCAGCGGCTCGGGGGACTCTTTCCTGGACCAGGCGGCCGCGCTCGGAGTGGACGTCTACGTCACCTCCGATTTGCGCCACCACCCGGTGGATGAGCACCTGCGCGCCGCACACTTGGCGGAGCCGGAGGGCCCAGCCGTGGTGGATACTGCTCACTGGGCCAGCGAGTTTCCCTGGACTGCCCAGGCGCGCGATATTGTGGAGGACGCATTGCGCGTGAACACCGAGATCATCGATGTCCGCACCGACCCATGGACGATTTCTGCGCATAAGGAGAACTAAATGAAACTGCCACAGGACCTGCAGAACATCCTGCTGGAGCTGGCCACCCTCGAGCGCTCCCAGGCGCACGGTGGAACTCCCACCATCCCGGAGCAAGAGGAATACGAGAAGGCTCAGGCCGCACACGCCCGGCTTGTCGACGCCTCCGGCTCCGCCCAGCTCGCCGTTGATGACATGGAGATGGAGATCCTGCGCATCCAGGCTGATGAGCGCAAGCTGCGCCAGCGCGAGCGCGATGACAAGGCACAGCTCGGCGCCGCGACCGACCCGGAGACCCGCAAGGATCTGGAGCACGATCTCTACGCGGCCAAGTCCCGTATCGCGGATCTCATGAGCGAGCTGCAGGAAGCCCACAACGAAATCCACGCCCTGCGTGCCAACCTGGACGTCCACGGCGCAAAGGTCTCCGATTCGGAGCGCAAGCTCGAAGTCCTCAAGCGCGCGGCCGAGGCCGCCCAGGAGGCTGCGGCGAACCGCCCCGACCCACAGGTGCGCATCGGCCAGCTGCGCGAGCAGCTGCCCGCGGATGTCCTGGAAGAATACGAAACCGTGCGCGAAGAAAACGGTGTGGGGGCCGCGGCCTTCACCGGCCGCGCTTGCGGCGGCTGCTTCATCGTGTTGCCGCCGGCCGAGCAGAACGCAGTGCGCAACGCGGCGGCCGACGAGCTTCCGCAGTGCTCCGATTGCGGCTCCTACCTGGTGCGCCCGGCCTCATGAAGCTAGTCATCTTCGCTGATGGCGGCTCCCGCGGAAACCCCGGGATAGCCGGTTCTGGCACGGCGGTGTACAACGAGGACCGCTCGCAGCTGCTCAGGGAAATCGCCTACGTCGTGGGCCAGAAGTCCACCAATAACGTGGCCGAATACCACGGCCTGCTGCGTGGCCTTGAGGCCGCGGTGGAGCTGGGCGCCGACGAGGTGGAGTTTTATATGGACTCCAAGCTCGTGGTGGAGCAGATGAACGGGCGCTGGAAGATCAAGCACCCGGACATGCAAAAGCTCGCCATCGAGGCGCGCCGCCTGCTCAACCAGATTCCGCGCTTCAGCCTCGAGTGGGTACCGCGCGCCAAGAACTCGGTGGCCGATGAGCTGTCCAACGTCGCCATGGATGCCGCCGCGAAGGGCGAGCCCGTGGGCATCCTCGACATGGGTGCCGGCGACGCCATTGAAGCGGACGCTGCTCTCGATGCTGCGGGCAGTGGGGAGGCAGGGGAGACGTCGCCAAGCACTGCGTCCTCAACCGCGGCCGACTGGCGCCCCGAGCGTGGCCCAGCCACCCGCTTCATCCTGCTGCGCCACGGGCAGACGGCGATGTCCGCCGCCAAGCAATACTCCGGGCGCGCGAACCCCGAGTTGACTGAGTTGGGCAAGAAGCAAGCGCTCGCCGCTGCCCAAGCCTTGGCCGATACCCACATCGATGCCGTGGTGTGCTCGCCGTTGCGCCGCTGCCAGCAGACGGCCGCGGCCGTGGTTAAGGGCCGTGACCTGCGTGTGGAAACCGTCGAGGACCTCATTGAGGTGGACTTTGGACGCTGGGAGGGCAAGACCTTTGCTGAAGCCGACGCCGCCGACCCCGAGCTTCACGCGCGCTGGCTGAAGGATACGTCCGTGGCCTGCCCGGGCGGGGAGTCCCTGCGCGTCGTGCACCGCCGCGTCAGTGCTGCGCGCCGTAAGTTGCAGCAGCGCTACGCGGGGCAGACCGTTCTCGTGGTTTCCCACGTCAACCCCATCAAGTCCTTCGTGCGCCAGGCGCTTGATTCCGGACCGCAAACACCCAACCACCTCTTCTTAGAGCTGGCTTCTGTGAGTGAGGTTGAATTCTTCGACGGCGGCAGCACTCTGCACCGTTTCAACGATGTGGGGCATCTGGGCGCGCTGCGATAAACTAACAGGCGCGAATGAGCCGACCGGGCAAACGCGTTCCGTCGAACCGGTTCCGTTATGGGACTAGGCGCGGGCCGAGGAAAGTCCGGACTCCACAGAGCACGGTGGTTGCTAACAGCAACCCGGGGTGACCCGCGGGAAAGTGCAACAGAAAGTAGACCGCCGCGCCCTTCGCTTCGCTCCGGCGCGGCGTGGGGTAAGCGGTAAGGGTGAAAGGGTGCGGTAAGAGCGCACCAGCACCGTCAGCGATGGCGGTGGCTGGGTAAACCCCACTGGGAGCAAGGCATCACGGCCCGCCACGCTAGCGGGCCCGATCAGGCGTTAGTAGGTTGCTCGCCGAAGCCTGAAGGTAGCTGCTTGAGTCAACTGGCAACGGTTGGCCTGGATGGATGTTTGCCACCGCGCCACGCGCGCGGCACAGAATCCGGCTTATAGGTTGGCTCATTCGCGCCCTACACTTTTATTTTTTGGAACAATGGGGCGGCATGAAACTGTATGCCGCGCCCTTGGACTTTCGGCCCATCGCTGAGGAGTTTTCTGTTCCTACCGACTTCCCAGAGGAGGTCACCGCACAGGCCGCGTCCGCGCAGGACCGCTATGCCGAGCAGCGCCGCGATGCCCGGGACATCCCGTTGGTGACCATTGACCCGGCTGGCTCCAAGGATCTGGACCAGGCCGTCTTCATTGAGGCGCGCGATGGCGGCTACCGCGTGCTCTATGCCATCGCGGATGTTGCCGCTTTCATTGAACCGGGCTCCGCACTCGAGACCGAGTCCCTCAAGCGCGGCCAGACTATCTACCTGCCTGATGAGCCAGCGCGGCTGCACCCGCCGGAGCTCTCCGAAGATAGGGCTTCGCTGCTTGCCGACGTCGACCGCCCCGCCGTCCTCTGGACCTTCGACCTTGACTCCGCGGGTGAGGTGGAGGACTTCTCGGTGGAGCGCGCGCTCGTGCGCAGCCGCGCGCGGCTGGACTATGACCAGGTCCATGAGGACTTGGAGAATGGTGCGCTGCATTCCTCCATCGCCTTGCTGCCGGAAGTAGGAAAGCTACGCCAGGCCTCCGCGCTGCGCCGCGAGGCGATCAACCTGCGCCTTCCTTCGCAGCGCGTATCTGAAAGCAGCGATGGGGAAGAAGGGCACTACGAGCTGGTGATGGAGCCGCGTCACGAGGTGATGGACTATAACTCGGAGATTTCCTTGCTTACCGGAATGTGTGCGGGGCGGTTGATGGAAGAACACGGAGTTGGTTTCCTGCGCACCCTATCTGCGGCCACCCCGGAGGCCGAGGCAGCTTTTCGCTCGGAAGCGGAGGCGCTGGGCTTCGAGCTGGGGGAGCGCAGCATCTCGGAATTCCTCCATTCCGTGGATGCGGATTCACCGCGCGGGATGGCGGTGATGCGTGAGGCCCAGCGGCTTTTGCGGGGTGCGGACTACGTGTGGCTCGAAGATGGCCAAGCGGACGTGCACGCGGGAATCGGCGGCTACTATGCGCACGTGACCGCCCCGCTGCGGAGGCTTGTCGACCGCTTCGCCACGGAGGTCTGCTTGGCGCTGAGCGGTGGCTACGAGGTTCCGCAGTGGGTGCGCGAGCGCGCCGGGGATGTCATGTCCACGATGCGCTCAACATCGCAGTTGGCCTCCCAGGTGGATAAGGCGTGCTTGAACCTCACGGAGGCGACCGTCTTGGCGCCGTGGGTAGGCACCAACTTCGAAGCCGTCGTGGTTGATGGTGGGCCAAAGCGCGAGAAAGCACGGCTCTTCGTGCTGGACCCACCGGTGATTGGGCAGGCCGTAGGCCACCCAGAGACCGGCAAGGAAACGATGGTGTCCTTGGTGAAGGCCGACGTTGCGGAGCGCGATGTGCTCTTTGCCTGGCCGGCAGATTAGTCCTCGGTGATTGCAGGGCTTCCGGCAGAAAGCGGAATGACCAGCAGGCCGTCCTCGGCCAAGTCGGCCGCGAAGTTTGTGGCCCTAGCGCTCGGCACGTAGGCGATGACGGCGGAGGATGTGCCGGCGTGAGCAGAGCGTGAGGCGACGGCACCGCGGGCGGTGGCCAGCTGCGCGAGTTTTTCTGCGGAGTTGAAACCATAGACGGTGGCCAAGGCAGACTGCGACTGTGTGAGCAGCGGGAAGAGCTCGGTGCCGCGGCGGGAGCGCAAAGCACGAGCAATGCCTTCGGCGCGCTCAGTTTCCTCCGAGTAGAAGGTCAGCCATGCCGTGGCTTCGGCGATGGTCGGCTGGTTCTCGGTGCCGTGCACCTTGTGGACCGCGGCCAGCCACTCAAGGACGCGCTGGGGCGCATCCGGCAACAAGCGCAGCGACGGCGTGCCGAAGGCGCGGCAGGCGGCGTCGATGAATCGCTCGCGGGCGCGAATCTCCGTCACGGCCTCAGCGGAATCCACGTCTCCGGGCACGGCCAAGGCGAAGGCTGCAATGTCCTTGTTGATCATGTGGGGTGCCTGGGTCACGGAGCCATCGGCGTAGTCGATGATGGTGATGGAATCACCTGCGCCGCGCAGGGCAGCGGAGTGACGAGCGCGCAGTGCAGGGAATCGCGCGAAGGTGCCAACCGCTTGGGAACAGACCTCTGCGATACGGGCGCGCAGCGGGGCGCCATGCAGATCATCCGCCGTGCCGAGCAACGCCAAAGCGGTGGCGATGTCGATGGCTGCTGCGGCGCCGAATCCAGTTGAATCGGGGATGTCGTTGACCACGGTGATATCGGCACCAGCGGTTTCGCGGGTAAGGAGCTGGCGGTTAATCATGGTGTAGATGATGCCGCCGAGGCGCGCCGCGATAGCGCCTTCGGGTGCTGGGGGTTCGATGGGCTGGCCTTCAGAATCCACGCTGGGCTGCTGTTGTGCAGCGAGGGCAGAAACCTGTTCGAGGGAGATCTCGTCTTCAACGGTCTCGCCATTGGTGTACTCGAGGTGAACCTTGACGAGTCCGTCGCTGCGGGGGCTGACAGCTGCTGCCGCGCGGATATCTGCAAGCCCCATGATGGCGATGCCGCCGTAGTGGTCGATGTGCTCGCCAATGAGTGCCCAAGTGGCGGGGGCGCTGGCGACGTGTGCTGATTCAGCGCCCACGTTCTCGCGGTGTGCGGCGCGAACGCGGTCGACGGCCGGGGTCGAAGGGGCAGTCCACAGGGGCATCGGGAAGGTTCTCCTTTGCTGGTGGCGATATCCTGCCAAAGAAGTAGCAGCAGGACTAAGTGACCTATCTATTCTAACGGGCATGGTACGTAGGCGGTCTGTAGTGTGGGGTGCACTGAGTGAGAGATGAAGAGAATGGAGAAAATTATGGCTGAGGCCGATAACAAGTGGTTCTATGACCCGTCCACCGGTGAGGTATCCCAGGGCAAGGTGTCCGGTTGGGAGAACCGCATGGGACCTTATGATTCCCGTGAGGAGGCTGAGCGCGCCATCGAAATCGCGCAAGCACGCACCGCTGCAGCTGATGCTGAGGACGCCGCCGAGGACGATTACTAAAGCACCACACCGCCGAGAACGGCACGGCTGATTAAGAAACCCACTTAAGAAGTCCGCTCAACAGAAGCGGCCCACACCACCGCACGGGAGCGAAGGTGTGGGCCGCTTCGGCTTGTTGCCTCGCAGCGCAGGAAGACTAGAGGAGGAAAGCCAGCCGGCTAGCGCAGTTTCTTGCGCAGCGGCTTGAAGGCAGACTTGATGGCCTTGAAGCTATCCGAGTAGGCGTTGAGTGCTTCCAATCCGATGATGCGCTCACGCTGGTAGAGAAGGCCATAGCCGAAGGCGTCCTCACCACGGCGGCGTGCGCTTTCTGCCAACTCGAGCAGCTTATCGCGGGAGGTCACCGAATCCTGGAAGTCTCCCAAGACAGATTGCATCTGCTTGCAGGCCTTGTAGAGGTTCTTCGTCTTCAGCGTGGTAGCGGACCCAGCAGCTTCCGCGGCATAGCGCAGCTTCTTCGCTGCCTTGCGCATATCGTGGAAGTACTCCTCACGCTCGTGCAGCGTCAGCTCGGTGTTATCCCAGTTGGAGACGGCTTTCTTGTGGCGTTTGACCAGCTTGTCATAAGCCTGCTTGAGGTGCAGGGCCATCACCGTGTCGAGATCGTGGGGCTCGGCTTCCTCATCAGACTTGGCGTGCTTCGGCTCGTAGTCTTGTGCTGCTTCTTGTTCCTGAGCGGAATCAGTGGATGCCGACTCGGCGCTTTCAGAGTCTTCCGCTCCGCTATCCGCGGATGAGCTGTCTGAGTCAGCGGAGGTGTCTTCCCCGGCAACCGGCGGGTTGGCGAGGAAAGCGTCCAGTGCATCGAGCAGAGCCAGGTATTGGTCCGAATCGAGCGCGGCGATGACTCGGCGATGCGCACGGCGGTAGGCACGGCCCATGTCATGCGCAATGTGCTCGCGGGTAGCGTCATCGAGAACATCGGAGTCCTCGGATGCGAGCAGATTCTGCCAACGTTCTTCCACAACCTCGGCATCACGGGCAACGCCCAGCATGGCCGCAAGCTCCTTGAGATCTGACTCGATGCGCTTGATCTCAGGGCCCACCACAATGCCGTGGAAGGTCTGCAAGTGGCTGCGCAATTCACGGGTAGCCACACGCATTTGGTGCACCGAATCCCACTCATCCCGGCGAACCCGCGGATCGAATTCGACGAGCTTGTCCCGATTAGCCTTCAGTGCCTCCACGACTGCCGCCGCGGGGGAGCCCGGCTCCACAGTGGACGCGACGAGGGCCGGAGGCAGCTCGACGTTGTTGATGGAGTCTCCCAATGCAGACTTCAGCTTGGACGGCGAGGAGGAAACCCGAGCTCCAGAACCGATCAATAGGGAAGTGGCGTGCCGCAGCAGTTTGCTGCCTGCTTTGCTTCCTGGCAGGTCCCCGGCGAGCTCTACTTCCCACTCGCGCCATGTGCTCTGCGAACCACCCGGCAGGAAGGAGAACGCGGTGACATGGTCATCGCAGAACTCAGCAACTGGCTGTTCGTCTGCGTCAATGAGGAGCAACTCGGTGCGGTTGTTATCCACCTGTGCGATCGGCTCAAGAGGCTGGTTGCGCACGACCGATCGGACCTGGTGGAGCAACTCGTCCGGAACCTCGTATTTGCCGTCGATGGGCTCACCGAGTTCCGCGCGGATCTCAGTGCGACCTTCCGCACCGGGAATCTTGATGTGCCAGCCATCATCATTTCCGCCGGTGCGACGTCGCAGCGTGATCTTCGCGTGGGTAAGGCGGAGGTCCTCGGTGTCGTAGTAAATCGCGGACAACGAGTGGTGGCGGGTTTCTGCAACACGGGAAACCTCATCGAGGTGGGTGAGATCCGGCATGGGGGTGGTCTCATCCACGGCGAACTTGGCTTCGATTTCAAGGAACGTCTTTGGAGACATGTACACACCTTCGTCGGGGAGCGAATTGATAAAAAGGAGGCATCAAACCTCGGTACCGCCTTCTAGGTTACCTGGCTAGTAACACAAATGTGCCTGCCATTAATCGTCCTTAGCAGGTGAGTTGGCGGCGTCCGTTAAGCCCCGAGGAATCACCTCCCAAGTGGGACTTTTCTGCAGCTGATGCGCCGGCGGATACTCCTGCGTGGCTTCTCACCGCCAGGGAGACGGTGCGCGCATTGGGGTAGATTCGATCAGTCACTGCTTCGGCGTTGCGGCGGCGTTCTTCGACTGCCGATAGCGATTGCTGAGCCAGGGTAATTTCGTCTTGCCGAGTGCTGGGGCCGCTTGGTGCCGAAGCAGTCCCTTCTACGTCGTGGGAGAACAGCTTTGAATTTGCTTCCTCCAATAACTCACCGATACGGGTGGCATAAGACAGAATGAAGCTTCGGCGGAAAGACGCCACATTGCCAAGCTGGCGCGCACTCTCGGCGTGTTCGCCGTGGTGCATATGCCATTCACATTGCCGTAGAAGTGAGGCGAAAAGATCAGTAACGTGGTGAACGTCCTCTTCAGCGCCAATGACGGTGACAATCCCTTTGGGATGCAGCCTGAGGGCGGTGCATCCGTTCCGATCCGCAATGACGCTGAGCAGAGTGTTTTGTGGTTGATATAGGGAGCGCTGATATGGATGCGTGTGGATACCACCGTGTCCGAGGAACTAGTCAGTGTCTCCTCGAGGCGGTGCCGTTGTTGCAGGCTCTGCGCTTTGGCGATGAGCGCGCTGGCTTCTTCTTCATAGGGAGTGGATTCTGCTTTTCGCAAAAGATGAGAGATTTTGGCGCGGATCCTATCTTCCTTGCTGTCGCGGGATGCCCGAGAGTCGGTTCGTTGGGCCGCTAGCACTTCAACGTCCCGAAGGGGTGGCAGGAAAGTGATTGCTTCAATAAGTCGCATGAGGTCATCGGTAGACATGGTCATCGAGGCAGGCGGGGTGATGCTCAACCATTCCTTGCGCAGCGCAGTGGAACTAATCTGTGCGGGAACATGAGGGGCGGCGCGATAAATGAGTGGGTGGCAAAAACTACCCAGGACATGGAGCAGGTCTTTAGGCGACCATCCTTGCTGGGCTGCTTGGCTAATGAGCTCGATTCCTCGCTGGCTCAGGGTTGCGTGTTGTGCGTTCATGGCTGTTCCTCATCCTTCTTTATGGGTACATCTGTTCGGTTGTGTGGCCATTCAAGCATGTGAAGCCGACAGGGGACAGAGGAGTCGAAAAAATTTGCCCCCGAGATACTCTTGCCAACTGGGTTAATACATGTCGGTGCGGGGGCAAAAGAAGAAACTCTCTCCGTGGCTTCGGCGCGCGGCGGTAGGGTTTAAAGCATGAACAGCCAACACGAATTCGTCCTTCGTACAGTTGAAGAACGCGATATCCGCTTCATTCGCCTCTGGTTCACTGACATCTTGGGGGCGCTGAAATCGGTGGTAATGAGCCCCTCAGAGTTGGAATCCGCCTTCGAGGAAGGTGTTGGCTTCGACGGCTCTTCAGTGGAAGGGTTCTCCCGCATTTCGGAGGCCGACACCATCGCGATGCCGGACCCTTCAACCTTTCAGATCATGCCCTTTGACAAGGAAGAGCCCGAGCTTCTCTCGGCGCGCATGTTCTGTGACATTACTCAGCCCGATGGGCAACCTTCGTTGGTGGACCCGCGCCACATCCTGCGCCGTCAGGTAACCGAGGCGGCCAATGAGGGATTCACGTGCAAGGCGTCTCCTGAGATTGAGTTTTATCTCCTTGAGGACGCGCACGATATCAACAGGCTTGTTGCCACCGATAACGGCGGCTATTTCGACCAAGCCACGCATGATAACGCCCCGAGCTTCCGGCGCCGGTCAATGTACGCGTTGGAATCAATGGGCATCGCCACGGAGTTCAGCCACCATGAGACCTCACCTGGCCAGCAGGAGATCGACCTCCGCCATGCTGACGTATTGTCGATGGCGGACCACATCATGACCTTCCGCTACCTCATCAAAGAGGTTGCCTCCCAGCAAGGAGTGCACGCGACGTTCATGCCCAAGCCTTTCGAGGACCGCTCAGGCTCGGGCATGCATACTCACTTGAGCCTTTTCGAGGGAGATTCCAACGCCTTCCACGACCCCGATGATGAGATTTCGCTGTCCAGCACAGGACGGCAGTTCATCGCCGGCATTCTTGAACACGCAGTGGAGATGACAGCGATCACCAACCAGTGGACCAACTCCTATAAGCGCCTGATGTTTGGCAGCGAGGCTCCAGGGTCAGTGACATGGGGAATCTCTAATCGTTCTGCGCTGGTGCGAGTTCCCACCTACCGCCTTTCCAAGGAAATGTCGCGCCGAGTTGAAATCCGCTCGCTGGATTCAGCGATGAACCCTTACCTGGGTTACGCGGTGCTCCTTGCTGCTGGTTTGCGCGGAATCAGAGAAGGCTATGAGCTAGGGGATCCGGCCGAGGATGACGTCCACCAGCTGACCCGCCGCGAGCGCCGTGCGATGGGGTACAAGGATCTGCCGAGCAGCCTGGACCAAGCCCTCCGAGAATTTGAGCGCTCCGAGTTTATGGCGGAGGTCCTCGGTGAACACGTCTTTGAGTACTTCCTGCGCTCAAAGTGGGATGAGTGGCACGAATACCAGCAGCAGATCACCGCATTCGAATTGCGCAACAACCTGAATTTCTAGGAGAAGTATGCGTCCAGCATCAGTACCGTCCCCAGCTACTCTTGGTCTGACCCGGCCAACTGCTGCGGAGGATCTATCCCGCCTCGGGTGGGATAATCCGGAGTCCCTAGAACTGTTGTGGACACTGGCCGGAGCAGGCGATCCCGATATGGCCCTCAACACGTTGATGAGGATCGTCGAGGGGGCGCCTGAGATTGGCCCGGCGATGCGCGAGGACGAAACATTCCGGGTGCGACTCATCGCCCTGCTGGGCGGCTCTTCGGCATTCGGTGATCATCTCGCTGCACACCCAGAAACCTGGCACGAGCTGCAGCGGGCGCTGCCGACTCCTACCGAAATGCTGCACACGCTGCTCACAGAGGTCGGGGCGGAACCTGCGACATACGTTGAGCAACCAGACCGGCCTGACACCGCGAGCCCCGACCTGACGTCTCCCGGCACCTACCGGGCAGCACCGGGGGACCACAAAGCATCACTCAAAGTGGCCTACCGAACGCTGATGATGCGCATTGCCGCCCATGACCTCGCAGGTACATTTCACTCGCGCAAGGGCCAGTCACGCCCCCAGCCGCGAGTTGGTTTCCGGGAGGTCACTAGGCTGACCACAGCCCTCGCAGATGCCGCCTTGACGGCAGCACTCGCCGGTGCGGTCCGGGTGGTCTATGGGGATGAAGCACTCGATGCGCAGCTGGCCGTCATCGCGATGGGCAAGTGCGGCGCGGGCGAATTGAACTACATCTCCGACGTGGACGTGGTCTTCGTAGGCTCCGAGGCGACACCACGGATCACCCGCCTAGCGTCGGAGTTCAACCGGATTGGCTCGGCCTGCTTCTTCGAGGTTGACGCCAACCTGCGTCCGGAAGGCAAATCCGGTGCCTTGGTTCGAACGCTGGATTCGCACGTGGCCTACTACAAGCGGTGGGCAGAAACCTGGGAGTTCCAAGCGCTGCTGAAGGCACGGCCGCAAACCGGCTATCTGCCCTTAGGCACGGACTACCTGGAACAGATCGGGCCGATGGTGTGGACGGCCTCGCAGCGGGAGTCCTTCGTGGAAGACGTTCAAGCTATGCGCCGCCGCGTGCTGGATAATGTCCCCGAGGAGATGCGTCTTCGAGAGCTCAAGCTGGGGGAGGGCGGCCTGCGTGACGTGGAGTTCGCCGTCCAGTTGCTGCAGTTGGTGCATGGGCGCTCGGATGAATCGCTGCGCACACTCGCCACGGTTGATGCACTGGCAGCGCTCGTGCGCGCCGGGTACGTCGGGCGTGAAGACGGCACCCAGCTCATCGAGGCCTACGAGTTTCTGCGTTTGCTTGAGCACCGCCTTCAGCTGGAGCGTTTCCGCCGTACTCACACCTTGCCGGAGAAGGACGACAACAAGGCGCTCACGTGGCTGGCCATCAATTCAGGCTTTCACCCACAGGGGCATCAGTCGGCAGCGGACCAGATGAATACCCAGCTGCGGAAGGTTCGTCTGCTTATCTCTGAGCTCCACTCGCGCTTGTTCTACCGCCCGCTGCTCAATTCCGTGGCCTCGATGTCGGCGGATGAACTCAAGCTCTCCCGCGAAGCCGCACTCTTGCAGCTGGCGGCACTGGGCTATCGCCATCCGGACCGAGCTTTTGAGCACCTCACCTCCCTCGCCGCGGGGCAATCGCGCAAGGCGCGCATCCAGGCCATTCTGCTGCCGACGTTGATGGAGTGGCTCTCCAATACCGCTGACCCGGATATGGGCCTGCTGAATTACCGCAAGCTTTCTGAGGCAGCTTATGACCGGACGTGGTTCTTGCGCATGCTTCGTGACGAAGGCGTTGTCGGCCAACGCCTCATGAAGATTCTGGGCACCTCGCCCTTTACGGCGGAGCTCATTATTCGCGCCCCGGACGTCGTCAAGCAGCTCTCCGATGGCGCGGCAGGGCCCAAGCTGTTGGAAACCAAGCCCGAGCAAGTGTCTTCCGCATTAATCAATTCCACCAAGCGCCACGCGGACCCAGACAAGGCAGTATCGGTTGCCAGATCCCTCCGCCGCGCAGAGCTAGCGCGGATTGCCGCTGCTGATTTATTGGGCTTCTTGCCGGTTCAACAAGTGTGTTTTGAACTGTCCACCATCTGGAATGCTGTGCTGGAAGCCGCGCTGCGCGCCGAGGTCAGGGCGTGGAGGCTGAGCCACGAGGATGCCGAACCACCCGCCCGCATCGCCGTGATTGGCATGGGGCGGCTCGGTGGTATGGAGCTGGGCTTTGGTTCAGATGCCGATGTCATCGTGGTGGCGGAGCCAACAGGAGATAATGCCGAAGAAGAAGCTCTGCCATGGGCCATCGGCATCATTGAGAAACTGCGCCGCCGTCTGGCAAAGCCTTCCGGGGATCCGCCCTTGGACGTGGACTTGGGCCTGCGGCCAGAGGGGCGCTCGGGAGCGGTCGTGCGCTCGATCGAATCCTATGAGCGCTATTACTCGCAGTGGGGCGAGCCTTGGGAGATGCAGGCTTTGCTCCGCGCGGCCTTCGTGGCAGGAGATGAGGAGGTCGGTACACGTTTCCTCACCATGGTGGATGCCTTCCGCTATCCGCCGAAGGGTGTGAGTGAGAAGACGATTCGTGATATCCGCCGAATGAAGGCGCGCGTTGATAACGAACGCCTCCCGCGCGGTGCTGACCGCAATACCCACACCAAGCTGGGGCGCGGTGGGCTAACGGATATCGAATGGACCGTTCAGCTGCTCCAGATGATGCACGCCCACGAGGTTCCGGCGCTGCATGATCCGTCCACCCTGCGGGTGCTCGATGCCCTCGAGGACGATGAGGTTATCCCTGTCGAGCAAGTGCAGGAGTTGCGGGAGGCTTGGCTCTTGGCCACCGATGCCCGCAATGCGCTCGTGCTGGTGCGCGGCAAGCGCGTGGACCAGCTTCCGGCACCGGGCCCGCAGCTGGCGCAGGTGGCCGGCGCGGCCGGGTGGGAGCCCGAGCGTAATCAGCAATTCCTGGAGCATTACCTCAAAGTGACCAGGCACGCGCGGAAGATAGTGGATGAGGTGTTCTGGGGTGAAGCAGAATCCTTCGAGCATGACTAGCAGAAGGCAGTTGCTCCGCCCCTGACCCGAACCCTGAGCTCACCCGGATCTTTCCCTGACTTTGGAGCAAGCCCCTGTTCTATCAGGTGATCAGCCGATAGCCTTAGGTGGCAGTGAACAGTCATTATCCCCGCGCCGCACAAAGGAGCACACCATGAGCCTGAACCTGTCCCTCGACCTCAACGATGCCACTCTTGCTGATCTCGACGCCTTCCTCTCCGCTGCCCGCGCGGCTGGGTGCGACCCCGCCGCTGCGCTGAGCGTGGAGGGGACGGTGATGAGGTTGGACGTCGACAAGCCGCGCGTGGTCCCGACTGAGCCGAAGCCTGAGGGCCCGCGCCGCAACAGCCTGGATCGCTCCGTGGCGGAGTCCACCATCCGCTCCATCATCGATGCGCTGTCCGAGCGCCTCGATTCGCCACACCCGCCGCATGGAAATTCTTTTGGCACCTTTGGCCCCCGCGCGGATTAAGCCGCAAATGTGAGAGAAGTCTAAAATTGTGGCCGTGAAGTCCAAGCAGATTATCGCCGTATGGGTCCTCGTGGTGGTGGCAGTCATCACCGCCGTCGGCGCGGGCTGGTGGGCTACGGAGCGGTACCAAGTGCCGGAGGGGGCATTGACGGTGGAGCAGGTGGTCGACGGCGGCGTCCCACAAGATCCGTCGGTAGGCGCCGAGCTTGACCCGGCTGAAAAGGATCGCATTGTCTCGCTGGCGGAAGCACTGGGGATTCCATCGGAGTCAGTGCCACGCGGACTTCTGTCGGTGGCGTCGGATAGGTACCGCTCCCGTCAGATGCTTGAGGCTGATTTGGAGAAGGCCGTCGAGGCAGGCGCCATCACGAAAGATGATGCGAAAGGTGTCCTCGCCGCCTTCGATGCCGGTGTTGTCGCCCCGGTGGAAAGTCCGATCTACGTAGAGTCGACCCCCGCAGAATAAGTCTGCCCGCCACTCTCGTTGAGTGCGCTGCCATGGAGACCACAGGGACTGGCAGGTGATGCGCAGTCAATGAGGATTTGCCTTGCAGCCGTAGCTCTTAAGCTCACACGCACAGATAACGAAACGATAAAGGTTGGTGCGTTGAGGTGGAGAAACGACGAAAATTACGCGAGCTGCTCAGGACCGCAGTGGGGGTGAGCATCGCCGTTCTCGTCCCCATCGGCGGCGGGATCGGGGTCTTTGAAGTGGCCAATGGGCTGCCCCTTGAGGCGCCGTTGAGCGCCTTGGCCTTTCAGTAATTCAGCCCTTTACTAACCCACTTGCACGATTCTGGCGTGCGGCCCTTCCTCCTCGCCCCGGCTGCGCAGGATGTGGGTGATGAGAACACCCACGATGCCAATGCACCACACGCCAAAGACAGCCCAGGCGGCAAGCCGGAAATCATGGAAGGGATAGTCCGGCCCATTGCCCAAGTGATCGAGAACCATGCCGACGAGCTGGGCACCAAAGACGGTAGCGGTGAATGCTCCCATGTTGCCCAGGCCAGTCGCCGTCGCGACGACGCGGCGATCCAGGTTTTCACGGACAATGTCGAATCCATAATTTGCCACCGGTGTGCACAGGGACACCACGCTGATGAGGATGAACAGTGAGAGGTAGCTGCCGCCAAAGAGGAAGAACAGGACCCACATCGCGCAGTGGATAGCCACAAACCCCAAGGCCAGCCAGGGACGGAAACCCCTAGCCCGGGAGGATAACCGGCCGTGCAAGGGACCAACCAGCACCATGCACACGCTAAACCACGTCAGGACCCAGCCGGCGCTAGTCTTAGAAAAATCCATGCCCGCGGTCATCAGGGGCACTCCCCACAGCATGACAAACACGTTGGTGGCCCCCAGACCAATCCAGTGAATGAAGAATGCCTGCCAGGCTACGGGGGAGAGGAAAACGGTAGATAACAGTGCGGCAGTGCTCTCCGGCTTCGCGTTCGGTTTTTCCTTTGGCTTGGGCACGATGCCGAGTGATTCTGGGGAATCCGCAACCGCCACCGCGGCCGCAACGGCGATGAGAATGCCCACCGCACCCAAGGTAACGAAGGCCATGGTCCACCCGCCCCAGCCCAGCAGAATGGCAAAAGGCAAGGCAGACATGAACTGACCCAGCTGCCCCAGCGACGAGGTGACCTGGGTGAACATGGGGGTCCGGTGCAGCGGGAACCAATAGGGCAGGATGCGCATCACGGAGAGGAAGGCGGTGGCATCGCCCGCGCCAATGAGCAGCCGGGCGGCGATGGCTACCCAATAATTACTGGTGAAACCGAGGACCACCTGGCCTATGCCCATGATGACGGAGCCAATGACCAGCAAGCGGCGGGGTCCGAACCTATCAATGAGCATGCCCGTAGGGATCTGCGCCAGTGAATAAATACCCAGCTGCACAGAGGTGAAAACAGCAATGCGGGAGGCATCGACGTCGAAGCGATCGATGGCTTCAAGCCCCGCTACGCCAAAAGATGTGCGGCCGGTAATTGCCACGATGTAGACCAACACCGCAGCTACCCACACGGAGAGAGCCTTAGTGGTAATTACATTGCGAGGATGAGGGACCGACATGGCTGATACTTTACGCGGCACCAACTAAGATGCAGGGGGTGAAGTACATTTCGACCCGCGATACCGACCGCCAGCCCGCCTCCTTTACGGATATCCTCCTCGGAGGTCTGGCCCCCGATGGCGGCCTCTACCTGCCGGACACCTACCCCCACATCGATGACGCCACTCTGACTAACTGGCGCCAGACCTTGGCGGAGGGTGGCTACGCGGCCTTGGCCGCCGAAGTGCTCAAGCTTTTTGTGGATGATATTCCCGCCGAAGACCTCGAAGGAATTGCCCAGCGCGCCTACACTTACCCCAAGTTTGACCACGAGGAGATCGTCCCCGTCAGCGAACTGGGGGAGGGCCTTTACATTGGCCACCTCTCTGAGGGGCCGACGGCCGCCTTCAAGGACATGGCCATGCAGATGTTGGGCGAGCTCTTCGAATACGAGCTGGCCCGTCGCGGCGAAACCCTCAATATTCTGGGCGCTACCTCTGGCGATACCGGTTCCTCGGCGGAGTACGCCATGCGCGGGCGCAAGGGCATCCGTGTCTTCATGCTGACCCCGGCTGGGCGCATGACTCCCTTCCAGCAGGCCCAGATGTTCGGGCTGGATGACCCGAATATCTGCAATATCGCCCTCGATGGCGTCTTTGATGATTGCCAGGACGTGGTCAAGGCTGTTTCGGCCGACGCTAATTTCAAGGCAGAGAACCGCATCGGCGCGGTCAACTCCATTAACTGGGCTCGCCTCATGGCGCAGGTGGTCTACTACATCAATTGCTACCTCAAGATCACCACAGAAAACACCGAGAAGGTCTCCTTCAGCGTCCCGACTGGCAACTTTGGGGATATCTGCGCCGGCCACATCGCCCGCCAGATGGGCCTGCCCATCGACAAACTCATCGTCGCGACCAATGAAAACGACGTGCTCGATGAGTTCTTCCGCACCGGCAGCTACCGCCCGCGTTCCTCGGAGCAGACGTACAAAACCTCCTCGCCGTCGATGGATATTTCCCGCGCCTCCAACTTTGAGCGCTTCGCTTTTGATCTGCTGGGCCGCGATGCCGCACAGACTAAGGAGCTTTTCGGGACAAAGGTGAAGGAAGGCGGGTTTAACGTCGACAAGCAGGCACTTGACGCCGCCCACGCGGAGTACGGTTTCTTGTCCGGTTCCTCCACCCACGCGGACCGCCTCGCCACCATTAAGGATGTCCACGAGCGCTACGACGTGCTGGTGGATCCGCACACGGCCGACGGCATCAAGGTCGCCCGCGCGGTACAGGAAGAGTATGGGGTCGATACCCCAATCATCTGTCTGGAGACCGCCCTGCCGGTGAAGTTTGCGGAGACCATCAAGGAAGCCATTGGCAGCGAGCCGGAGGTGCCGGAGCGTTTCGCCGGTATCTTGGACGCCGAGCGCCACGTCACCGACCTGCCAAACGATGCCGCGGCGGTGAAGGATTACATCACGCAGTACATCAAGAGCACGGAGGTTTAAGCCAATGGCACAGGAACAGTTCTCGGGCCCGGAGTATTTCACCGAATTTGACCCAGAAAAGTTCATCCGTGACATGAAGCAGGTCGCGGAGATGGAGAAGGAAAATAAGGAGAATAAGGCGGACTCGGGTGAGGCTGCACCAGAAGAGGATGCCTAGGTTTCTCCTGCTTGGGGTACTCAACACAGCAGCTCTGGCGGCGGCTGGGTGCACGGTGCACACGGGCGTTGAACCCGTTCCCGAGGCCGCCTCACATCCGTTCGAGAACACCACGATTGAGCCGCCCCCGCCGCAAACACACACTCCGGGTGCGTCTCCGGTGCCGCCGGGGGCAGCATTGGATATCTCTAGCATGCAGCCCGTTCCCGGCGAAGCCTTCGACTTCAACCTCTGCACAGTGGCGTGGAGCTTTGTGCTTGACGACGGCCGCACCATCGCCGTTACCGCCTCCCACTGCGGTGAGCCCGGGGATACGGTGTGGGCGGGTGCCGCGGACGGGGAATTTATATACCCGGCCGAGCCCGTTGGCAGCATCATCTACTCCGACCTCAGCGCACCGGACACGCACCAGCTTGATTTCGCCTTGGTGGAGATAACGCGGCAGGCTGAGTTCTATGTTCCCCAGGACATGCCCACCAGCGTGGTCGCGGCCGAGCAGGAGGAACTTCCCGATGAGGTGTGCAAGCTGGGGCGCATCACTGGTGAGACCTGCGGCCCGCTCACACACGGAGAGGGGAACGGGAAACTCCAGTTTGGTGAGCGCACTGTGGATACTATCTCTGCGCGCGCCCACGTCTGCTCCACACACGGTGATTCCGGCGCACCGGTCTTTGGCGCGCCGGGCAGCCCCTATGAAGGCGTGATTGTGGGAGTTCTGTCCGGTACGACGGAAGCGGCCGCGGGTAGCGAGGGGTGCGTGCACGGCTCGGAGGCAGAGATGTCTTTTACTCCCGCCTCTGACATTGAGGCGCTCCTGCCGGAGATTCTGGCGCAGCTCTAAGACGCTAAGATAAAGCCCATGCCCACTCCTGATTATATTGTGTCCCTGCGTGAGAAAATCGGCCACGAGCAGCTCTTTTTACCCGGCGTGACCGCGGTTATTGTGCGGGCCGTGCCTACCGGCTCCGCGATCTGGGAGCTGCCATCGGTCCTGCTTGCTCAGCGTGCCGATACTGGTGCGTGGGGTCCTATCTCCGGTATCTGTGAGCCGGGTGAGGAGATTACGGCGACCGCACTGCGTGAAGTTAAAGAAGAGATTGGTCTTGACGGGCGCATCGAAGCGCTTCTTGGGGTGGGGCAGGTGGGCCCAGTGACTTACCCCAATGGGGACAATTGCATGTTCATGGATACCGCCATTCGCGTTTCCGTGCCGGATGATGCAGAGCCGGTCATCTCCGACGAAGAAAACCTTGCCGCGCAGTGGTTCTCCGTGGCGCAGATGCCGACGTCCGTCAGCGCCCGCCACCGCATGATCATCGGGGATGCAGTGGCGCAGATGAAGCACCCGCAGGGCTTCCGCCCGCGGATGGGCTACGTTAAGCGCACTTAAACTCCAGCGCAGTGCCGTTTTCTGAGGAGCTTGCCTGTGGGTTTAGAGTGTTGGAGTTGCCGTAAAATATCATCAGAAACGCATGATATGGGTTGATGCTGCCGGTGATGCTCGATAGCTTCGGAGCCATGATTTCACGCACACTGAAGAAAGTAACCACTGCAACCGCGTTCGTCGCTCTCGCCGGCGGCGTCCTGGGTGCCGGTACCGCCGGTGCGCAAGAGATGTCCTCCGTCGACTCCGTGAAGAACAGTCAGATTCAGGAGCTGAGCTCGCGTCTGTTCGGTGACTCCTTCTCCTCCTCCAAGGATTCGGAAGCACCGGAAGGCTCTGGCTTGATTGAGAAGTACGAAGACGTTGACGGCCTGCAGGAGAAGCTGCCGGCTGACGAGGCCCAGAAGGTTCTCAACGGTACTTTCACCGCAAAGAAGAACCCGGATATCTCCGTGACCTTCAATGAGGATGGCACGCTGAACTTCAACGATGGCTGCAATTCCGGTGGTGGTAGCTACACGCTGGATCAGACCGATGCCATCGTGGTGGAGAACCTGAATTCTACGATGCGTGCCTGCGGCCCGGATGAGATGGCTGATGCCGATGCGCTCAACGCCATCCTCTCCGCCAAGCCAGTGGTCATCCCCGTAGAGGGCAATACCTTTGCGCTGGGCAGCCAGGGCCAGGTCATTCAGTTTGAGAAGACCGAGAACTAAGGCTTCCTAAGCATCCAGATTTTCGCGTGGCGGGGCTAGTCCGAGACTGGGCTGGCCCCGCTTCGCTGTGCGCGCCGGCCTTCGATGAGCCAGCTAATGAAGCGGCAGGAGCAGGCAGACCAGTGCGTGATGAGGAGTACCGGGATGCTGAGCGCGATGAGGTCTAGGAGCTCAGAGCCATTCACCAGCGCTACCTGGTGCCCGCCCATGCTGATTGTTCCCGGTGGGAAGGTGCACGCCCACCACGCGGGCGAGTAGTCCACCCAGCGAGCAACATTGGGATAGAAGGTGACCATGGCATAGAACGCGAGGGGAATGGCGATCACCATGGCGGTCAGCCCGTAATAGACAGAGAAGCTACCGGGATAGAGGATCTGCATCGCGGTAGTGGATTGGCCCACCACGCCCAGCGGAACCCAGGCCGTCGCGGAGTTGGCGCCGGTGAGATTGACCTTGCCCTGCCAGGCGGCCCAGTACACGCGGATGAAGATGGGGACCGCCGTAGAAAGCGACATGACAAAAAGAACCGTGCCCATGACGTGGTATGCATGGCCATAGTCCAAGGCGAGGAAGCCGGCTACGGAGGAGGAAATCATGGGGCCAACCAGCGGCAGGCCCCAGGTAAACCGCGGCTGGCCGTCGAAGCGGGTGAGCTGAATAGCCCAGGTGATGGCGGTGACGGGGCCGCCTATCCAAAAGCCGACTAGGCGGAAGGTTCCGATATCCGTCAAACCCGACAGTGCTGCGCCGAGCGCCAGGATGCCGATGAAGTACATGGACCATTCCGCCATGGAGGTCCGGGCAAAGCTGGGCTGGCGGTAGACCGCGAAACCTACTGTCAGCATGAGGAGGATGACGCAGGACAGTGCTGCGAAGATAGCAGAACCTGTCAGCATGCCTTCCTCAACGAGCAGCCGGGAGACGATGGAGGTGCCCATGAGGCTGCCGCCCCACGCGGGGCCGGGCGGTGGCAGTTGGCGGAATTTCTCAGTCACAGCTGGCATGGTAGCTGCATCCACCAACTACTGTCCTTTTGCTGTGCTGAACTTTGCGGAATCGGTCTCTTGTGGGGTGGGCAACCTGCCCGTATATGCCTGCTAGCTTTGAGGATCGGGCTCGCGGGGTTACGGAAGCTTGGGTTTGTTATAGGTTTGAGTCAGGTCCTTCAGGCACATCCGCGCGTCGGGCCTGTATAGCCGGCATGTACCACGTTACAGCGGCTGCCAGGATAGCCACTGTGGAAGCGCTCCATGTGAGAAACTCATCTGGGGTAAACCACCATGCGGTTACAGCGAGTACACCGAGCACGAGCCATAAAGCGGGGATAAGGGGGCTAGGGTTTTCCGCCCATGGTTCTTGGGGGAACCGGCTACGCGCTTCGGTACGGATGCGCCGGGGAGTTTTTCGGGAAAGCGCCCAAACGCAGCCGACAACAAACACCAGCCCTGCGCCAGCGATGAGTAGGTCTCCCTTCACTCCGCCGAACATGAAAACGCCGACCGCGAATGCTAAAGCCACGCGTTCCGACAAGGTAGGGGGGAACTTTTGGGTCGGATCTACGTCTGGGTAGATGCTCCTGAAGATAGCTGTGTGGGGGTGGCTGTGCATGCTGTTTTCTCCCGTTTGGTTGATTTGTTGACAAACCTGTTACTTTAGGCCAGGATTACCTAACCAAGGTAAGCCTAGCCTATAGCTTTATCTGGATGAAACAAGGTTCTCAACATGATTCGCAATCTCTGGCGCTCAGCATGCGGTGTGATAATCGCAGCTCCCCTCGCTCTCGGTGCCGTTCCATTTTTTAACACTGTCCCAGTAGCCCACGCAGAGACTTCCTGCACGTGGAACTGGGGGATCAAGCAATCCTTCCGAAGCTACATCAAGGGCAATATCGCCCGCGGCGGCTGGGGAGCCAGCGGTATCGGCTTTAGCGGTGATGAAAAAGGCAACGGTGCTTTTGTGTTCCAAGCAAGCGCGCCCACGTCCTCTGGCGGTACAGTCACCATCCCGTTCCAAGGCACGCTGAACTTCACAGGACATGACGGGGTTCTCGACATGACAATGTCGGACTTCAAGGTCATTGCTTCCGGTGACCAAGCAAAAGTGACGGTTGATTACGTTTCTTATGAACTGAACCGAAGCAACTACACCCGCGGGGCCCAGATTCAAGGCGACGATGAGGTCATCGCCACCATTAATCTGCAGGAGCCTGTCAAAGACAACGGCTCGGCAGTGAACCTGGCAGGAACCACGTCCCTTAGTGCCGGGGGAGTCAAGCTTTTCACGGGCTTCTATGAGCAGGGTGAAAAACTCGATCCTTCCTCAGGCACCATTGCGTTGGATGGATCCTGCTCTGGTTCTGGCGGCTCAGGCGGCAATGGATCTGGCTCGAAACGGAAGCTGAACTCTATTACCGGCACCTTTACGGGCTTCAACAAGGAAGCCATGGCTATTTTGTCCGAAACCAATGACACCATGAACGGTATCACCACGTTTATGGGCAATACTCAGGCTTTCTTGGATGAGTTGGACTCATTCAAGAAGCGGGGCGACACCAACTCGGCGGCTTCCGGAGCGTCGGCTAGCGCATCATCTGGAACCTCCACCACTGGTAGCACCACTACTTCGGGCCTCAGCGGCAACGACCTTCCAGAAACAGTGGCAGCTGGCAGCGGAAACAGTAGTGGAGCATCAACAGCTGGCGCGTCGAACTCCGGCGCTACGGGTGCGACGGGCTCGGCGGACTCTTCGTCTGGAGCATCCGGTGCAGCCAACGAAACCTGCCAAGCCACCGGTGTGACCCAAGCTACGGCGCAGTGGGGAGTGAAGAAGTCATTCCAGTCCTATATCACCGGCTCCATTGCGCAAGGAAAATGGGAACTCTCGGGAGTCGGATACAGCAATAGTAGATTCCAGTTTTCCGGCAACTCAGGCGCAGTTAAGGACGGCGCGGGTTCCGTGCGCTACGGCGGAAGCATCCAGTTCACCGGCCACCACGGCAAGCTCGACCTCAATATTGCGAACCTAGAAATCTCCTTCAACGGTAAAACCGGAAAACTAATCGGCGACGTGCGCTCCTCCAACATGGAAGGCGAGAAGAAGGACTTCGGACGCACCGCCATCGCCGACTTGAATTTCACGTCTCTGGATGTGGGAACAGATGCCGTATCGGGTGAAGCAACAGTATCCCTGACTGACGTTGGCTCCAAGGCATTCGCCGAATTCTATGAGCCTGGAACCCAGCTCGATCCGCTAAGTTTCAACGCCAGCCTGGGCGGAAACGCTGATTGCAACGACGCTAACGGCAGCACTAGCAGCGGAGGCTCGTCCAGCGCGGGAGATAGTGCCGGCTCTGGGGCGAAGAGCAACGGTGGCGTCAACTCCGACGCTGTGGAAAACGCACTAGCCAGTGACTCCTCGCAGGGCTATGAAGATGGCTCAAAGAAATTCCAGATCAAGTCCGCGAGCTCCGCGAACGGCACCACAGATGACCCAGTTACCTACCTCCTCCTGTTCATCGCCGGGCTCATTATCGCCGGAGGCTCCACCAGCCGCCTCATTATGAACAACTCCTAGAAAGATGGCCGTGAAACTACTCCTACGTTTCCTTATCCCGCTTCTGTGCATCGTGGGCTTGACTGCCTGTGGCGTGCAAGGAAGCTATACAGACCAGCTACCGGACCCGCAGGACCTCTCCGACCCGCGCTCCTTCGAAGGTGTTACCGAGGTCAGTGACTTCGCCGATATCGAGCCCGTAAGCTCTAAAGTCCAGCCTGCACTTCCAGTGGAACTTACTGACGCTGATGGTTATGACGTCTCCGTCACGGACGTCTCGCGGATTCTGGCGCTGGATATTTATGGGACCTACACCAAAACGCTGAGTGGATTGGGGCTCGCGGACAATATCGTTGGTCGCACCGTCTCTTCCACTGAGCCGAATCTGGCGGACCGTCCCGTCGTGACTGAAGGCGGCCACAATATCAATGTTGAAGCAGTTCTAGAGCTTAATCCGACGCTCGTTATCGTGGACCACTCCATTGGGCCCCGTGATGCGATCGATCAGATCCGTGAAGCAGGTGTGACAACTGTGGTCATGGAACCGCAGCGGACCATTGACTCGGTGGGCGAAGACATCATCACGCTGGGTGACACCCTGGGGCTCCCAGATGAAGCACGCAAGCTGGCGGAGCGCTCCATCAAGGAAATTGATGAGTCGAAGGAAGCCATTAAGACCATTGCCCCTGAGGAACCAATGCGTATGGCCTTCCTCTACGCCCGTGGAAACGGCGGCGTGTTCTTCATCATGGGGGAGGGGACCGGTGCCCAGGACCTCATCGAAGGAATTGGAGGAGTCGACCTCGCTGCGGAGAACCACCTTTCTTATGCCGAACCTGCTAATGCAGAAGCGCTGGCCCGCATCAACCCGGAGGTCATCATCATGATGACCGATGGATTGAAATCCACAGGGGGAATTGACGGTCTGCTGGAACGCCCTGGTGTGGCTCAGACCATCGCTGGCCAAAAGCAGCGCATCGTCACCATCCCCGACGGTCAATCCTTGGCCTTCGGCCCTATGACCGGTCAGACGTTGGTCAAACTCGCAAAGGCTGTCTATGACCCAGATAATGCATAGCGACGTCTTCACACGGCGCCGTACTCAGCGGATATCAGTTTTCATACTTTTAGCAGTGCTTGCTGTTCTAGCAGGGCTCATCTCGATCGTCCTCGGACAGTACTACATCTCGCTTTCGGATCTGTTCCCGATTCTCGCTTTTGGGCCGAGCCAAGAGTCCCTCACAGCCAGCGTGGTCTGGAGTATTCGCCTACCGCGGTTAGTTCTGGGGCTACTCGTAGGTGCTGCTCTAGGCGTCGCGGGCACATTGATGCAAGCCATCTTTGCCAATCCTTTGGCGGAGCCATCCATCATCGGTGTGACCTCCGGTGCAGGTGTGGGGGCGGCTGTAGCGATCGTCTTCAACCTCACCTTCGCGGGAACTTTCACTGCGCCAGCGTTGGCTTTCTTAAGTGCGTTACTAGTTACCTTCATCATCTACCAGCTTGCACGCCACAATGGCCGCGTCACGGTGGTTAACCTGATCCTCACGGGTATCGCCATTAATGCCGTGTGCAATGCCATCATCTCCTTCATGGTGTACCTAGCACCGACCGCCAACCGGGAAGCCATCATTTTCTGGCAGATGGGTTCCTTCAACGGCTCCCAGTGGAAGCACGTATGGGTAGTTCTTCCCGTCGTCCTCGTTGGTCTTGCGGTAGCCCTGTGTTTAGGAAGGCAGCTTGACATTCTTGCGCTGGGCGAACGCGCCGCTGCACACACTGGAGTAGATGTGCCTATGTTGCGCATAGTGGCAATTGTGACATCCGCAGTGCTTACCGCAGCGGCTGTCTCCTTCGCTGGTCTCATCGGCTTTGTCGGGCTCATCGTTCCCCATTTGTTGCGCAGCATCGTGGGACCGCAAAACCATATCCTTATTCCTGCATCCGCCCTAGGCGGCGCGGTGCTCATCGGCTTTGCGGATGTGGCAGCACGAACCTTGATTCCCTTTGCAGACCTCCCAATCGGTATTTTTACCGCTCTCGTTGGTGGACCGACCTTCTTTGTCTTGTTGCGGCGCATGATGCGAAAGGGGGTGCACTGATGCTGAGCGTAGACAACCTCACTGTCCACGTGGATGGACATACCCTCGTTGACAGCGTGACCTTTAAAGCCCAACCAGGCGAGGTTACCGGTCTGATTGGCCCGAATGGTGCAGGGAAGTCAACGGTCCTCGGTGCGGTCGCGGGTGATATCGACTTCTCCGGTGAAATTCGCATCGGTGGTCTGTCGCCTAAAGCCCCACCCCGTGAGCTTGCACGTCAACGTGCGGTGATGCTTCAGGATGTCGCGGTGTCCTTCGAATTTCTGGTACGCGATGTCGTAGCGATGGGGCGACGCCCGTGGGGCGGAACGCCCCAGGCCAAACTCGACGATCAGTTTATCGAAGCCGCCCTCGAAACAGCGGGCGTTGCTCATCTTGCAGGAAGAGATATCAGCACGCTTTCCGGTGGTGAACGCGCGCGGGTGGCCTTTGCACGTGTCCTTGCGCAGAATGCACCGATAGTTCTGTTGGATGAACCGACAGCGGCCCTCGACATCCGCCACCAAGAACAGCTCCTGGGCTCTGTAAAAGCCCTGTCCCGTGAGGCAGGAGTAACCGCAGTTGTGGTGCTCCATGACCTGAACGCGGCAGCTGCATATTGCGATCACATCGTGTGCGTCTCATGCGGGGGGATCGCAGCTCAAGGGCGCGTGGCGGAGGTTTTTACCGGCGCCACCTTGTCTGAGGTGTACGGCTGGCCAATCTCCGTCAACGAGCTGCAGGTGCAACCGCAGCGCGCCACGCCCACAATCAATCCACTTTTCTCGCATCAACTGGAGGACTTCCATGTTTAAAAAAATCCTGGTGACCGCTATCGCAGCGACGGCGATTACCGTGCCGCAGGCTACCGCGGCAGAAGCAGAATCCTGCACCATCGAATCCGGCAATTTCAATTGGGGTGTCAAACACTCCTGGCGCTCCTACATCAAGGGACGAATTGCTAACGGTGGCTGGGAGACGACCGGAGCGGTGAAGGAAAACGGAGACCCTACGGGCGGTGATTTCACCTTCGGTTTCGAAGTCGATCCGGAAGCGTCCACAGTCTCGGTGGACGAGGCAGGAAATGTGACTGCATCGAAGATCAAGGCTAAAGATTCTTCGATTACGTTCACTGGCCACCACGGAGCACTGTACTCCAAGATGACCAACCCATTCGTGCAGACCGAAGGCGATAAGGCCCAGCTCGGCTCCGGCTACGAGGCCTACTTTGTTGAAGGCAAGCACATGACGCAGTACACCCCGGAGGACCGCGTTGAGGCCAACAAGCGCACAGGTGAAGGGGCATTCGGTCACGGTAAGGCACAGTGGAACAAGGACGGGGATACTCTCACGCTTTCGGCTTCCGACGTTATGTACGAGCGGCAGCCCGGAACGAACGATTCTGGTGACGTCGAGGGCGTTGACTTCCTGTTCATGGGTATGTACAGCCATGACTACAACCCCGAGGTGGATAGCGCGCAGCTGACCCTCAAGCTCGCCCCGGGCTGTGGCCAGAAGAAGGACAATGGCAAGGATCCGTCCGACGGGGAGAAGCCGAATCCCCAGGTTCCGTCCGAGGGGGAGAAGCCGAAGCCCCAGACGCCTTCGGAAGATAAGAACCTTAGCTCGGGTGAGAGCTCCTCTTCTAGCTCGAAGACCACCAACTTCTGGAACTACTTCCTAGGCATTGCGGCTATCGGCAGCATGATCGCAATTCTGTGGCAAGCATTTGTTAAGTCCGGTGCTTTTGACAGTGCCCGTGCCTTCTTTCAGCGATAAGCGCTAAAGCACACCGCTGACAGTTCAAGAGCGACGTAACGGGTGTGGGGTGCCGATAAGAATTGGCGCCGCACACCCACGTCGGCCTAATCCCCTTAATTTTCGATTTTGAGTTTTTCTAACCTCAACTGATTTGTAGTTTTTAAATAACACCGTGGAGAAGAACAGTGAGTACCACTCTCAATAAACCTTTGTCCGTTGCGTTGCGTGAGGCGACTGCGCGTGCGCATGAGAATGCGGAGAATTCGGCATTCATGCAGCGTCTGTTGTCAGGGGAGCTCGACAAGTCAGCCGTGGCTGATTTGGCCGGCCAATTGTGGTTTGTATATGGAGCTCTCGAGAACGCCGTTCGCAGCGTGGCGACTACTCCCATTGCCGGTGCGGTAGCGGATCCACGGCTGGAACGTCGTCAAGCTCTGGAGGTAGATCTAAAGGTGCTCGTCGGCGAAACCTGGCGTGAGGAGATTCGCATTCTTCCAGCGACGAGGACTTATAGCGCGCGCTTAGAAGAAATTGTGGGCAAGCCAGTAGAAGTGGTAGCCCATCACTACGTGCGCTATCTCGGTGATATTTCCGGTGGGCAGGTGATTGCAGCGCGTTTGGGAGCCCATTACGGAGTTCCTCCTGAGGCACTGAACTTCTATGACTTCACTTCGATTGGAAAAATCCCGCCTTATCGTACGGGATACCGCGAGCGCGTGGATAGCCTGGAGCTAAACGTTGAACAGCGTGAAGCTATGCTCTCGGAGGCAGAGCGGGCTTTCAACTTTAATTCGGGTATCTTCGCTGAATTAGGGCGCCTTCATTAGTCGGTGGAACATTAGCCTGCGTAGCCGGTAGCCCCTGTAGTTAGTTTCAGAAGCTGTGCCATTGGGTTTCCGCGCGCTGGGCTCAACATGACACAACCCACGGAATCCGTGAAGGACACCGTGGGTTGTGTCTTTGCACTGAGTGCTAAAAGAATGGGGCAGATACCCACATATCCTTTAGCAGTCGTAGTACATCTCAAATTCCTGCGGAGTCGGGCGCAGGCGGACCGGTGCGATTTCGTTCTCACGCTTGTAGTTGATGTAGGTCTCGATGAGATCCTCGGAGAAGACATCGCCCTCAGTGAGGAACTCGTTGTCCTCCTCAAGCGCTGCGATGGAGGCCTCCAGGGAGGTCGGCGCCTGCGGGATGGACGCAGCTTCTGCCGGCGGCAGCTCGTAGAGGTCCTTATCCACCGGAGCGTGCGGCTCAATGCGGTTCTTGATGCCGTCGAGGCCTGCCATCATCATGGCAGCGAAGCCGAAGTAGGGGTTGCCCGACGGATCCGGCGCGCGGAACTCAATGCGCTTGGCCTTCGGGTTAGAACCGGTAATCGGGATACGGATAGCAGCCGAGCGGTTGCGCTGCGAGTACACCAGGTTGATTGGGGCCTCAAAGCCCGGGACCAGACGGTGGTAGGAGTTCAGAGTGGGGTTAGTGAACGCCAGCACAGCCGGTGCGTGGGTCAAGATGCCGCCGATGTAGTAACGCGCCATATCAGACAGACCGGCGTAGCCAGCCTCATCGTGGAAGAGCGGCTTGCCGTCCTGCCACAGGGACATGTGGGCGTGCATACCGGAACCATTATCGCCGGCCAGCGGCTTCGGCATGAAGGTTACGGACTTACCGAACTGCTCAGCGGTGTTCTTGATGATGTACTTGAAGGTCTGAATATCATCAGCCGCGTGCAGCAGGGAGTTGAAGCGGTAGTTGATCTCGTTCTGGCCGCTGCCCACCTCGTGGTGGAAGCGCTCGATAACAAAGCCTGCCTTCTGCAGCTGCTCCACCATGGCATCGCGGACCTCGCCGTGCTTGTCGACGGGCGCCGTAGGGAAGTAGCCGCCCTTCACGCGAGTCTTGAAACCGGTGTTCGGGGTGCCATCGAAGTTGGTCTCAGAACCGCGGTTCCACCAGCCCTCATCGGTATCAACCTCGTAGAAGCCGTTGTGTACGTCGGTGCCGTAGCGAACGGAGTCGAAGATGTAGAACTCAGCCTCGGCGCCGAAGTTACAGGTATCCGCGATGCCGGTGGAGGCGAGGTACTCCTCAGCCTTGCGCGCGATGTTGCGCGGGTCGCGGCTGAAAGGCTCCAGGGTAAACGGGTCGTGGACGAAGAACTTGATGTTCAGGGTCTTCGCGGTGCGGAAAGGATCCACGAAGGCGGTCTTCGGATCCGGCAGCAGCGTCATATCGGACTCATCGATGGTGGTGAATCCGCGGATGGAAGAACCATCAAAAGCGAGGCCTTCGGCAGCTGCGTCCTCAGTAAACTCCTCGGCCGGAATAGAGAAGTGGTGCTCAGTGCCGGGGACGTCCGTAAACCGGATGTCAACGAACTTGACGTCCTCTTCCTTGATGAATGTGATGACGTCCTGGATTGTCTCAAAGGACACGGTGGTCTCCTGTTGGTTGACGTGTAGTACTCCCGACTAGTTTACAGGTATTGGCTGCTTCACTGGGGTGCCTGGGGCACCTAGATGTAAATTTTCTGCTTCGCGGAGCCGACGGCTAGATTGGTGAACATGGCAGATAACAACGACGGCTTTGAGCACGGGCAGTGGCCTGGGCAAACAATGGGCTTGCCCAAGGAGGGGCCAGGTGCCCTGGCTTCTGTAATGCGGCGCACTCTTGGCGTGCTCATTGACTGGATCTTGGCGATGATCATTGCCAATCTTCTTGAGCTCTTTACGGATTCGCTCGGCGGCCCAGCCTTCTTGGGTTATGCAGTGTGGGTAGTCATGGGCATCGTGTGCGGATGGCTCTTCGCTCGCACCCCGGGAATGGCCATGCTGGGTATGGGCGTGGCCCGCCTCGACGTGCCGGGTACCTCTGTCGGTTTGTGGCGGGCCGCGGTCCGCACGCTGCTGACTGCTGTGCTCTTCCCCGCAGCGATGGTCGATGCCGACGGCCGCGGCCTCCACGACCGCGCCACCGGCACCGCCGTCATCATGGCCTAAAGCTTGTTCAGCGCCAGCCGGTCGTATCCACTACAAGCTTCGCGCAGGGTATGGGAGCGGATGGCTTTCAGCGAACGGTATCTGGCAAATGGCACCTGACAAAAGGCATCTGTTGTATGGCGTTTTTAGGATTAAAAACGCCATTTAGGCTGTGCAAATGGCGTTTTCAGGGCTGTAGATGCCTTTTGGGAGATGCCAAGTAGAAGGTGCTTGCTGAGCAGAAGATTTTGCTGTGGCCAATGCGGGGAACAAGGCCCAGGGACGTCCTTAAAGCCAATGAAAAAGGGGTCCCTTCCGAGAATCTCGGAAGGGACCCCCTTTGGTATGGAACGAGGTGGTTTATTTGCCGCCCTTGCGCTCCTGCATGCGGCGCATGCGGCGGTTCATGCCCGCCATGTTCTGAGCCTGGCGGGGCATCGGGCCCTTCGGCAGACCCGGAGTAGTACCCGGCAGATCATCCATGGCCTCGATGCGGCGAATGTTCTCGTAGGTCTCGTTTTTATTGTAGTTGCGCGGCAGCTTCATGATGTGAGTGCGCAGCTTGGACACCGGCACCTCATCCTCACCGCTGCCCACGAAGACCTCGTAGACCGGCACGCCGCCAGCTAGGCGGTCAACGCGCTTCTTCAAACGGTTGAGAGTAGGGGCGACGCGCTTGCGGTCACCTTCGACGACGAAGATGACGCCCGAGTTACCAATCACGCGGTGCACCAGATCCTGCTGGCGGGTCGCCGCCACGCCCGGCTTGACCTTCCACACCACGCCCACGGTGTTGCGCAGCTGTTGCTCCAAAGCCCAACCGGCGACACCAGGTTGGTCCTCCACCTTCTTGTACATGTCGCGCTCGAGGCGGCGAGTGAACAGGAACATAGCGAGCATTGCGCCAAGGCCCAAGCCGATGATGAGCATGAACCACTGGCCGTTGAAGAGCAGGCCGATAAGGAAGAAGAGCAAGCCCACACCCAAGAATGCAGCCAGCATGATGGGGATGAGAGCCTTGTCCTGCTTGCGCTGCATGTTGAACGCTTGCCACATCTGTGACCAGTTCTGCTTGCGCTGGGCGCGCTTGGCTGCCCGCTCTTGCTTCTTCGCTTCCTTGAGCGATGCCTTGTCGTCGTTAGCCATGGCTCCTACTTTAGAGGTCAGAGGGTGAAAAAGAGAATCGAACTAGCGAATGGTGGACGCCGCCGAGTTCCGGTTCGCTGCACCGGCTGGGGTCTTGACCATGCGGGTCGTCACTGGGGTCTCCTCGGAGGGGCCGTACTTCTCCAGCAGAGTGGAAGCTTCTTGGGCGGTAGCGCCCTGGGAAGTCTCCGCCAGGTGCTTCAGGTTCTCCGGAAGCTCGAGACCGCGTGCCTCCATGGCTTGCACGTAGAGGCGGCCAGCACGGTAGGAGGAGCGGACCAGCGGGCCAGACATGACGCCGCCGAATCCCAGCTCCTTGGCCAGCTTGGAGTGCTCCACGAACTCCTCCGGGCGCACCCAGCGCTCGATCGGGTGGAAACGCGGACCAGGGCGCAGGTACTGGGTAATCGTGATGATGTCGCAGCCTGCCGAGCGCAGGTCGCGCAGTGCTTCCTCGATTTCTTCGGCGGTTTCGCCCATACCCAGGATGAGGTTGGACTTGGTGATCAAACCAAAGTCGTGGGCCTGGCGGATGACGTCGAGCGAACGCTCATAGCGGAAGGCCGGGCGGATGCGCTTGAAGATGCGCGGCACGGTTTCCAGGTTGTGAGCGAAGACCTCGGGGCGGGCCTCAAAGACCTCCTGGAGCAGGTCCGGCTTACCTGAGAAGTCCGGGGTGAGGTTCTCCACGCCCGTGTGCGGGTTGAGCTCATGAATCTTGCGCACCACCTCGGCGTAGAGCCAGGCGCCCTCGTCGGGCAGATCATCGCGGGTAACACCCGTAATTGTGGTGTAGTTGAGATCCATTTCTTGGATGCTCTCTGCCACACGACGCGGCTCGTCGCGGTCCAATTCCGCCGGCTTGCCAGTAGCGATATCGCAGAAATCACAGCGGCGAGTGCACTTGTCGCCGCCGATGAGGAAGGTAGCCTCACGCGATTCCCAGCATTCATGAATATTGGGGCAGCCAGCCTCCTGACACACGGTGTGCAGGGAAGCACCAGACACGCGAGATTTCATGTCCTCATACCCAGGGCCGGTGCGAACCTGGTTGCGGATCCAACGCGGCTTCTGTTCGATGGGAGACTCCGCATTCTTCTTCTCAATGCGGAGCATCTTGCGTCCTTCAGGCTTAACAGTCACGAAACCTCACTTTAGGTGTTGAACTAGTTCTTTCTAATACAAGCCCCGCGGGTGGTTGCTTTATTCCACCGAGGGTAGCCGCTACTTTTCTTGCGCGGCTTTGCGGGCTTGGCGGGCCTTCTCGTTGGCCACTTTGATGGGATCAGGGGCCGAGGCAAAGGTGTGGTCGGCCACGGTGAGTTCGCCGGAAAGGGCTTTGAGGAGGGCATCGAGAAGCGGCGCTTCTGCCTCCTCCATAGTCACCGGGCGGCCCAGCTCCAGCGACAGCGTGGACACATCCGCATCATCGATGCCACAGGCCACGATGTGCTCGTAGTACTCCAAGGTGTTGGTGCAGTTGAGCGCTAGGCCGTGCATGGTCACGCCGCGGGTCACACGAATACCCAACGCACCGAGCTTACGGTCGCGCTTCGGGGCGGCTGGGTCGGCAGCCTGGGTGGTGGAAGGAACCCATACGCCAGAGCGTCCATCGATGCGCCCAGCGGTGCTCACACCGAGTTCGCGGACGGCTTGGATGATGGCCTCCTCAAGGCGGCGGACGTAATCGACAACGTCTACCGGCTCGGCCAGCTTGATAATGGGGTAGACCACCAACTGGCCCTCACCGTGCCAGGTGATGCGTCCTCCCCGGTCGACATCAATGACCGGCAGGCCATTATCAGGCATATCCTCCGGCTGCGTGCGCTTGCCGGCGGTGTAGACGTTGGGGTGCTCCACCACGAGGATGACATCACCCTGCGTACCCGCCGCCCGCGCCGCCGCGAGCTCAGCCTGCAGATCCCAGGCCTCTTGGTAGCCCATGCGGCCCAAGCGGCGGATCTCCAGTGGCTTATCGGACGCGCGGATGGAGCGATCCGCGGGAAAGAAAGGTTCGCGGGGAGCAGTCATGAACCCGATCCTAAACCCCGCGAGATATCAGCCCGAAAGGGGCTGAGTCTGCGCTGCTCAAGCGTTGTTTTAGTCAACGCCGTTGGCGGAGGCGTACTCGTCGGCGGTCATCAGCTCGCCGGCCTCGGTGACCTCTACCTCGAAGAGCCAGCCCTCACCGAAGGGATCGTTGTTGATGACTGCGTAGTCATCGTGCACGCCCTCATTGACGGCGGTCACGGTGCCGGTGACCGGGGAGTAGAGGTCAGACACGGACTTGGTGGACTCGACCTCGCCGCAGGTCTCGCCGTGCTCGACGGTATCGCCCACGGCAGGCAGCTCAGCGAAGACGACCTCCCCCAGGCGGTCGGTGGCCACGGAGGTGATGCCGATACGGACGGTAGAACCAACGACGGAGTCAGCGGTGGCGTTAATCCACTCGTGGTCCTCGGAGTAGGAGAAATCGGAAGGAAGATTAGCCATGAGAAGGGGTGTCCTTTCGGTAGTTGACTTCAGTAGTGGAGTTTACTTATCGCGCTTGTAGAAGGGCAGCGCGGAGACTTCGAAGGGGTAGCGCTTGCCGCGGATATCCACCTCGACGGCCGCACCCGGCTCGAGTCCAGCGGCGGTATCGATGAGCGCGAGTGCTACCGGGTGCCCCAGGGTGGGGGAGGGCTGACCAGATGTCACCGTGCCCACCTTGTTCTCACCCACGTAGACCTCGGAGCCGGCACGGGCGGCGCGGCGCTGGGAGGAGACAAGTCCGGTGATAACGGCCTGCGGGCCCTCCTCAGCGCGCTGGCGCAGCACCTCAGCGCCTACGAAGTCCTGCTCCTTCTTGGCAAAGGCGCGGGACATTCCGGCCTCCACTGGGGTGATATCGCGGGTGAGCTCGTTGCCGTAGAGCGGCATGCCAGCCTCCAAGCGCAGGGAGTCGCGCGCTGCCAAGCCGCAGGGCTTGATGCCGTATTCCTCGCCGGCCTTGAGCAGCTCTTCCCACAGCTCCGGGGCATCGGAGTTGTAGACGATGAGCTCGAAACCATCCTCGCCGGTGTAGCCGGTGCGGCAGATGAAGGCATACTTACGGGCCACCTTGCCGGTCATCGCGGCGTAGTAGGGCAGGTCCATCACGGCCTGCTGCTTGGTGTCCTCTACCAAAGGGACGAGGATCTCCAGCGCCTTCGGGCCCTGGACAGCAATCATGGCCACGTCGCGGGACTCGTTCTTCAGGTCCACGTCGAAGCCCTCGGCGCGCTGGTTAAGCGCCTCCCACACGGTGTCGGCGTTGCCGGCATTGGGCACGACGAGGAACTTGGTTTCCTCCAAGCGGTAGGTGATGAGGTCATCGATGATGCCACCATCCTCAGCACAGATCATGGAGTACTTTGCCTTGCCCTCCTTGAGGGTGGCGAGGTTGGAGATGAAGCAGTAGGACAAGAACTCGGCGGCGTCTGAGCCGTTGACCCAGATTTCACCCATGTGGGAGAGGTCGAAGAGACCAGCGGCATTACGCACCGCGCGGTGCTCCTCAAGCTCGTTGTCATACTTCAGCGGCATCTCCCACGGCCCGAAGGGCGTGAAGGTAGCGCCGAGCTTCTCGTGCTCGGCATGCAACGGGGAGTGCAGGTAGTCAGTCATTGATTAAACCTCCTGGTTGTCGTCGGAGTAGTCAAAAGCCTCTGGCGGCGGGCAGGTGCACACCAGGTTGCGGTCACCGTAAGCCTCGTCGATGCGGCGTACCGGCGGGAAGTACTTATTAGCGCGCAGGGAGGTCACCGGGTAGGCAGCCTGCTGGCGGCTAAAGGCATAGTTCCACTCGTCGGCAGCGACGGATTCGGCGTTGAACGGCGCGTGGTGGATGACGGAGTCCTCGTAGGCCACCTTGCCGTCGATGATCTCCTGGATTTCGGCGCGGATGGAACGCATGGCTTCGATGAAGCGGTCCAGCTCACCTAGGTCCTCGGACTCGGTCGGCTCCACCATGAGGGTGCCGGCCACCGGGAAGGACAGGGTCGGCGCGTGGAAGCCGTAGTCCACGAGGCGCTTGGCCACATCAGCGGCGGTGACGTCGGAGGCGTCGGTCAGCTCGCGCAGGTCAAAGATGCATTCATGCGCCACCAGGCCGGCATTACCCGTGTAGAGAACGGGGAAGGAATCCTTCAGGCTCTGCGCCAGGTAGTTCGCGCCGAGGATGGCATGGCTCGTGGCCTCCGTGAGCCCTTGCGAGCCCACCATGGCCAGATAAGACCAGGAAATTGGCAGCACGCCGGCCGAGCCGTAGCGCGATGCTGTGGACGGCACGCCGGTGCCCTCCACAGCCGGCTGCGCAGGATCCAGCTGGGGATCGTTGGCATCCGTCGGCAGGAAAGGTACCAAGTGCTTGGCGACGCCCACCGGGCCCACGCCCGGGCCACCTCCGCCGTGCGGGATGGTGAAAGTCTTGTGCAGGTTGAGGTGGGAGACATCGCCACCGAAAGCACCCGGACGGGCCCAACCGGCCAGCGCGTTCATGTTCGCGCCGTCGATGTAGACCTGGCCGCCGGCTGCGTGGACCTTGTCGCAGACCTCGCGTACTTCCGGGTCGAAGACGCCGTGGGTGGAGGGGTAGGTAATCATGATGCCGGCGACGTGCTCGCCGTGCTGCTCGAGCTTGGCGTCGAGGTCAGCAACATCAATGGAGCCGTCGTCAGCGGTCTTGACCACTACAACGCGCAGGTTGGCCAACGTCGCCGACGCGGCGTTGGTGCCGTGTGCCGAGGCAGGGATGAGGATGACATCGCGGCCATGGTCGCCGTTGGCCACGTGGTAGCGGCGGATGGCCAACAGGCCTGCCAGCTCGCCTTGGGAACCAGCATTTGGCTGGATGGAAACCTGCGCGTAGCCGGTGATTTCGGCGAGCCAGGACTCGAGCTCGTCGATCAGCGCGCGCCAGCCAGCGGTGGTTTCCTCCGGGGCATAGGGGTGAATGCCCGCGAACTCCGGCCAAGAGATGGGTTCCATGGCGGAGGTGGGGTTGAGCTTCATCGTGCACGAGCCCAGCGGGATCATCGTGCGGTCGAGTGCTAAGTCCTTATCCGCCAGGGTGCGCAGGTAGCGCAGCATCTGGGTCTCGGAGTGGATGGAGTTGAAGATCTCGTGCTGCAGCGGCTCCTCGGAGCGCTGGACGGAGGACGGAATCTCGAAAGAGGCGGCGGTCGCCGCAGCGGAGTCCGCGGCGTCGAAGGCAGCGGCCAAGGTGTTGACGTCCTCAAGGGTGGCGGACTCGCCGAAGGAAACAGAAACATTATCCGCTCCGATGACGCGCACCAGGTAGCCCTGTTCCTGCAGCTGGGTCTTGATAGCGGCGGCATCCACGCCGGTGACGGTGACGGTGTCGAAGAAGTCGCGGGAGACAATCTCCTTGCCTGCGCCGGTGACTGCCGCGGCGAAAGCAGAAGCGCGGTCATGCACGCGCTGGGCAATTTCCTTCAGCCCCTTCGGGCCATGGTAGACCGCGTACATGGAGGCCACGTTGGCCAGGAGGGCCTGGGCAGTACAGATATTGGAGGTGGCGCGCTCGCGGCGGATGTGCTGCTCGCGGGTCTGCAGCGCCAGGCGGTAAGCGGGGCGGCCGGCAGCGTCCTTGGACACGCCCACGATGCGGCCCGGCAGCTGGCGCTTGAGCTTATCCGTGACGGACATGAAGGCTGCGTGCGGGCCGCCGAAGAAGAGTGGGACACCGAAGCGCTGCGAGGAGCCGAGGACAACATCTGCCCCCATCGACCCCGGGGCTTCCAGAAGGAGCAGCGACAGCGGGTCAGCCACGACGGCAGCTAGGGCGCCGCGGGTGTGCAGCTCCTCGATGGCGGCGCGAGGGTCGACGATATCGCCCTCGGTTCCCGTGTAGGCCAGAACTGCACCGACGAGGTCTTCGCCGACGATGCCATCGCGGACATCAGCAATCTCGACCTCCAGCTCGATGGCCCGGGCGCGCTCGGCGGCCACGGCCAGCACCTGCGGGTGCAAGCGCGAATCCAACAGCACGCGGCGGCCCTTCTTGACCGCTCGGGCCATCAGGCCGACGGCTTCGGCGGTGGCAGAGGCTTCGTCGAGAAGCGAGGCGTTGGCGATAGGAAGGCCGGTCAGGGACTCAATCATGGTCTGGAAGTTCAGCAGGGCTTCGAGACGACCCTGCGAAATCTCCGGCTGGTAGGGCGTGTAGGCGGTGTACCAGCCGGCATCTTCCAGCAGACCGCGGCGAATGACCGCTGGGGTGAGGGTATCGGAGTAACCCTGGCCATAGAAGGACTTCAGCACGACGTTCTGGGAGGCGTACTCGCGCAGCTTCGCCTGCGCGTCATCTTCGCTCAAGGCCTCCGGAAGGTTCAGCGCCTCAGTGGCGCGGATAGAGGTAGGCAAGGCGGCATCGACCAGCGCGTCCACGCTGTCATAGCCCACTGCCTTGAGCATCGTCTCACGCTCGGCTGCATCCGGGCCGAGGTGACGAGAGATGAAATCCATATGGTGAATCTCCTTCGTGGCGTTAGTTTGTGTGACCTAAACTGCCCCAAGTATAAGGCGTATGCCATGACATTAACCCCGGTTACCCCTGATTCGGAGATGCAGCGGCACGGCAGTCAGCGCCGCGACCGCGAGTCCAATGATGAAGGCGGTGGAATAGCCTGTGATAGGGCCCAAAAGGGAGAGGATGAAGGGGGCAAAGAAGCCTAGATAAGTTAGCGAATAAAACACCCCCGTTGCTGCCCCGAGCTCCGCTGGGTCGGCGATGGCTTGGGTTTCTGCGAGCCCGCTGAGCATGCCAATTCCATAGGAGCTACCCATGATAATGGCTGCGAGAGGCAGGAGGAATACTGCCCAGCCGTGGTGTGCTGACACGACGACGATGAGACACAGCACCATGCCTAGTGCGGCCAGCACCATGCCGTGGAAGGCGTTAACCCGGATACGTCCCGCCAGCTGTTGGATGACCACGCCGCTGCCCATGGTGAGCAGCGCACACAATCCGGCGAAGAGAATGGGGTGGCGCAGATGCTCACTGAGCTGTGCGGGCAGGAACACGAAAGCGGTGGTGGCGGAGCCGAAGACCCACGGCGCGTAGGCCACGACGGGTAGGTAGCTAGGAGTAATCAGGCTTGTCGGTATGAAGGCGCGCCGCTGCGTCTGCGGTGTTCTGGTTCGCTTTTCGGGCACCGTCCACACGAGTGGGACCACGACGAGGGCAAGTGCGATGTGTAATAGATAAGGCAGGACGGTGGGCCAGGGAAGGAATTCCGCGGCGATGCCAGCGACTCCAGGCGCGGAGGCGAAGCCGGCCGACAGAGCGACGGATGAACGCTTGGCGCCCACGCTGAGGTGGGTGCTGAGCTCCTTGATCCACGCAGCGCCGGAAGACATGGCCAGTCCCACCGCAGCCCCGGCACACAGGCGGCCAATCAACAAGGGGAGGAAGGCGCCGCCTGCGCCAGCGAGGAAGACCAGTGAGCCAGCAGTGGTGGTGAGGACGGCTGGGCGCATGACGGCGCGGCGCCCCAGCGAATCCGAAAGCGGGCCGCCAATGAAGAGAGCCACCATGATGCCGAGGGCATAGATGCCGAAGAGGAAGGTCGTCTGCAGAACCCCCAGCGAGGTGGTGACTTGGTAGACCACGACCATAGGTGCGAAGAGATTGGCGCCGCAGGCGACGAGGAACATACCTAAAGCGGCACGGAACCACTTCTGAGAAACCATGCGCCACAGTCTAGTGTGCTGAGTCACAGTTAGGCATGGAAACGCAGCGGCGGGGCTCGGAAGGTGCCTATCTGCCAAAGTTATTGAACTCGCCGCAGGATCTGCGGCAAACTTCGTCAGGTAGGCGGGGTGCTGACATGAGAGCGCTTGTCGCTGGGCCGCCCTGGCCCGTTGTGCGGCGTTGGAGGAGAGAAACAGTGCGCGAAACGACGAAGCTCCCCCGCCGCAGTGGCGGGGGAGCAAGCCTCTTAAGAGTTGGAGTCTTGTAAAGACTTAGAGGTCAAGGTCGGCTTCGAAATCAGCGGTCTCGAGGCGGTCCTTGATGGTCGTGATGAAGCGACCAGCGTCGGCACCATCGACCACCTGGTGGTCGTAGGTGAACGGCAGGTAGCACATCTGGCGGATAGCAATCGCGTCCTGGCCGTCCTCGGTGACGACGACCGCGCGCTTGGTAATAGCGGCGGTGCCCAGGATGCCGGCCTGCGGCGGAACCAGAATCGGGGTATCCAGCAGGGCGCCCTCGGAGCCGATGTTGGTCACGGTGAAGGTTGCACCGGTCAGATCGTTCGGCTTGAGCTTGTTGTTGCGTGCCTTGTCAGCCAGCTCGGCGATCTTCTGGGCAATCTCCGGCAGCGTCAGCTCCTGAGCCTTGTGGATGACCGGGGTCAGCAGGCCGCGCGGAGTATCTACGGCGATGGCCACGTTGACGTCAGCGTGGTAGGTCATCTCCTTGGTCTCCGGGTTGTAGGACGCGTTGACGTTCGGGTGGGAGACCAGAGCCTCGACGGTTGCCTTCACGATGAACGGCAGGAAGGAGAGGTTGGCCTCGTACTTGTCAATGAACGCCTGCTTGGACTGCTTGCGCATATCCCAGATGGCGGTCATATCGACTTCCTGGACGTGGGTCAGCTGAGCGGAGATCTGGAGGGCCTCAACCATCTTGGACGCCGTGATCTCGCGGATACGGTTGACCTTCTGGGTGGTGCCGATGAGCTCCTGCTTCTCCGGATCCACGGACTTGGTGGACCAGCGAGCACGCGGGTTGCTGGAGGAAGCGCTAGCGGAGGAAGCCGGTGCCTCGCCCTCGCCAGCAGCGGCCAGGACGTCCTGCTTGCGGATGCGGCCACCGACGCCAGTGCCGGAGACGGTGGACAGGTCAACGCCGTGCTTCTCAGCCAGCTTGCGCACCAGCGGGGTCACGTACGGGACGTTATCGCCGTTGTTGACCTTGGTGGAAGTCTCAGAAGTCTTCGGCTCGGAGGACTGGGAAGCAGCAGGCTTCTTCTCTTCTGCCTTCGACGCTTCCTTCTTCTCTTCAGCCTTGGGTTCTTCCTTCTTTTCC
>NZ_KV803647.1:0-203257 GCF_001811145.1 Corynebacterium sp. HMSC062A03 | reverse complement strand
AGATGCCAGCACCGACGACATCCCCTTCTAAACCCCGCCGTCGAATAAAACGACGACACCAATCCAGCAGAAAGGAAAGAACCCAAGAAACCAGGAACACAACCACCGTCGTCACAGACGACGACTGCACTGCCGAAGCCCAGTCAGGCTCGCCCCAACTGTTGCCATTGGGACCGGCTGGACTTAGTCATGCCGGTTAGGATGGAGTGAATGCAGATCTACATTGCCTCAGTACCCGTCGATGATGTTGCCCTCGCTCACGACTTCTATGTCAATACGCTCGGCTTTCGAGTCAAGGACGATGTAACCCACGGAGACTTTCGGTGGCTCACGGTCACCAATGCGGAAGGCCAAGGGGATATGGAGCTCCTGCTCGAGCCCAAGGCCCATTCCGCGGCCAAGGACTACGCAGCAGCACTCAAGGCTGACGGTGTCCCTGTCACCCAGTTCCTATCCGCAGACGTGGAGCGAGAATATAGCGAGCTCACTGAAAAGGGAGTGCATTTCACTATGGTGCCGACCGACGTCGGCCCCTCCATCATCGCCGTCTTCGATGACACCGTAGGCAACCTCATCCAACTGGTACAGCTCAAGAAATAGAGAATAAAGAATGTCACACTTACCTTCTTCCGTCGCTATCATCGCAGCCGTTAGCGCCCTATGCGTAATGCCTCTAACTGCATGCGCGGAGCGTGGGTCAGACACGACTCCGGCACCGCAGTTCAGTGCAATTCCGTCTAGCTCCGCTGCTATCGATGGGCCGGAGCCGCCGTCCAGTGACACGCAGAATGCTCTCTCACAACAGGATGCCAATGTTGCTGCCTTTGCGGGTATGGGGACGGCTGCGATTGATGACCAACACCACATGCCAGATCGGTTGGGCGGCCTCATTCCGACGGGCGTGCGCGTAGGTGCTCACGACGGTTTCACGCGGGTGGTGGTTGACCTCGAGGGAGAAGGTGAGCCCGGCTGGTTCACCGCCTATACCGACGATCCTCGTCAGCAGGCATCAGGTCATCCAGTCGAAGTAAAGGGAAGCACTTTTCTCAATCTGGGGGTCGAAGGAACTCCGTGGCCTTCCACACCCGATCTCGAAGAAAGGTATATGAAGCCAGGAACTACTCCCGGTACTGGTGTGGTGAGCGAAGTCGTATACACGACCTCATTCGAGGCACAAACCCAATTGATCATTGGACTACAGAAGAAGACACCGTACTCAGTGACTTTCCTGGAGGACCCTAAACGCCTAGTTCTCGACTTCCAGGTTTGACGTGTGGTGAAACGATAAGGGCCCTGTCCCCAGCTAATTTCTGGGTTACAGGGCCCTTGATCTAGGAGGTCCTAGTGGTCCTAGCTAGTCCGAGGATTAGTCCTCCTCAACCGGAACCAGGGAGATTTTGCCGCGATTATCAATGTCGGCAATTTCGACCTGAATCTTATCGCCAACATTGACGACGTCCTCGACCTTCTCAATGCGCTCGTCGCCACCGAGCTTCGAGATGTGTACGAGGCCGTCACGACCCGGAGTCAGGGAAACGAAGGCACCAAAAGCCACGGTCTTCACCACGGTGCCAAGGAAACGCTCACCCACCTTCGGCAGCTGCGGGTTAGCGATGCTATTCACGCGGTCGATCGCAGCGTCAGCTGCTTCACCGGTAGCGGCAGAGATATACACAGTGCCGTCTTCCTCGATGGAGACATCGGCGCCAGTTTCCTCAGTAATGGCGTTGATAGTCTTGCCCTTCGGACCAATGAGCTCACCAATCTTGTTCACCGGGATAGTCACCGAGGTAATGCGCGGAGCCAGGCCAGACATCTCGTCTGGACCCTCGATGACCTCAGACATCGTGTCGAGGATGGCGGCACGGGCGTCGCGGGCCTGTTCGAGGGCGTCGGCAAGCACGTGCGAAGGAATGCCATCCAGCTTGGTATCCAGCTGCAGGGCGGTGATGAACTCGGATGTACCGGCAACCTTGAAGTCCATATCGCCGAAGGCATCCTCAGCGCCGAGAATATCGGTCAGCGCCACGAACTTTTCCTTGCCGTTGACTTCGCCCGAGACCAAACCCATGGCGATACCCGCCACCGGAGCCTTCAGCGGAACGCCCGCGTTGTAGAGGGACAGGGTGGACGCACAGACGGAGCCCATGGAGGTAGAACCGTTGGAACCAAGGGCCTCAGACACCTGGCGAATGGCGTAGGGGTAGTCCTCACGGGACGGGATCACCGGCAGCAACGCGCGCTCAGCCAGCGCACCGTGACCAATCTCGCGGCGCTTCGGGGAACCTACGCGGCCGGTCTCGCCGGTGGAGTACGGCGGGAAGTTGTAGTGGTGCATGTAGCGCTTGGACTCCACTGGGGTCAAAGAATCGATCTGCTGCTCCATCTTCAGCATGTCCAGGGTGGTCACACCCAGGATCTGGGTCTCGCCACGCTCGAAGAGAGAGGAGCCGTGTGCACGCGGGATCAGATCAACCTCCACGCCGAGGTCACGGATATCGGTCACACCACGGCCATCGATCCGGAAGCCCTCGGTGAGGATCTTGGTGCGCACGATGTCCTTCATCACGGCGTTGAAGGCGTTGCGGATCTGCTTGGATGCATCGGTCTCGTCGAGGTCATCAAAGTCTTCGATGAGCTTAGCCTCGACCTGCTCCATGTACTCATTAGTGGCGTCGTCGCGGTCCTGCTTACCCGGGATAGTGAGGAGCTTCTCCAACTTCTTGGAGGCTGCCTTTTCGACGGCCGCGTAAACATCATCACCGTAGGGCGGGAAGAGCGGGAACTCCTGTGTCTCCTTAGCTGCACGCTCCGCCAGACCTGCCTGCGCTTCACACAGGGACTTGATGAAAGGCTTCGCAGCCTCCAAGCCCTCAGCCACGGTGGACTCCTGCGGAGCCGGTGCGCCTTCCTTGATGCGCTCGGCTACGTTCACACCAGCGCCGGCCTCGACCATCATGATGGCTACGTCGTCCTTGCGGCCCTTCTTCACGATGCGGCCGGCAACGACCATCTCGAAGAGGGCACGCTCGTGCTGCTCGTTATTCGGGAAGGCCACCCACTGGCCCTTCGGGTGCTTATCATCAGCAATCAGTGCCATGCGCACGCCGCCCACCGGGCCGGATACCGGCAGGCCAGAGAGCTGGGTGGAGGCGGAAGCGCCGTTGATGGCAACGACATCGTAGTACTCCTCCGGGTCCATGGAGAGGACCGTGACAACAACCTGAACCTCGTTGCGCAAGCCCTTCACGAAGGTTGGGCGCAGCGGGCGGTCGATGAGGCGGCAGGCCAGGATAGCTTCGGTGGAAGGGCGCCCCTCGCGGCGGAAGAAGGAACCCGGGATTTTACCCGCGGCATACATGCGCTCCTCGACGTCCACGGTCAGCGGGAAGAAGTCGAAGCCTTCGCGCGGCTGGTTAGAAGCGGTGGTCGTGGACAGCAGCATGGTGTCCTCGTCCAGGTAAGTGGTCACGGAGCCACCGGCCTGGCGAGCCAGCTGGCCCGTCTCAAAACGGATGGTGCGAGTGCCGAAATCGCCGTTGTCCAGGGTGGCGATGGCCTCGGTGATGCCGTAATCGTCGTCGATAAGAAACTCGACGGAATTGTTCGGTTGCTTTTTAGCGTTCTTAGCGCTCATGGATATAACTCTCCTTGGAGCTGTCATGGCGATCTTCGGTGCCGCCTCTTCTTCGATGTTTTCTGACAACGCCCAAGAATTTTAGCAGATGAGATCAGAAAACCCCCGCACACAAGGTGCGGGGGCCAAAAGTTAAGCGCTTAGCGGCGCAGACCCAGGCGAGAAATCAGGTCGCGGTAACGGTCAACGTCGTTAGCAGCCAGGTACTTCAGCAGGCCACGACGGCGACCAACCATGAGCAGCAGACCACGACGGGAGTGGTGATCGTGCTTGTGATCCTTGAGGTGCTCGGTCAGGTTGTTGATGCGGGAAGTCAGCAGCGCAACCTGTGCCTCCGGGGAACCGGTATCGGTCTCGTGCAGGCCGTACTCCTTGAGGATTTCAGCCTTCTTCTCGGTGCTCAAAGCCATGAAAAAATCTCCTATTGTATTTCAGTCCACATGAAATGTTGCGCCATGAGGCGCTGCCCGTGACTACTGTGGACCGCAGTCAGCAAGCCGAAGTAGAAGTATAGAGGCTACCGAGCTTCGACATCAAATCATCAACAAAGCGCGCGTCATCCACCGCAACGGCCACGCGGGTGGTGGGGTTATCCAAACGCTCCGGGTCACCGATTGTGCGGCCACTATCCTCACACCGCAGATTGAGGTCGAGGCAGGTGACCAGCGAGGGATCGGCAGCCACAGCTACCGCTAAAGGGTCGTGGAGCCCGCAACCGCCAAGGTGCGGAGAGGTCGTCTTATAGGCGCGAATGTAGTAGTCCACGATGTCTGCATAGATACGACCAGTGGGTGTACCGCGCCATTGCTTCGTGTGCTCCCTGGTGAGCAACGCGCGCAGCGTGACATCGAGCCCCACCATCGTGAGGTCCTGAGCATGGCGGAATACATAGTCCGTGGCTTGGGGATCTTGGAAAACGTTGGCCTCGGCATAAGGAGTGACGTTCCCGGGTACGGTCAGCGCCCCACCCATCATCACGATGCGGGCGTTGCGGGCAAAGTCCGGGTCTTTGCGCATGGCGGCTGCAATGCTTGTCGACGGCCCCGTCGGCACGATAACCAGATCCTCGCCATGCTCACGGACCGAACGGATAAGAAAGCCCACTGCGTCCTCGTATGCCTTGCGGCGCGGCGGAGGCAGAAGTACTTCCCCAAGGCCATTGCGGCCATGGATGAAAGCAGAAATGGGAGCAACGCTAAAGCCCGGCCGCGTCGGACCGATGAAGACGGGGACATCCTCGGCGTCGAGAAGCTCGAGCAACGCCAGCGAGTTACGCACGCCCAACGCCACCGGAACGTTTCCATAGGTACCCGTAACCCCGATCAGCTCGAGATCGGGGTGCGCTAAAGCATAGGCGAGCGCAAGGGCGTCATCAATTCCGGTATCAAGGTCGAGGATGATCTTCATTTAAACCTCGCGGGCAAGAATTTCACGAACTCGGGCAACGTCACGTTCCATAGCTGTCAGGAGTTCCTCCACGGAGTTGAATTTTTCCATGTCACGCACGTGGTCGACGAAATGCACGGTGGCTTCGTGGCCGTAGAGGTCAGCGTCGCGGTCCAGCACGAAGGACTCCACCGAACGCTCCTCGTCACCAAAGGTAGGGTTGGTGCCTACCGAAATGGCTGCGGGATAGGGAACGCCGGGCTCCATGTCACCTTCCAGAGGGGCGCCGGTGGGCTCAACCACGAACCAGCCCGCGTAGACGCCATCGGCTGGAATGGCGACGGATTCCGGGAAATACTGGTTGGCGGTTGGGAAACCAAGCTCCTTTCCACCACGTCCTGCACCACGCACAACGGGCCCAGTCACCGTGAAATGACGCCCCAGCGCCCAATTCGCGCGCGCAATATCGCCCTTGGCAAGAGCGGCGCGGATGTTGGTGGAGCAGATGCGCTCACCGTCGTCGTCAAGCAAGGGCACGATGTCAACGTCGAAGCCGAGCTCGGCGCCGAATTCCGCCAGCGCCTCCGCGGTGCCGGACGCGCCCGCGCCAAAGGTGAAGTTCTCCCCCACCACGACGTGCTCTGTGTGCAAACGCTCCACCAGGAGATCCGTCACATAGTCGCGCGGCTCGACGCCCCGGAGTTCTTCGGTGAAGTCGATGACGAGCACGGCCTCGATGCCCATTTCTTCCGCCAGCTGCATGCGGCGCTCGAAAGTAATCACGGAGAGAGGAGCGCGCTCCGGCAAGAATACGGAGACTGGGTGCGGATCGAAGGTCACCATGACCGCGCGCTGTCCATGTCTGTGTGCGTGCTCAACGGCCTTCCTCACGAGCTGTTGGTGCCCGCGGTGCAGGCCGTCGAAGACACCAATTGTCACCGAGGTCGGGCCAAGGTCAGTGGGGATGCTATCGATTCCGTACCAAATATCCACGGGCACCATGCTATCCCACTGCGGCCGGTGCCCTAGACTGCAGGGCATGACTGATCCGCTCGAACGTTCCGGCCTCGTGGTCGTCGACAAACCCGCCGGCATGACCTCGCACGACGTCGTGGGAAAACTGCGCCGCTTCTTCCGCACCCGCAAGGTGGGGCACGCAGGCACGCTTGATCCGATGGCTACTGGAGTGCTCGTCGTAGGCATCGAGCGCGGCACCAAGTTTCTTGCCCACATGGTGGCCTCCACCAAGGCCTATGACGCAACGATTCGTCTTGGCATGGCAACCCACACCGACGACGCGGAGGGGGAAGCAACGTGGGGCAAACCGGCAACCGCAGTGGAGGATTCCGCCATTGCGCGAGAAATTGCTGCCTTGACCGGCGATATTATGCAGCGCCCAGCAGCGGTCTCCGCCATCAAAGTGGATGGCAAGCGCGCGCATGAAAGGGTGCGGTCAGGTGAAGAGGTCGAGCTTCCGGCTCGGCCAGTAACGGTCAGCCGCTTCGATATTCTCGCTACGCGCCGCGAGGGTGAGTTCATCGACCTCGACGTCTCAGTGGCGTGTTCTTCGGGAACCTATATCCGCTCGTTGGCTCGGGATTTGGGCGAGGCCCTCGGCGTCGGCGGACACCTTACCGCGCTGCGCCGCACGGAAGTGGGCCCTTTCACGCTTGACGACGCCCTCCCTCTCGACGCCCTCGAAGACTCCCCGGAGTTGTCCTTAAGCCTCGACGAGGCGCTCGCTCGCAGCTATCCGGTTGTGGACGTCACCGATGATGAGGCCCAAGCTTTGGCCATGGGTAAGTGGCTGGAGCCGCGTGGGTTGAAAGGCACGTACGCGGCCGTCGACCCGCAGGGACGGTCGATTGCCTTGATCAAGGAAAAAGGAAAGCGCTTAGCCACGGTTTTCGTCGCGCGCCCCTCGACGCTATAACTGCCTGATTTAGCGGTCAAAGTTGAGCGCAGGGACAGCGGTGGCGACGATGACATAGCCATCTCGGATGATCCAGTGCCCAGTGATGAAAGGCACTGGGGTCGGCCGCGCCAAGAGGTAGGACACCAGAGTGCCATCGAGGCGTAAATCGATTTCGGCTTGGTCAAAATCCAGCCAGCGCCGGGTCATGGGGAACCACGTCTTGTAGGTGGCCTCCTTGGCGCAGAACAACAGGCGGTCCGGACAGGAAATACCCGCCGCTTGCAACTGAGCCAACTGCGGCATCTCCCCCGGCCGAGCGATCATCGTCAGCACGTGTTCCGGCAGGGGCTCCGCTGGTTCGGCGTCGAGCCCCATGGAGCGCACGTGCGTGGCAGGAGCTGCCACGGCTGCGCGCAAACCTTCGGTGTGCGTCATCGATCCGGTATAGCCCTCCGGCCACAGCGGCATGCCGCGCTCGCCGCGCAGAATCGGCTCGTCTCCCATGTAGTTGAGCTCCTTCAAGGCCTGGTGGGCGCACCAGCGCGCATCCCCGAACTCGGATTTGCGCACGTCCACGGCTTGGGAGACCACGGAGCGCTCTTCCGGGGAGAGATGATGATAATTGAGAAGATTGGTCATCGACTCATCCGTGCGCACATAGCAAAAACGAGCTGATTCCGGGAAGAGAGAAGGTTCAAGCATGCTCGGCCCTCCCTGTCTTCTCGTCGATGGTAAGCACTGGGTACGGCCACGGCTGAAGACCACCGTGCGCCTGCCACTCACGCGGATAGCCCAGGGACACCTCGATGTGGTCTACCCCATCGATGTTGGCGCGATTAGGCATGTGGAGGTGGCCATAGATCACAGCCTTAGCGTTATAGCGCCGCGGCCAGGAGCGCGTGTGGCGGGTGCCGCACCACAAGGCCACTTCGGGCCAACGCAAGTAGAGAGTCGGCTCCTGTACCAGCGGCCAGTGGTTGATAAGAACCGTTTCGCCCTCGACCCGTGACAGCCGCTTGATCGAATAAGCCAGGCGGTCCCAGCACCACGCGCGCACATCGACGAAGGGGGCGATGGCAAATTCATCGGTCATGACGATCTGCTTCTCCTTCGCACTCGCAAGCGCCTGTTCCACCGTGGTGCCTGGTGGACGGAAGCTGTAATCGTAGAGCGTAAACAGCGGGACCACGGTGACGCCTCCGAATACCGGAAACGGATCCTCTGGGGTAATCACGCCGATTTCCCGGCAGCCTTCAACGAGGCGATCGTATTTCGAGCGTCCCTGGTAAACGTCCTGTGACCGAGAAAAAAGCTCATGGTTGCCAGGTGCCCAAATGACCGTAGCGTAGCGGTTCTTTAGGCGCGCCAGGGTGTTAATCACCAGATCAATGCGTTCGGCGACGTCTCCCGCAACAATCAACCAATCGTTGGGATTCGGCGGGACAAGTTCATCAATGCGGTCCCCGTTCACGCGTACCGCTGCATGGAGATCAGAGACGGCCCACAGAGTGGTCATAGCGCCTCCTTCGCACGAACAGTCCTTCTACTTGTACCACAGGCTTAGACCCGTGCCCACCGCATGGAGTAAAAGCGCCCAACCACGCCCACCATGCGGATGAGGATGAATGCGGCAATACCGCCCCACACCCCGGTCAGGCCGGTGCCGAAAACAAAGGCCAACCAGACCCCGGGCAGGAAGCCGAGAAGCACTGACGCGAGGGTCAGCGTGCGGAGAAAGGCTGCGTCCCCAGCACCCAGAAGGACGCCGTCCAAAGCGAAGACAACGCCGCCGATAATGACGAGGAAAGTCATAACCCACCAGGGGCCGGAGATGACCTCTAGGACCTCCGGGCTCGTGGTGAATATCCGTGGGATAAAGGCGGAGCCAAGGCCCAATACCGCTGCCAGTGCGAGGGAGAAGGACGTCGAGTAGAGCGTCACCTTGGTTCCTACCGTGCGGGCATAGCGCGCTGAGCCCGCTCCCAATGCCGCGCCGGTCAAGGCTTGGGCAGCGATCGCGAGGGAATCCAGAACGAGGGATAGGAAGTTCCACATCTGCATCATGATTTGATGCGCGGCGAGCTGCGCAGTGCCGATACGTGAGGCCACGGCCGCCGCTGACAGAAACGCCACTTGGAAGCTCAGCGAACGCACGATGAGGTCACGCCCCAGCACGAGCTGCCGACGAACCACGCTCCAGCGAATCTCCCACGAGCCGGTATGCTCGCGGCGCAGCTCCGCCACGAAGAACGCCGCGATGATCCCCATGCCCAGCACCGTGGCCAGAGCGGAGCCCGGTAGACCCCAGAAGTGCACGAAAATAGGCACCGCGATGGCGCCGGGAACCATACCTGCAAGGGTGAAGTAAAGGGGCTTGCGGGTGTTGTGAACACCGCGCATCCAGCCGTTGCCGGCCATGTTGATGAGGGTAAAAGGAATAGCGACGGCGGCAATCCGCAACCACTGTGCAGTCCCTCGCGCAGTATCCGGGTTACCTGTCAACCAGGTGGCAAAGACGCCGGCAAAGAGCCACATGATGACGGCGAGCACCAGCCCAACACCCACGGCAACCCACGTTGCCTGCACGCCCTCGGCGACGGCCTCCTCGCGCTTCCCCGCGCCGAACAGCCGTGATGCACGCGCGGTCGTGCCATAAGACAGAAAGGTTAATTGGGTGGTAACCACCGAATGGAGTGTGGCCGCTGCGCCAAGCGAGGCCAGATCCTCCGCCCCTAAACGGCCTACGACCGCGGTATCCAGCAATAGATACAGCGGCATGGCCGCCAGAACGCCCAGAGCGGGGACGGCGAGGCGGAAGACCTCAGCGGCAGAAACCTTCACTGGTTGCTCGGAAGCCATCTAGGACAACGCACCTACCAGCTGTGCTATAACCTCTTCGGGCCTTCCGTGCGCAGTATAACCTGCGGCTGGAATATGCCCGCCGCCGCCGAAGGTGAGGGCCACTTCCGCACAGTTGACGGCGGAGGAGCGCAAGGACACCGCCCACATTTCGGGCGCCTGTTCCTTGAAGACCACTCCGATGTCAGTGCCTTTCAAGGCCCGGACATAATCGACGAAAGATTCAATCGCGGAATCGGCGTGGGTGCTGACCTCCTCATGCGGGACGAAGAGAACAGCGAGGCGGTGCTCCCCTGCTTCCTCAATCCTGAGGCCTGAGAGCACGCGTCCAATCATCTGCAGGTCATCGGCCGTGCTGGAATCCATGAGTTCCAGCGCAATCTGCTTGGTGTCGAGACCATAGAGCATCAGGCGCGCAGCGATATCATGCATGGCTGGGCGCCCCCACCGGAAATTACCGGTATCGGTGACTAGGCCCGCGTACAGGCAATGCGCGATGACGCGATCGATCTGGATGGACAGCCTGTCCAGAATGTCCAGCAGCACCACCGTGGTGGACTCACATACCGGATCCACCACATTGATGGCTCCAAAACCATCGTTGGAGGCGTGGTGGTCGATGCACAGGACGCGGCCCACGGCGGCCATGTCTTCGATCTCCCGGGCCACCGAACCCGTCCGATCTATCGAGCCGCAGTCCACAGTGACATAGAGGTCATATCCTTGTGGAAGCTCATCCACCAACTCAATCTCATCCACCGTGGGGATGGAAAACAGGTTGGCTGAAATGTCACGGCGTTGGCCAATCACGGTGCGGGTTTGTTTCCCGCGCTGGCGGAGCGCCAGGGTAAGGGCGGCTGCCGAGCCGACCGCGTCGGCGTCTGGGCGCAAGTGCGTGATGATGCAAATGCTGCTGGCTTGCACCAGCGCATCCACTGCGGCTTCGTAATTGGTTCGCGACACTTAGTCCTCTTCCTCATCCGAGGTCTTGTACGGGTTCGCGTCGCCTGCGGGCTGTGCACCTTCCTTCAGCTTCGCTAACTCCGCATCGCGTGCACGGGCGCGGGCGAGCAGTTCCTCCATGTGCGCGGAAGCCTCGGGGACGGTATCAAGCTCAAAAGACAGCGTCGGTGTAAAGCGAACGGAGAGCTCATCACCCACAATCTTGCGCAATTGCCCCTTGGCCCTGGTGAGGGCTTCGGCCGCTTGATCATAATCTGGCTCGGTCTCGATATCCGTACCACGCACCGTGTAGAACACGGTGGCATCGTGGAGATCACCCGTGACCCGGGCATCCGTGATTGTCACCAGCTCAAGGCGGCGATCCTTGATTTGGCGCTCAATTGCGCTGGCAACGATTGTCTGAATGCGCTTTGCCATGCGTGCGGCGCGTGCGTGATCAACCATAGTGAAGCTCCTTTACGTACGGTTACTGGCAACTAGTCTAGGATACCGATTCTGCACCTTTCGGCTGAAATGAGGAAAGCCCAGCCAGAATCTTTCCTGGCTGGGCTTCACTACCTGAGGTTTCCTGCGCTTAGTCGCGCGGGACCTCGACCTCTTCGTAGGCCTGGATGATATCGCCTACCTGAATATCCGGGTAGGACAGAACCATACCGCACTCGTAGCCGGCGTTGATCTCGTTTGCGTCATCCTTCTCGTGACGCAGGGACTCGATCTTGGCATCGGAGGTAATGACGTTTCCGTCGCGGACCAGGCGCACCTTGCCATTGCGCTTGACCTTGCCCTCCGTGACCATACAACCGGCGATGGTGCCAACGGCGGAGGACTTGAACAGCGCGCGGATTTCTGCCGCACCGGTGTCTCGCTCCTCGTAGATGGGCTTGAGCATGCCCTTCAGAGCTGCCTCAACCTCTTCGATGGCGCGGTAGATCACCGTGTAGTAGCGGATATCGACGCCCTCAGCGTTGGCTTCCTCGGTGGCCTTGCCCTCAGCGCGGACGTTGAAAGCGATGATGATGGCGTCCGAAGCCGCAGCCAGGGAGACGTTGGTCTGCGTCACCGCACCCACACCACGGTCGATGATGTTGAGCTGTACCTCGTCGTCGATCTCAATGTCCAACAGGGCATCTTCGAGGGCCTCCACGGAACCTGCGTTGTCGCCCTTGAGGATGAGGTTGAGCGTCGAGGTTTCCTTGAGCACTGCATCCAGGTCCTCGAGGGAGACGCGCTTGCGAGCCTTCGCCTGCAGAGCAGAACGCTTGCGGGCATCGCGCTGTGCAGCAATCTGGCGTGCCACGCGGTCATCCTCAACAACTAGGAGGTTGTCGCCGGCGCCTGGCACACCATTGAGCCCCTGCACCTGGACCGGGCGGGACGGGCCGGCCTCTTCCACATCGTGACCGAATTCATCGAGCATGCGGCGCACACGTCCGTGTGCATCACCAACCACGATGGAATCACCAATGCGCAGCGTACCGCGCTGGATGATGACCGTAGCCACCGGACCGCGGCCGCGGTCGAGGTGGGCCTCGATGGCAGAGCCCTGTGCATCCATGTCCGGGTTAGCGGTGAGCTCCAAGGCAGCGTCCGCTGTCAGGATGACGGCTTCAAGCAGATCATCAATGTTGATGTTGTTCTTCGCGGAGATATCCACGAACATCGTGTCGCCACCGTACTCTTCCGGAACCAGTCCGTATTCAGTGAGCTGACCACGGATCTTGTCCGGGGAAGCCTCCGGCTTATCAATCTTGTTGACTGCGACAACCACAGGGATGTCTGCTGCCTTCGCGTGGTTGATTGCCTCGATGGTCTGCGGCATCACGCCGTCATCGGCGGCAACGACCAGGATGGCCAAGTCGGTGGACTTAGCACCGCGGGCACGCATGGCGGTGAAGGCCTCGTGACCCGGGGTATCCAGGAAGGTGATGGTGCGAGGACCATCCTCCAGGTCCACCGTAGTTTGGTAGGCGCCGATGCCCTGGGTAATGCCACCGGCCTCGCCGGCCCCCTCGTTGGTCTTACGAATGGTGTCCAGAAGGCGAGTCTTACCGTGGTCGACGTGACCCATCACAGTAACCACTGGCGGGCGCTTCTCAAGTGCCTCTTCGTCACCCTCGTCCTCGCCGAACTGCAGGTCGAAAGACTCGAGCAGTTCGCGGTCCTCATCCTCTGGGGAGACGACCTGGACCTCGTAATTAATCTCCGAACCCAGCAGCTGCAGGGTGTCTTCGGAGACAGAAGCCGTAGCAGTCACCATCTCACCGAGGTTGAACAGCGCCTGCACCAATGCTGCAGGATCTGCACCAATCTTCTCAGCGAAGTCAGCCAGGGAAGCACCGCGACGCAGGCGCACGACCTTACCGCCGCCGTCAGGCAGACGTACGCCGCCTACCTCATGCTTCTGCTGCTCTTCAAACTCATGGCGCTTCTGACGCTTCGACTTCTTACCGCGACGCGGCGCACCACCCGGACGGCCGAATGCACCAGCGGTGCCACCGCGACGACCGCCGCGTCCACGGAAACCACCGTGGCCAGGACCACCGCGGCCGGGGCCGCCACCGCGGCCGCCGCGACCACGACCACCGCCGCCACTACCAGCGGCCTTCGACGGCATGCTGGCCGGGTTCGGGTGCGAAGGCATCATTGCCGGCGAAGGACGACGTCCACCGCTACGGTTGCCATCGCCCTGCGGGCGTGCGCCGCCCTTGCCGCCACGGTTATCACCGGGCTTGCCAGCGGAGCGCTGTCCCTTGGTGCCGCCTGGGCGAGGTCCGGGGCTCGGACGATCGCTGGAGCTACCCGTGGAGAACGGGTTATTAGCCACGCGGCGGGTGCCACCAGGCTTCGGCATGCTGCGCGGAGTGACAGCGCGCTCGCCACCCTTCTCGGTGTTCTTGCGCTGTGCTCCAGGCTTCGGTGCGGCACCCGGCTTCGGTGCGGCACCCGGCTTCGGTGCACCGCCCGGCTTCGGTGCACCGCCCGGCTTGGGGGCAGCGCTTGGCTTCGGGCCTGGCTTTGCCGCGGCGGCAGGCTTCTTTTCTGCCGGTTTCTTGGCAGCAGAAGCTGGGGTGGCTGCTGGCGCGTTCTTCTCCGCTGCCTTGTCCTCGCCACCCTTAGCTTCGTAGTGAGCGCGCATCTTCTTGATCACCGGGGGTTCGATGGTCGAGGATGCGGTCTTGACGAACTCGCCTTGTTCCTTCAGCGTGGCGAGTAGTTCCTTGCTGGTTACGCCGAGCTGCTTTGCCAACTCGTGTACACGTAGCTTTCCGGGCACTTGTCTCCTCTTTAATCTTTCTAGGAGCCAAGGCCGCGGAATACGGCCTGACCCCTAGTTAATGGCTATGGACTTTCATCGCTGATGCTGCTTCATGGTTGTGCGCTCATCAGTGTTCGGTCTTCCTTTTTAACTCTGGGTCGCACGGGCTGTTGCCCGCCGACTGCACCTGCTGCGTGGCAGCGAGGTACTCACGTACGTGACCTGTGTCCACGTCTGTGGACAATCGGAGCGCGCGCCTGAAGGCACGGGTCCGCTCCGCCAGCTCTACTGCTTCCAGATCAGGCCTTATCCACGCTCCCCTTCCGGGAAGGCGTCGGCCGGGATCCGGAACAACACGGCATCCTGTGGGATCACCCTTATCGGCGACAACCCTCAGCAGTTCCGTGTCGGGATGCTTTTGACGCGTAGCGATACAGGTGCGGAGACGCTGTCCTCGAGACATCCAACTCCTTAGGTCATATCGCTATTGCTGCTACGCCACAGCATTCCTGCATGTGGGCCGTTGTCTAGTCTACGCGAAAATAGGCCAAACCTTTAATTCCACCGCAGGCTGCTCGGAAAGCTAGTCCCGAGCGGCGTCGGAGTGAATATCAATCTTCCATCCGGTCAGGCGTGCTGCGAGGCGTGCGTTCTGGCCTTCCTTGCCGATAGCGAGCGAAAGCTGGTAATCCGGCACGGTTACCTTGGCCACCTGCGCTTCCTCGTCGAGGATTTCTACGCGCACGACCTTCGACGGGGCGAGAGCATTGCCCACGTAAACAGCTGGGTCTTCGTTGAAGTCGATGATGTCAATCTTCTCACCACCGAGTTCACGCATCACGTTGCTGACACGAGAACCCTTCGGGCCGATACACGCACCCTTGGCGTTGAGGCCCTTGGCGTGGCCGCGAACGGAGATCTTGGAGCGGTGGCCAGCCTCGCGGGCAATGGCGATAATCTCGACCGCACCGTCGGCAACCTCCGGGACCTCCAGCTCAAAGAGACCGCGAACCAGCTCGGGGTGAGTACGCGACAGCGTGATCTGCACCTTAGCGCCGTTGCGGTTCACGCCCACGACATAGGCCTTGACGCGGTCACCGTGCTCGAGCTTCTCCCCTGGCAGCTGCTCAGCAGGCAACAGGAAAGCATCCTGGGAATCGTGTTCGGTGCCCAACTGCACCACAACGACGCCGCGCTTGTTGGCGTGGATATCGCGCTGGACGACGCCCGACACTACCGTTCCGGTCAGCTCAGAATAGGAATCATAGGTTCGCTCAGCCTCGTTCTCGCGCAACTTGCGCAGAATGGCATCGCGGACCGCCTGCGCGCCGATGCGCCCAAAGTTGTCCGGGGTGTCGTCGTATTCGCTGATGACCTCTCCGGTCTCCGGATCACTTTCGGTCACGATGACAGTGACGGCGCCGCTGTCGGCGTCGATGTCTACGCGCGACTTCGTACCTTCCGCCTTTGTCTCAGCGGATTCTGCACGGTGGTCCAGGTAGGAATACAAAAGGGCACCCGCGATAGCTTCGAGCAGGTCCTTCACAGGGACGCCGCGCTCGCGCTGAATCGTGCGGAGTGCCTCTAGGTCAATATTCACTTGTTAGTCCTCTCGGGTTGCCGAGTTCTGCTCGGCGAAGTCGAACGTCTGCATAGCCGCCTCCAGCTCCATGGCTGAAGGCTGAGCAAATTCAATTTCTACCACTGCACGGCTCAAGTTTTCCAATCGTTCGATCTGGTAACGCACCTCCTTCTTCACCGTCGTGATAAGCGCCACGGATTCTTCGTCCTCAGACAGGGCGCCGATGCGCGCGACGCGAGTGGTTCCAGGTTCCTCGACAAGCGCATATCCGACCAGCCTTCCTTGGTTGCGGCGCCAATGGCGCGGGGCGCTCAGCGGGAAGTCCACACCTGGCGTCGACACCTCCAAGGTGTAGCCCGCGCCAAAGTTGAGGGTGCCCGCTTCCTCTTGGGCATCGAAAAGCTCGGAAATCTCCTGCGATAGTTCTTCTATGAGATCGGAGCTCGGGCGCTCATCGCCATCGATGCGAATGATGACCTGAGATTTCTTACCAGCTCGCGTGGTCTTCACGTCTTCGATGTCGAGGCCGCGTGCGGCGGCGACAGGCTGCAGAATTTCGGTTAGTTGCGCGGGTGTTGGGAATGCCATGCGCTCTAGACTAGGTCACCCGGGTAGGGTCTATCGCGTGAACCGCCGAGTAGTTGTCCCCACCCTGCTTGTGTGCGCTGCCCCCTGGATGGGCGGCTGCCAAGCCACCGACGCGATCGTGGATTATTTTGGCCCCCACGCGGACCCCTCCCTCACCTCGCTTGCTCAAACCGCCAGTGCGGATGCTCTCGCCTTGGAAGAACTTGATGCGGATGCCGCTGCCTTGCGCGCAGAGCAAGCTGAGCAGCTCTATGAAGAAATCGAGCGACTATGCGGACGCGATGAGGAAGGAGAGACTCCACGCTCCTGTGCGGTCGACCGTGACGTTGCCCCGCAGGATTCCGCGGACGTCTCCGCCGTGTTTGACGCCGCCTCCTCATTCTCCGAAGAGAACATCAGCAACGTTCCTGAAGAATCCCGCGCCCTTGTTCTGACACAAGCCATTGCGCTTAACGCGTGGAAGAACGAGGAGCTGGCAGACGCTCCCGAACTCACAGAACAGGACCGTGAACTCGGAGTCGAGCTCCTAAAATGGGAATATCAGCAGGTCTATGCCCTCGATTTCGCGCGCTCCTATGTGTCCCCCGACCAAGAAGATCATGTCGATGAGCTTCTGCGCATTCACGAGGACAGAATCCTGCAACTTCAGCTGCAACTGGAAAAGCTCGGTCCCGTGCCGCAGCCCGCGCCCGCATACGATTCACCGGCAGGTAGCCTGCCAAAGGACGCCGACTCAGCGCGCGCATTCATCGACGAGGTCGCACATAACGACACGCTGAAGTGGACCAATGCGGCCATCACGGCGGCACCGGCAACCCCGTGGCAGCACTGGCTTATCACGGTTGCGGCGCAATCGCACCGCTTTCATGCTGCCTAGCCGCGGATGAGTTCCGTGAGGGTCTCCACGATCTGATCGGCGGGAACTTCACGAGTCTCGCCGCCGCGGATGCGCAGCTCAATGATGCCATCAGCGAAAGCGCGGCCCAGGATGGCGATGAACGGCATACCCAAAAGCTCAGCATCCTTGAACTTCACGCCCGGGGAGACTTTGGGGCGGTCGTCGTAAAGCACCTCGATGCCTGCGCGATCCAGATCCTCCACCAGCTTCTGACCTGCCTCCAGGGCAGCGGCGTCCTTGTTCGCTACGGCCACGTGCACCTGGTACGGGGCCACGGCCACCGGCCAGTTGAGGCCCTTCTCATCGTGGCGCTGCTCTGCCAGCACGGCGAGCATGCGCGTAACACCAATGCCGTAGGAACCCATGGTCGGCACGGCGCGCTTGCCGTTCTCATCCAGAATCTGTACGTCGAAAGCCTCGGTGTACTTGCGGCCCAGCTGGAAAATGTGGCCAAGCTCAATGCCGCGCTCCAGAGTCAGAGTGCCCTGACCATTGGGTGCCGGGTCCCCTTCCTTGACCTCGGCGGCCTCGATGAACTCATCCACAGTGAAGTCACGGCCGGCCACCAGTCCGATGACGTGGCGCTGCGGGGCATCCGCACCGGTAATCCAGGAGGTACCAGAAACCACGCGCGGGTCAGCATAAATCTTCACGTCGTGGGCATTCAGGACACGCGGCCCGACATAGCCCTTGACCAGGAAGGAGTTCTTCTTGAAATCCCCCTCACCGGCGAGCTCAAACTCGGCCGGCTCCAGCGAGGCCTCGAGGCGCTTTTCATCCAGCTCGCGGTCGCCCGGAATGAGGACGGCGGCCAGCTCCCATTCCTTCTCTTCTTCCGTGGCTGCGGGGGCGGCCACCTTGATCATCATGCACTTGAGGGTGTCCGCGGCGGTGACTTCGCGGCCGTCGACAGTAATGCCGGCGCCCTTAGCCCACTCCACCAGAGACTCAATGGTCTCGGATTTCGGAGTCTCATGCTCCTGTGCCTCCGGCAGGCCGTCGAAGGGGATTTCCTCCGGAGCCTGAGTGACCACGGCCTCCACGTTGGCAGCGTAATCGCCCTCGGTGGCGCGCACGAAGGTATCTTCGCCTACCTCAGACACGGCAAGGAATTCCTCGGAGGCCGAACCGCCCATCGCACCAGAAGTGGCCTTGCAAATCGCGTAATCGATCTCTAGGCGGTCAAAGATGTTCTGGTAGGCCTTGCGGTGGCGGGCATAGGACTCATCGAGCCCCTCATCCGTCATGTCGAAGGAATAGGAATCCTTCATGGTGAACTCGCGGCCGCGCAGCACGCCCGCACGCGGGCGCTCCTCATCGCGGTACTTCGTCTGGATCTGGTACAGCGTGACCGGGAAGTCCTTGTAGGAGGAGTACATATCCTTCACCGCGGTGGTGAACATCTCCTCGTGGGTCGGGCCCAGCAGCATGTCCGCACCCTTGCGGTCCTTCAGACGGAACAGATTATCGCCGTATTCCGTCCAGCGGTTCGACTCCTCATAAGGCTCGCGCGGCAGCAGCGCCGGGAAGAGCATCTCCTGGCCGCCGATGGCGTTCATCTCCTGACGGATAACGTCTTCAATCTTGCGCATGGCACGCAGCCCCAGTGGCAGCCAGGTGTACACACCCGGCGCGACACGGCGCACATAACCTGCGCGAACGAGAAGCTTGTGGCTGGGGACTTCGGCATCAGCCGGATCCTCACGAAGAGTGCGGAGGAAAAGCTCAGAAAGACGTGTAATCATGGTTGCTCAGTCTACATCGCTAGCATGTAGCCATGCTGATCATCCTCCCTCCTTCTGAGACCAAAGCACACGGCGGCAGCGGCGCGGCCCTGAACTGGGACGAGCTTTCCTTTCCCGCGCTGAACCCGATCCGCCGAGAAATTGCTGCAGAGTTGTCGTCCCTCGACGTCGATGAAGCGCTGGACGTGCTCAAGCTCTCTGAGAAGTTGCGTGGGGAAGCCGAGTCCAACCACGAGTTGGCTTCCTCCCCCACCATGCCCGCGCTGGAGCGTTTCACCGGCGTGCTCTACGACGCCCTCGACGCCCCCACCCTCCCTCCAGAAGCACGCAAGTACCTAGCCGTGGGTGATGCGCTCTTTGGGTTGCTGCGCGCCGATGACTCTATCCCGCACTACCGTCTTTCCGGTGGCACGAAGCTGGGCGGGCGGACGCTGAAGTCTCAGTGGGGTACGGCGATCACGGATGAGCTACGCGCGCTTGTCGACGCTGACGAGTTCCTCATCGATATGCGCTCGGGCACCTATCAGCAGCTGGGCAAGCTCAAGGACGCCGCCACCGTGCGCGTGGAGTCAGTGCAAGAGGATGGCTCCCGCAAGGTGGTCTCTCACTTCAACAAGCACTACAAGGGGGAGCTCGCTCGCGTACTCGCTCTCAAGGGCGAGAGCGTCTCCACTCTCGAGGATGCCGCCCGCGTAGCCCAAGAGTCGGGCATGAGCACCGAACTGCGCGGCACCGAGCTGGTGCTCGTGGTCTGATTTATCTATTTATCAATTTATCTACGCCCGCCGATTTATCTATTTATCTATTTATCTGGCTCAGGCGAAGCGGGGCCATTCAAACCAATGGGTTATAGCGCAAACTATTGCGCTTGAGCTCGCACTCAGTGGCGATAGAGATGCCGGAAGCAATCTTTCCGCGCTCGCGAAGGCGGAACATGGCGTCCACGACGCGATCACGCAAACCCCACGGATCAATGGTGTTGATGTAGACCTTCGTGCCGCCCTCAAAGCCAGCCAAGGTCGATACCCTGAGCTTGAGCATGACGCGCCACGGCTGAGGCAGGTCCACGCTGGGCGGACGGTGGTGCCATTCTTCATTGCAGGCCACGTCCGGCCCCACCGCGGCGTGGGCCGCGTGAATCAGATCCGACATTCCACGTACTTCCTCCGGGTTCTGTTCCCACGGTTCACAGCGCGGTGACTTGGAGAAGATCTCCAGTGTGGGATAGCGGTGGCCAAATCCGGCGAAGAGCACCGCATAATCATTTTCTGCGATGACGAGGTTGCGCTTTGCCGCATAGCCCACAGCCCAGTCGTTGTACATGTTGGGGTGCGCACGCAGAATCGCATTTTCCTGGTGAGCGGCCATGCCCAGGGCGTCAATCGCGACGAGCTGCTTATGCAAGTGATCGAAGGACGCGCCCGCCGGTGCCAGCCAGTTCTGAAATACAGCGACATAGGAGGCATAGCGGTTGCGCTGGTAGAGCTCGCGCGTCGATTCCGCAGTGAACGTTGTCAGCAGGAAGTGCTCATCGGGGCTCAGCGTGCCGGAGGAGGCTAGCTGACTATCATCGACGGCCCCATCCACGAAGTGCCGTGAGGAGATAATGACATCATGTCCGCCGCCGAAGAAACCATCGGCGAGAGCGAGCAGAGAATCGTCGTCCAGCGCGGTATCCTTGCCCGCCGCCTTGAGTTTGGTGCGCACCACGTTAAGTACGTGCAGGCGCCCAGCCTCGTCGCCTTCGTACTTCTCCTTGTGCTGAGCCAGGTCTGGGTCCATGGTGAAGCCATAGTTCTCGTGCCAATAGTCATAAGACACGATTTCAAAAAGGTTCGGAACGCGGCGAAACAGCGGCTGGGAGTTATCCAGCTCGTGGGGAAAAAGGCCGCGTTGAATCTCCCCCGAGGCCAAGATGCGGGACTTTTCCGGCGGGGTATCCAACATGCGCCCGGAGCAAAAAGCACAGCTGTGCGTCAAGGCATCGGGCCCCAGCGGCTGCGGGTCTTTCGCCGGATGCGCAAGCGGACGGTTTCCACGTCCCGGCACCGTCCACACCTCTGTTCCGGAGAAAGGGTTGACCTGTTTGACGGTCCCATCCGCCATGGTCTGGATAGGTTCGACGCGGCTAAAAAGTGCTTCGCTCATGCTGCCCAGCGTAGACCTCCCCACCCGCCGGTGCGACTAGACTTAGGCCTCATGCAGCACCGATTCTTTGAAGTAGATGTCTTCGCCACTGGGCCGTTTACCGGTAATCCCCTCGCCGTGGTTGCGGATGCCGATGGTTTGAGCACCGAAGAAATGCAGCGTATCGCACACTGGACCAATTTCTCTGAGACGACCTTCCTGTGCTCACCTACAGATCCTGGCGCGGACTACCGCGTACGAATCTTCACCCCGTACGAAGAGTTCCCCTTCGCCGGTCACCCCACGCTGGGCAGTGCGCGCGTCGCGGCGGAGCTATTAGGAAAGAGCGGGACCCTGATTCAGGAATGCGGTGTCGGGTTAGTAACCGTGCGCCAGGAAGAGGGCCGTTTCGCCTTCGCTACCCCGCCCTTACTGCGCCACGGGGAGCTCAGTGAGGCCGAGCGCTCCGAAGCAGCCGCCGTACTCGGAATCGATGAAGAGAGCATGGTTGACTCCGGCTGGGTGGACAACGGGCCTGGCTGGCGCTTGGTCCAGCTCGAATCTGCTGAAACCGTGCGGAAGCTTCGCCCCACACCCACCCCCGGCGTCAAGGTCGGCGTGGTCGGCCTCACCGGGGATACGGAGCCGGCATACGAGGTTCGCGCTATCACCGGGCAATTCGAGGACCCCGTCACCGGTTCCTTCAATGGCGGAGCCGCCCAGTTCCTCCGTGCCAAGGGCGCCGTTCCTGCCCGCTATACCGCGGCACAAGGCAGCCAAATAGGACGCGATGGCCGCGTCTTTATCGACGATGACGGGGACGAGCTCTGGGTTGGCGGCAACGTCCACATTCGCGTGCGCGGAACCCTGGGGTCCCGCGATGACTAAAAAGCCCCTGCCTTTTGAGCTGCACAATGATTTTGCCCAACGCCTGCCACAGATGGTCACGGCAAGCCGCGGGGAAGAACAGCCAGCTCCACGAATCGTGGCGCTCAATGAGCACCTAGCCGCCGAGCTCGGCCTCGACCCAGACTGGCTGCGCAGCGAGGACGGAATAGAGTTCCTCCTTGGCCGTGGAGCAGTCACTCCGCACGCGATGGCCTACGCGGGCTTTCAGTTCGGGCAGTATAACCCGGCAATGGGTGACGGCCGCGCCCTCCTCTTGGGCGAAGTCACCGGCCCCACCGCCGCTCACAACCCCACGGGCCTGTGGGATCTGCATGCCAAGGGCACGGGGCTGACTCCCTACTCACGCTATGGCTCTGATGGGCGCGGCACGCTGCGCTCAATGCTGCGTGAGTATCTCTTCTCCGAGTCGATGCATGCCCTAGGTGTGCCCACCACTCGGTCGCTGGCGGTGCTCGCCACCGGTCGCCCCATCCAGCGCCAGATGGTGGAAGAGGCAGGGGTTCTCGTGCGGGTGGCCGCGAGCCACATTCGTGTCGGTTCCTTCCACTTCGCCACGCACTCGCAGGTGCCTGGGCTACTGCAGCGCCTTGCCGCCTACACCAGTGAACGCCACTACCCCGGCGCCGACTTCCGGGAGCTGTTCACGCGCGTCGTGGAGACACAAGCCGCGACGGTCGCCGGGTGGATGCAGCTGGGCTTCATTCACGGCGTAATGAACACCGATAACACCACGTTATCGGGCGAAACCATTGACTATGGCCCCTGCGCGTTCATGGAAAGCTATGACCCCAACACCTGGTTTAGCTCTATCGATACGCAGGGACGCTACCGCTTTGGGCGCCAGCCCGACATGTTGAGCTGGAACCTTGCGCGATTGGCGGAGTCACTGCTTCCGCTTATCGACGACTCCCCTGACACCGCCCTCACCTGGGCTCAAGAGGCCATTGATACCTTTGGCGAGCGTTATGAGAGAGCGCGTCACCAGGAAGCACAGCGCTGCCTACAGATGCCCGAAGAGCTTTTCCAGGATTACAACGCTGCCCTCGTGCAGGCCGCCCCGGACCTCACACAAGCCAACCACAGCCTTGTCAGTGCCGCGGCGGGCGAGCCTGCGGCGGCCTATGAACTCCTCAAGGATAGACGTTTCGTTGATGCCTACTGCGCAAGTGGCCCCGACGCTGTGCTGCTCGAGCGAACCGTGCCGCGCGTGATTCCTCGGCCGCGGCTGGTCGAAAGCGCTCTGGGCGATGCCGAAGAGTTCGCCCGTCTTCTGCACGCCACCACGCATCCTTTTGATGCTGCGCCGGAGTATGAGCAGCCCGGCGGTGCCGAAGGCTATCTCACCTACTGCGGAACCTAAGAACCACGAGCGCAAACAGAAGCAAACACACCACCGCCCCGAGGTCTCCGTAGGAAAGGAAACGGAGTCTCGGGGCGGCGGTGCGTCTCTATCTTTCACTGCCACGCTCCCGGTCGGTTTCTCAGGCCGACCGCCCCGCGTGGCTGGGGTTCTCTCTATCTCTCTCGCATGCGCTCTCTCAAACGCACACCATCATTATGGGGCGCTGTCCTTGGTGAAGCGTTCCGGTGCACTGAACGCTTCCTGCCAATTACTGAGAATTACCTGCGAGGGAATCGCCGACGGGGCGAAGAGCGAGATTACTTGGTGTCCAGCTGCAGAGTCTTCTGCGTGTACTCCCACATCTCGTTGTAGAGCTTCTTGTCCTTGGACAGCTTAGTTCCATAGGAAGGAATCATCTCCTGGATCTTGTCGCCCCACTGAATCATGTTCTCACCGAAGCAGCGCTCCAGTAGCTCAATCATGATGGCTGGGGTGATGGAAGCACCCGGGGAAGCGCCAAGCAGACCAGCGATGCTGCCTTCTGGGTTGTTGATGAGGGTGGTGCCGAACTCCAAGGAGCCGAACTGCGGTGCACCCGCTGGCTTAATCACCTGGACACGCTGGCCGGCGATAACAGTCTCCCAATCAGCCGGGTCAGCGCTCGGGACGTATTCCTTCAGGGTTTCAACGCGCTTATCGAAGTCCTTGAGAACCTCAGTGACCAGGTACTTGGTCAGACCAAACTCCTGTGCTGCCACGCCCAGGTAAGAGGTGATGTTGTCCGGACGGATGGACTTGAACAGGTCCAGGTAGGAGCCCTTCTTCAGGAACTTCGGGGACCAGCCGCCGTAGGGACCAAACAGCAGGCCTTCTTCACCGTCGATGACACGGGTGTCCAGGTGCGGCACGGACATCGGCGGAGCGCCCACAGCAGCCTTGCCATAAACCTTTGCGTGGTGCTGCTTGACCAGCTCCGGGTTCTTGGAGCGCAGCCACAGGCCCGAAACCGGGAAACCGGCGAAACCAGAAACCTCACGGACACCAGCCTTGCGCAACAGGTCGAGTGCGTAACCGCCGGCACCAACGAAAACAAACTTGGCGTGGACAGCCTGGTAGTCACCGGTGTGGAGGTTCTTTGCCACCACGCGCCACTTGGAACCTTCACGCTTGATATCAACGACCTCGTGGCCATAACGGATCTCGGTGCCGGCAGCCTTAGCCGCAGTGAAGAACTGCTTAGCCAGGGCGCCAAAGCTGACGTCGGTGCCCGCATCGGTCCACGAGATGGCAACCTTCTGGGAGTTGAAGTCACGGCCCTGGGACATCAGGGGCAGCTTCTCCTGGAAGGTGGCGTCATCGTCGCTGAACTGCATGTTCGGGAACATGTGGTTATCCTTCAGCGCGTCGAAGCGGCGCTTCAGGTAATCCACCTGGATGGAGCCCTGTGCAAAGGACACATGCGGAACCGGGTTGATGAAGGCCTTCGGGTCCGTCAGGATGCCGTTGTTGAGCTGGTGGGACCAGAACTGGCGAGAAACCTGGAACTTCTCATTGATATTCATAGCCTTGGAAACATCAATGCGGCCGTTCTTTTCTGGGGTGTAGTTCAGCTCGCACAGCGCGGAGTGGCCGGTACCGGCATTGTTCCACGGGGAAGAGGACTCAAGCGCAGGGCCGTCCAAACGCTCGAAGACCATCTGCGTCCAGCTGGGCTCGAGCTCACGCAGCATGGCGCCGAGGGTGGCGCTCATAATACCTGCACCAATGAGTGCGACCTCAACCTCGTCTACTACTTGTGCTGTCTTCTTATCGGAGGACACTGTACTTATTACCTCTTTGAGTCGATGTATTCGTTGTGGTCAAGTGCCCTGCGCATGTGGGTACACAGGGCGCGGTGAGAAAGCGCTCGACGATGCTAGGAAGCAAACCGGCATACAGACCTCCCCTACGAGAGGTCCGTCAAGCATTAATTCCACTTTACGCCCCTAAATGAGAAATAGGCATTCCTGGGAAAATAAATGCCCGAATATGAAACCACTACCCCTTTTGTGGTGCAGGACAACTGTGGCTAGCGCTCCGCCCCGACGGACGCACCTGGCTGTACGGCCTATCATGAGCTCCATGACATATGACGAACTCGAATGGTCAACAGATCTCCTCGGGCCCGATTTCCAAGCCGCCACCCTTGAACTCGGCGCCGACCCTGATGGCGAGGGCGATGTGTGCGCGACGCTCGTGCGCTACTGTCCCGACACGGATGCCCACGATGACCGCCCCGCCTTGGTGTGGGTCCATGGCATGACGGATTACTTCTTCCACGATCACGTAGCGCGCTATTTCTATGAGCTCGGCTATGCCTTTTATGCTCTCGACTTGCGCAAGTGCGGGCGCTCCCGGAGGGACGGCCAAACCTGGCATTACATCAGCGATATGAAGTATTACGACACCGACCTCAACGCGGCTCTCGACGCCCTCCCCAACCAGCGTGTCGTCATCATGGGCCACTCCACCGCCGGCACCATCATCGCACTCTGGCTTGATCGCCTTCGCCGCCAGGACCGCGAACACTTCACCCGCATCTCCGGTGTCGTCTTCAACAGCCCCTGGTTGGCCATGATGGGAACGGCGGATAAGACTTATGAGGTGCTCAAGCACGTCATCTATGCCGGCGCTGCCATCGCCCCAAAATTCCCGATTCCCGGAGGCGATCTCACTGCCTACGGGGAATCTATCCATGCCGAGGAGCAGGGCGACTGGGATTTCGACCGTCGCCTCAAGCCACTGGGCGGGCACCCGAAATACCTGGGCTGGGTAGCAGCGGTCTTCCATGGCTTCGACGCGATCCATTCCGGCCGCATCAACATGGGACTCCCGCTGCTGACCATGACTTCAGGACGCTCCGAACTCAATCAGCCTTATAGCGAATCCTCTAACACCGCCGATGTTGTTGTGGACGTACGCCAGAGCCAGCGATGGGCCAAGGAGCTCAGCGCCCGTTACACGCTCCACGTTGTAAATAATGGGCGCCACGATCTCTTTCTTTCCCGCCCCGAGCCGCTGCAGGAAGCATTCTCCACCGCCGCGGAATGGTTGCGCGCCGTGGCCCCTCTTGAGACGGATTAGACTCGCCCACCTCGCGCTTTTCGGCCTGCACGGGTTGCGGCTAGGCAGCCTCTAGAATGGTCGGCATGACTTCCGCACAGCACTTTGACCTCGTCATCATCGGCACTGGGTCGGGAAATTCAATCCCCTCCCCTGAGTTCGACGATAAATCCATCGCCATCATCGAAAAGGGAACCTTCGGCGGAACCTGTCTCAACGTGGGCTGCATCCCAACGAAGATGTACGTCTACGCTGCCGACGTGGCACTCGCCGCGCGCGAGGCAACCCGTCTTGGGCTCAGCGCCCACGTGGATGCTGTGGATTGGGACGGCATTGTCGAGCGCGTATTCCACAACCGCATCGATCAGATCGCCCGCGGCGGCGAAGAGTACCGCCGTGGCGAGGAAACGCCGAATATTACAGTCTTTGATCAACATGCTCGGTTCATCGGACCGAAAACCCTGCAAGCGGGCGATGACATCATCACCGGTGACAATATTGTTATTGCTACCGGCTCAAGCCCTGTACTGCCCGAACCCTATGCCAGCTCTTCCGTGCCGGTCCACACCAACGAGGACATCATGCGGCTTGAGAAGCAGCCGCGTAGCCTCATCGTGGTCGGTGGCGGCTACATCGCCATGGAATTTGCCCACGTCTTCGACGGCCTGGGGACGGAAGTGACCGTGGTCAACCGCTCGGAGAAGTTCCTCCGGTTCCTTGACGAAGACTTAAGCTCCCGGTTCAACGACATCGCACGCGAGCGTTTCGACGTCCGCATTGGCACCGCCACAGCACTAGAGGAAACCGCAGACGGTGTACGCCTAACCTTGGATAGCGGTGATGTCGTGGAGGCGGAAGCCATCCTCGTGGCCACCGGCCGCCAGCCCAACGGCGATCAGATGGATCTTTCTACCAGCGGTATTGAAATGCACGAGGACGGGCGCATCAAGGTCGACGAGTTTGGTCGCACGACCTGCGAGGGCGTGTGGGCGCTCGGCGATGTCTCCTCTCCTTACATGCTCAAGCACGTAGCCAATGCGGAGCAACGAGCGGTACAGCACAATCTGTTGCATCCTGAAGACCTCCGTCCCATGCCGCACGAGCACATCCCCGCTGCCATTTTCACCCACCCGCAAATTGCGACGGTGGGACTTACTGAGGCACAAGCCCGCGAAGAGGGCTATGACGTCACGGTGAAGGTGCAGAACTTTGGCGACGTTGCCTATGGATGGGCTATGGAAGACTCAACAGGCATCTGCAAGCTCGTGGCCGATCGTGCCACCGGCAAGCTCCTCGGCGCCCACATCATGGGCCCACAAGCGTCCACTCTTATACAGCAGTTGATCACTGCCATGGTCTACGACCTTGATATACGCGAGTTCGCTCGCTCGCAATACTGGATCCACCCGGCACTGCCAGAAGTAGTGGAAAACGCAGTTTTGGGACTAGAGTGGCAGGAGTGAAAGTTACATCGGATTGAGTGATCTTTTTCACATTGCGATTAAACTAATTTCACCAAAAGCCCTGAATCGCACTACAAGCACTTTTTAACACCAACAACATCTGTCAGCACCCTTTCAGAATTTCACCCATTTTGGGGGTGATAGCCGTGAGGGCTTAAAAGAAGACTCAAACTGACGTGCATTTTGCCTGACCGTTGGCTAGGTTAATTACAGACACCGGAACGAGCCGATACTCTCTACCGGCTCAGTGTGTTTTGGGGATACCAAAATAATCCCTATCCCTGTAAATCAAAGCCTCCTACTCTGGAGGCTTTGCACGTACGACTCTAAGGACTTTTGATATGCGTATCCGCAATGCAGCCATCGCCGGCGCTACTGCTCTCGCTGTTGCTTTCGGCGGCTCCACCGTCGCTTTCGCTGAGGACGCCAACGGCTCCGCTCAGGAGAACACCAACTCTTCCGCTTCCACCGACAACGGCTCCTCCTCCGCTGAGGACAACACCAACTCCGAGGCTTCCCTGTCCTCCAAGATTGGTGACTGGTTCTACGTTAATGAGAACGACAACAAGGGCACTGCGGCTGACGGCCGCGCCATCTTCGGCTCCTCCAAGCACGAGAACTGCGATGCTGACGAGACCGAGGAAGAGTGCACCACTCTCGGCGACCAGCCGGCTTGGGCCAAGGCTTTCTACGGCCTGGGCATCGCTAGCGCCATCGCTTCCGTAGCTGGCTTCATCGGCGTTGTGTACAACTTCTTCGTCCACGGCCCGTCCTTCTAAGACGTCTCCCTTACACACTTTTTCCGAAAGGTTTAAATTTCATGCGTAACTTCCGCACCGCTGCCGTTGCCGCTGCAACCGCCGCTTCCGTTGCTTTCGCCGGCACCTCCGTTGCCTTCGCTGCAGAGGACAACGAGACCGAGAACACCTCCTCTTCCAACCTGTCCTCCGCATACGACAAGGTCAAGGAAGACGACTCCGACGAGACCCTGTCCTCCAAGTGGGGCACCGCTACCGAGAAGGACAGGAAGGTCACCGGCGAGGACCTCTTCGGCAAGAAGCGCGCCGAGGATAACCCGCAGTGGGCTGAGATCTGGCGTGGCGGCACCTACGCTGCCCTCGGCACCGCAATTGCAGGCGCCCTGTTCGCTGCCTACAACTTCGCTGTGTACAACAACATCGTTCCGGCACACGTGCTGGACCCGATTTTCCGCCGCTAATTAAGTTGCGGGTACGCTGACTGACTCAGCGCACTTCATTAGCGCCCATCCTCGCATCGTGGGGGTGGGCGCTTTTGCATGCCTAGGCACCGATGAACTGTGGAGATACTCTAACTCTCTTAATAATTGCTGAGTGAATTGCTACAGTGGTGTGCCCGACAGGGGGATTTGGCGGCCTCAAGTAAACATCTAAGAGTGGTGCCGTTCCAGTGAATCCTGTCAATGTTTACGCTAGAATCGCTCAAGTGACTTGGGGCACCCTATAGTTACTCCAGTTCCTACGAGGTTTAAAAGGATTCACACTATGCGCATTCGCAAGGCCACCATTGCCGGTGTTACCGCTCTCGCTGTTGCATTCGGCGGCACCACCGTTGCTGCCGCTGCAGAGGGCAGCAGCAACGATTCCACTTCCAACTCTTCCGCATCCGCTGGTGAGCAGCAGGGCACCCAGAAGGCAGGCGGCTCCTCCGCACTGGGCAAGGCGCTCGAGGCTGAGAAGGAAGCCAACGGTCAGAACATCTTCGGCCAGAACTCTTCTATCTCCACCGAGCCGAAGTGGGCACAGGCCTTGGCTGGCATCGGCATCGTCGCCACCATCATCACCATCGCCGGTGGTCTGGTTGGCCCGGCACTGAACTACCTCAAGTTCGGCATGTAGTTCTCCCCTTCCCCCTTCTAACCCACTTTTTGAAAGGCTTTTCTCAAGATGCGTAAATTCCGCACCGCCGCCGTTGCTGCTGCAACCGCCGTCACCGTCGCCTTCGCTGGCACCACTGTTGCTTCCGCCGCTGAGGCCGTTGAGGGCTCCGGCCTGACCGACGCGCAGGTTCAGGAGGAGCTCAAGAAGGATGCTACTTCCTCCGAGATGTCTTCCGCACTCTCTTCTGAGGGCGAGGGCTCCCTTTCCTCCAAGCTGGGCGGCGTGACCGACGGCAACATCACCGGTAATGGTGCTGACGCCTTCGGCTCCACCAAGAACCCGTCCCAGGTTCCGCAGTGGCTGGACCTCTGGCGTGGTGGCACCATCGCTATGGTTGCCGCTGCTGCTGTTTCCTCCGCTGTTGCTGCCTACAACTACGCTGTGTACTCCGGCAACATCCCGGACTACGTTGGCCAGGCCATCAAGAACGTCTCTTTCTAGTTCACGCTTTTACTGGCAGTACAAAGCCCTCCGCCCCACCGTGTACCGCACGGGAGGTGGAGGGCTTTGTTTCTTTTTGGCAATGTTTAGGCGCCTAGCGCTTAAACGCCTGCGCTTAAACGCTAGGCCTCATCCGGCAGGGTGAGGATCTCGTTGCCGTCATCGGTGATCACGATGGTGTGCTCGAACTGGGCGGTGAACTTTCCATCCGTGTTCTGGACGGTCCAGCCGTTATCCCAAATCTCATAATCCAGCGAGCCCAGGTTAATCATCGGCTCGATGGTCAAGGTCATTCCGGGCTCGAGGATGTCTCGGTAGGTCATGGAATCGTAGTGCAGCACAACCAACCCGTTGTGGAAAGTAGGGCCTACGCCGTGCCCGGTAAAGTCAGTGACCACGTTGTAGCCGAAACGGTGAGCATAAGACTCGATGACGCGTCCGATGACGTTAATCTCACGGCCCGGCTTAGCGGCCTTAATGCCGCGCATCATCGCTTCCTTGGTGCGCTCTACCAGCAACTTGTGTTCCTCGGTGACGTTGCCGGCAAGGAAAGTAGCGTTGGTATCGCCGTGGACACCATTCTTGAACGCAGTGACATCGATATTGACAATGTCACCGTCCTCAATCACCGTGGTATCCGGGATGCCGTGGCAGACAATCTCATTGAGGGAAACACAGCAGGATTTCGGGAAACCCAGGTATCCCAGCGTCGACGGGTATGCGCCGTGGTCACACATGTACTCGTGCGCAACGCGGTCAATCTCATCCGTGGTCACACCGGGAGCCACAGCCTTTCCCGCCTCCTGAAGGGCGTTGGCGGCAATCCGGGAGGCCTCACGCATGGCCTCAATAACCTCCGGGGTCTGCACGAATGGCTCGCCCTGAGCTTCCTGGACCGTGTCCTTCCACACGTACTCGGGGCGCTCAATATCCTTCGGTACCTTGCGGATTGGGGTATCTTTTTCTTGTTTCAGCATCGCGCGCTTAGTCATAACTACTCATGGTAGCCCTCTTCCCCAGTACCCGACAAAGAGCACCATGGGCGCGCTTATGAGCGCGCGCTACTGCTCTCGTGCGGGAGCAACCTCGCCGTGGCCTTCCGCGCGGAGGGCGTCCAGACGCTGCAAGAAATTATCGGTGATGTTGACCGAAATCGTCGAGCCACCACCCAAAACGACGAGTGTTGCGAACGCAATGTCATCATCCCGGAATCCGGTGAACCAGGCGTGCGAGCCGCCGTTGATTTCCGCCTCACCGGTCTTGCCGTAGACGGTCCCCTGGGCCTGCATTCCTGCGGCGGTACCGCTCGCCACTACTTGGCGCATCATGTCACGCACGTGAGCCAGGGTTTCCTCGCTGGGCGCGGGGACCTCCTCGGAAACCTTGGTTTCGCGTGACTCGATGAGCGTTGGCGTCGGGGTCTTGCCTGCCGCAACTGTCGAAGAGACAAGGGCCATGCCAAAGGGAGACACAAGGTCCAGGCCCTGACCATAGCCAGCTTCCGTGCGCTCCAGAGGAGTCTCGCCCTCGGGGACGGAGCCGGTAAGCGTCGACAGCCCCGGCACCTCATAGTCGATGCCTAAGCCATATTGCTTGCCCACATCGCGCAGCTCTCCCTTCGGCAGGTCCGTCGAGATCTGCGCGAAGGTGGTGTTACAAGATTGCGCGAAGGCTTGGCGCAGCGGCACAGAGCCGAGGGAGAAACCGTTGTAGTTGGTCACGGTTCGCCCATACAGGTCCATGGTTCCGGGGCACGGCACGATGGAGTCTGGCGAAAGGCCTTGCTTGTCGACGCCCGCCGAGGCCGTAATGATCTTAAACACCGATCCGGGAGGGAACTGTCCTTGGAGGGCAATATCGCCCTTCTTATCCGCTTCTGGAGTTTGGGCCACAGCAAGTATCTCGCCCGTCGAGGGGCGCATGGCCACGATCATGGCCTCGTACTCGGGGCGCAGATTGACCGCTTCTTGAGCGGCACGCTGGACGTCGTAGTCCAGCGAAACTTTGACGGAAGGGGCTGCCTCGGGTTCGTGATACTCGACGTCGGAAAGCGCGGCGCCGTGCTCGTTGACTACCGAGACGGACCAACCATTCTTGCCGTCTACGTCTTCGGAGACCAGGGAACGCACGCGGGCGAGGATATCTGGGGCCAAACCAGTATCGCGCGTAATGAGCGCCGGTTCCTCGTTAAAGCGAATCCCCTTCTGGTTCTCCAGGACTGGGCGCAGCCGCGCTGCCTGAGCCTCATTGAGCATGGTGACCGAATAAGCGCCATCAACCTCTTCAAGATTCTTGGCAAGCTCTCCGGAATCAATTTCGGGGAAGGAATCATCCTCCCGGTGCGCCTGGCTCAGCGCGCCGGATACTTTCGCGGCGACGGGGCGGGGATCGTCGACGGCGTCGGTGTCGACGACGAGCCGGTATTGCAAGCCCGGAGACATGAGTTCCACCCCATCGGAGGAGACAACGCCTGCGCGCTTCGGCGCGATCGAACGCAGCTCAAGATGCTGGTGCGCGCCGAGATCGGGATGAATGATGCTGGGCTGCCAGCGCACGGTCCAATCCTTATCCTTGCGCGTCAAGGCCATGGACGTGTCATAGCGCAAGGAACGATTGCGCGGCAGGGCCCACGTCACTGAATAGTGCGCAGTCGCCTTGGCTTCCTCCTGTTCAACGTCGGTCAATTCAACGTCGAGGCCCTCTGCTTGCAGGCCCGCGAAGGTTGCGTCGAGAGTGTTCGTGGCGGTGGTGCTGTCATCAACAAGCTGCGCCAAGTCCTCATTGTTGCGGGTTTCCATGTCTTCTAGGAATTGCTCAGCAACTGGGCGTGCGGACACCGGCTTGGGGGTACATCCCACCAAGGACGACGCCGCGATGCTTGCCGCACCGAGCAGCGCCACGAACTTCTTCATGATTGGGCAGCGTAGCAGCCAAGGGCGGCCTGACGGCCGCCCCACACCGCAGGTGGACTACTTGGTAACGCGAACCTCAGCCTTGGCGCCTTCCACGGCTTCCAAGCCCTGCTCTTCTGCCAGACGCATTGCCTCTTCGATGAGCGTTTCCACAATCTTGGATTCAGGAACGGTCTTGATGACCTCACCCTTAACGAAGATCTGGCCCTTGCCGTTACCGGAAGCTACGCCAAGGTCAGCGTCGCGGGCCTCGCCCGGACCGTTCACCACGCAGCCCATGACGGCCACGCGCAGCGGGAACTCCATACCGTCGAGGCCCTCGGTGACCTCGTTAGCCAGCTTGTAGACGTCCACCTGTGCGCGACCACAGGACGGGCAGGAGACAATCTCCAGCTTGCGCGGGCGCAAGTTGAGGGACTGCAGAATCTGGTCGCCGACCTTGATCTCCTCGACCGGATCCGCCGACAAGGACACGCGGATGGTGTCACCGATGCCTTCGGCAAGAAGGGCGCCGAAAGCGACCGAAGACTTGATGGTGCCCTGGAATGCGGGGCCGGCCTCAGTAACACCGAGGTGCAGTGGGTAGTCACACTGAGCGGCGAGCTGGCGGTAGGCCTCCACCATGACGACCGGGTCATTGTGCTTCACGGAAATGGCGATATCGCCATAGCCGTGCTCCTCGAAGAGGCCAGCCTCCCACAGTGCAGACTCAACGAGAGCCTCCGGGGTAGCCTTGCCGTACTTTTCCATGATGCGCTTGTCCAGGGAGCCTGCGTTAACGCCAATGCGAATCGGAATACCAGCATCGCCGGCTGCCTTTGCTACCTCCTTGACGCGGCCATCAAATTCCTTGATGTTGCCCGGGTTGACGCGGACAGCGGCACAGCCGGCATCGATGGCGGCGAAGATGTACTTGGGCTGGAAGTGAATATCGGCAATCACCGGGATCGGAGACTTCTGCGCAATTGCCGGCAAAGCCTCCGCATCCACCGTCTTCGGACAAGCCACGCGAACGATATCGCAGCCACTGGCGGTCAGCTGAGCAATCTGCTGAAGGGTGGCGTTGACGTCATGCGTCTTCGTCGTGGTCATCGACTGCACGGAGATGGGGTGGTCAGAGCCCACGCCAACCTGGCCAACCATGAGCTGACGCGTCTTGCGGCGCGGCGCCAAGGTGGGAGGTGGGCCGTCGGGAATACCAAGACCAATAGGGGTCGACATGTGTGCTCCTTGCTAATTGGGTTTTAACGCCCCTACTCTAGCACCGCGCACGACAGCGGGAGCAGGCAGCTAGATCACTAGCCAAACAGCCGAATTGGGTTGACCACGTCCGCAATCATGATGAGCGCACCCACCGCCATCAGAACAAAAGCCAGCACATAGGTCACCGGCATGAGCTTGGTGTAATCCGCCGGCCCCTTCGGTTCCTTGCCCATAAGACGGCGCAGGGCATCACGAATCTTCTCGTAGAAAATGACGGCGATGTGACCGCCGTCAAAAGGCGGAAGCGGAATGAGGTTGAACAGCGCGAGGAAGAAATTGAGGGTGGCCAGCATCATAAAGAAGGAGGACCACAGACTGCGCTCCACCAGCTCGCCGCCCACGCGGGAGGCACCCACCACAGACATGGGCCCGTTGACATCACGCTCCTGCCCGAAGATAGAAGCCACCACACCCGGAATCTTTGCCGGGAATTGGGCGATGCCCTGGACGGTGGCGTTCAAGGCATTTCCCGAATAACGAGCGGTGGCCGGGATAGCGTCGACAAAGGAGTAGGTCTCCCTGATATCGATAATCTGGTTGGTCATGCCGATGGCGCCGACCTTCACCAGCTGCCCCTCCGCGTTGAGCCGGGTCACTGTTGCAAGCGTGATATCGAAATCACGCGGTGCACCATCCCGCTCGACCGTAAGGGTGACGGTGTCACCGGGGTAGTTCATGACGGTATCGCGAAGCTGCGCGAAGGAGTCCATCGTTTCGTCGTTGAGCGCGACAACGATATCCCCTGGTTCCACACCCGCTTCGCCGGCTGGGCCCAGCCCCTGGCAGGGTTCTAATTCGCCCTCGGCATTCTGATTCGCGGCACAGGACACCTCCCCTACGCGCGGGCGAACATCCGCGTCTGGGTTGGGCAAGCCCGTGGTCATTGCGATCATCAACAGGATAATGAATCCCAACAGCAGGTTGACTGTGATACCACCGGCCAGCACGATGATCCGCTGCCACGCCGGCTTCTTGTACATGGCATAGGGCGCTTCTTCCTCCGTGAGGAATTCATCCTGCGCCGTCATGCCCGCGATATCGCAAAAGCCACCTACCGGAAAAGCTGCAAGGCCATACTCGGTGTGGCCACGCCTAAAAGAGGCGACGCGCGGCCCAAAGCCAATAAAGTAGCGTCGCACCCGCATACCGAAAGCGCGGGCAGTAAGCATGTGGCCTGCCTCGTGCAAGGCAACGGTGATGCCGATCCCCAAGGCGAAGAGGACTATACCGAGGACATGTGCCATAAACTAGGGGGCTTTCTAACGAGCGAGCGAATCCACCATCGCATTAGCGCGACGGCGGGCCTCACCTTCCACGGCGAGGACATCATCGACGCTAGAGGGTACACCAGCAAACTCTGAGGCCTGCCCCACGACGTGGCTAACCACGTCCACAATTTCCGGGAAGTGAATACGGCCCGCCAGGAAAGCAGCTGCTGCCTCCTCGTTCGCGGCGTTATATACGGCAGCGTGGGTGCCTCCGGCAGCGGCCACCTCACGGGCAAGGCGGACGGCCGGGAAGGCTTCGTCATCGAGCGGCTCGAAGCGCCACTCATGCGCGGTGGAAAAGTCCAGCGCCGGCTGCGCGCCTGGCACGCGGTGCGGCCAGTCCAGTGCCAAGGAGATCGGGAGCTTCATCGACGGCGGGGAGCATTGTGCAATCGTGCAGCCATCGGTGAAGGTGGCCATGGAATGCACGATGGATTGGGGGTGGACGGTGACGTCAATGAGGTCCGGGTGGACGTCGAAAAGCAGCGTCGCCTCGATGAGCTCCAGCCCCTTATTCACCAAAGTCGCCGAATTCAGGGTGTTCATCTGCCCCATCGACCACGTCGGGTGCTGTGCTGCCTGCTGTGGGGTGACATCCCACATCTCCTCGCGTCCCCACCCGCGGAAAGGACCACCGGAGGCGGTGAGTACGAGGCGCTCAAGCTCCACGCCGCTTCCTGCGCGCAGGCACTGCGCCATGGCGGAATGTTCGGAATCCACCGGGATGATCTGGCCCTCCCCCGCCAAGCGGGTCACGATGGAACCACCGGCAACGAGGGATTCTTTGTTCGCCAACGCCAATAGTTCGCCCTTCTCCAAGGTGGCGATGGTGGAGGCCAAGCCCATGGAGCCCACAAGCGCGTTGAGGACCTTATCGGCGTCCACCGCCTTGACCAGCTCCTCGGCAGAGTCTGGACCCGAGAGCACGGTGCCACCGAGGGCGTCGGAAACGGTGCGTGCCGCATCGGGCTTGGCGACGGCCACGTGGTCAAACGAAAGGTTGAGGGCACGAGCCTGCTCGATGACGAGCTGTGGGTTAGAACCGCCGGCGGCGATACCCACGACCGTGAACTTATCTGGGTTATCCGCGATAACGTCCAGAGCCTGGGTGCCAATCGAGCCAGTAGAGCCGAGAATAAGAATGCGTTGGGTATTCACCCTGTCAACCCTAGCCGGTCAACCCTAGCAAGAGTCGTGAGCGCTGCACTAGCGATAGTCGGGGGTGTTTAATCGCGGTTATCGGCAGGATCATTTAAACTACTACACAGAATAACTGGCATTTTTCGTGCGCTCGCTCGAATCAATTAGTTCTAAGCAGGGTGAGCTGCATGTACACGCAAAGGAGAGCAAGTGTCTTCCCACAAGCCGGCATCGCAGGTTTTCGACGGCGTATCCACCGATGACGTCCCGTCCGCAGGTTTTGGCTGGTCCCGCATCAGCCGCTCGGGCGTACAGATCGCTGGTTGGACGTCCGTCGTGTTCCTGCTTGCTTATAACTTTGGTAACCACAAGGGCCACGTGGAGACGATTTGGCTCTTCGCCCTGGCAATCCTGATTGCCCTTGGTTTGGTCATTTACGCTCTGCAGCCAAAGCTCTCCCAGGTACGCACCCTGACCGCCCGTAACAAGCCGGTAGGCCACGAGGAGCCGGACTGGGCATATGAGCAGAAGACTGTTCACAACGTCTACGCCTCCCTGACCGATGATGAGCTGCGCGCCCTCAACATTGAGCCCTCCCGCGTTGCTCACCTCCGCGGTGTTTCCGAAGGCCGCCACGCTGCCAAGCCGGTGACCAACTAAAGCTTCTTCGCTTTAAACGAAGCTCCCTCTCCTACCAGTTCAAGGTTTGAACTGGTAGGAGAGGGAGCTTTTTCTATCTGTCCTGCCCCCTAACTCACATAGCGATTCACCGTGGCATAGATTTCCGGCGTCCGCTCTTGTGCCCTGTTTCCGGCGAACCGCCAGACACCGGCGTAGACAAGAGCGGGAACCAGCAGCGAAACTATCATTGCGACAAACAACAGCGACCCACCTCGCTCGTAAGCGAGGACAGAGATCACAATGCCGGGAAGCGCGGGCACCCACACCAACAACATGCCGACAAACGCAGTGAGAAAAGCACCAGCAGAATAGCCAGACTTATCGTTCCACCGGTTCTGCCCAGGAGCGGACAAGGGATAAGGGTTCAGCACGGTCAGGCCCAAGCCCACCGCCGCCGTAGAGATAAACACGCCTACGGCCACAGCTGTGCACAACAAGCCCAAGGTGAAGTTCTCACTAAAGACAAGAACCACTACGGCAAGCAGAACGAACCCAAGAAAAGGAATAGTCACGTGTGCGAGGTGGCGCGCATGAAGGATGGTGCGTGGGGCAACCGGCGCCACCATGTGGACCCAATTCGATGGCCCATCGAAACCATAATCATTAGCCAAGAGCGAAGAGAGCACGATTGCGCTAAAGCACAGCATGAAATAGGCGGTGAAATCATCGCCTCTCCACAACTGATAAAGCGTCAGCACACCAAACAGAGGCATCATGTACAGCATGCCTGTTTGCCGTTTATCACGGGTGAGATAACGCAACGCGCGGGTATATTCCATCGCCGCAGGGCTGGAATAAGACCACGCGCCCAACTCCAACTTGGATACCCCCTTTTCTGTCACCTCGCTGGCTACGTCACCACCCGCTCCCGGATTGCGCATGAGGCTGGATATCTGGCGCGACCACACCCAGCCCAGCAGGCCAAGGCTGGCCGCCGCGATCAGTAGTTGGGCTAGGGCGGTGAGGAAGTGGCCGTCGGCAAGCGCGAGCGCCCACCCCACCCCAGCACCAAACGGTGTCCAGGCGCTGATCGCGCCCACGGTGTGAAGCGGCGGCAAGGACTCCAGAACGCTCTGCGCCTGCAGCATGCCAAAGACCAGGAGGCCCATAACCACCATTGCCGCAATTTGGGTGCGGGATTTCTGGGAATCTGCGATGGCGGAGGCCACTTGACCAAGGCATTCGCCGAAGATGATGGTCGTCGCGCACGATAAAACCATGCCGACGACGAAGGGCACTGCAGCCCACCCTGGCCCCGTCAGAATTAGAAAAACACTTCCGATGATCGCATACACCAGGGAAAAGACGACCGACATGATGGCGCGGGTGGTCAGCAGACTAGAGAAGAGGAGGCCTGGAAGGACCTCGCGGGGCGACAGCGGGAGCGCTCCCAGAGTTGTCGGGCTCAGCTGGTTCTCCCCCGCCGGCATAAAGAGAGCGAGGAGTACGTAGATGAGCATGCCGCCAGCCACCCCAACAGTCAGCGCTTGGTAACCGTTGCCCGGGGCGGTGATATCGGAATACACCATGAATGCGAGCGAAAAGAGGCCGATTGCACCGTAAACCAGCATCATAAGCCCCATGATGAGCGTCGACGGGTTGGAGGCAACACTGCGCCACCACAGGGTGCGGTGAAGCCTGAACAGAGTGGATGTCATTCGCTATCACCCGCCGCTTGCGAGCGCAGCCATCCAAACTTCGAGGCGTCCAGGTCCCGTCCCCCAACGGCCGCGATGAACAGATCGCTGAGACTTTGACCCTGTCGAACATCATCCACGTGGCCTGCGGTGATAACTTGGCCGCCGTTGATGATGGCCACGTGGTCACACAGCCCCTCGACGAGCTCCATAACGTGTGAAGACAAAATAACCGTGCCACCACGCGAGGCATAAGCGCGCAGCATCTGCTGGATGAGGCGTCCAGAGACCGGATCCACTGCTTCCAGCGGCTCATCCAAGATGAGCACCTCTGGGTTGTGCAGGACGGCTCCCGCCAAGAGGATCTTCTTGGTCATGCCGGCGGAATAATCCGCGATGCGCTTATCGGCGGCATCGGAGAGGGAGAGGGCGTCGAGAAGCTCCTGTGCACGGCGCAGCGACTCGGTGCGCTCCAGTTTGTGCAAAGCACCGAGGAAGTGCAAATACTCCACGCCCGTGAGGCGATCAAAGACCGGTGCCCCATCCATGAGCAACCCCATGGCCTGCTTGGCGGGAATGGGCTCATCCCACACATTGTGACCGGCAATGAAGCTCTGGCCCGAATCGGGGCGCTGGAGACCACAGGCCATGGTCAGCATCGTGGTCTTGCCCGCACCGTTGGGCCCCACTATCCCGTAGATGGATCCGCGTGGAACATCCAGGTTGAGGCTATTGACAGCGATCTGAGAACCAAAGGACTTGCGCAGATCGCGCACAGCCAGAGCTTGGGTGCGCGGATCAACGGCTAAGTCCTCTCGATAAGGATGAGTCATAAGCATTAACGGTATCAAGAACCATTAATGCTTTGTCCTCCGGCAAAACTATCGTTAGGAAACTGTAAGCAAAGCCCTTAAGCGGTCTCGCGCTCATCAGCGGCAAGCTGGCCACAAGCCGCAGCGATTTCATCCCCCTTGGTATCGCGCACGGTGCACGGCACGCCTTGCGCGATGACGCGGCGAACGAACTCGTCCTGGCGCGCCTTCGGGGCAGCGTCCCACTCCGAGCCCGGTGTGGGGTTGAGCGGAATGACGTTGACGTGGACCTTAGAGCCCAGTGCCGCATGCAGCTTCCGGCCCAGCATGTCGGCGCGGAAATCCTGATCGTTCTTATCGCGGATCAACGCATACTCGATGGACACGCGGCGGCCGGACTTATCGGCGTAGTACTTAGCAGCATCGAGCACTTCTTCAACCGGCCAGCGGTTGTTAACCGGCACGAGGGTATCGCGCAGTTCGTCGTCCGGGGTGTGCAGGGAGACTGCGAGGGTGCAGGATAAATCCTCATCCGCGAGCTTACGGATGGCCGGTGCCAAGCCGACCGTGGACACCGTGACATTGCGCTGGGAAAGGCCGAAACCGGTGAGGTCAGAGCCGGTTATCTGGCGCACTGCATGGACCACGCGCTTGTAGTTGGCCAGCGGCTCGCCCATACCCATGAAGACAACGTTGCTTAGGCGCCCGCCTTCTTCTTCCATGAGGCGAGCAGCGTGCCTAAACTGCTCCACGATTTCCGCGGTGGACAGGTTGCGATCCAAACCTCCCTGGCCGGTGGCGCAGAATGGGCAGGCCATGCCGCAGCCAGCCTGGGAGGAGATACACAGGGTGGCGCGACCTGGGTAGCGCATGAGCACGGACTCCAACAGGGTGCCATCGTGCAAACGCCACAGGGACTTGGTGGTTTCCCCATCGTCGGTGGAGGTTTGCCGAATGGGCTCCATGAGCGTGGGGAACAAACGCTCCTGGACCGCCTCGCGGGCGGCGGCCGGGATATCCGTCATCTCGGAAACATCGGCGGTGTGGTGGACGTAGTAGTGCTTGGCCAGCTGCTTTGCCCGGAACTTGGGCAGGCCAAGTTCCGCGAGCACCTCAATGCGCTCGGCCTGGGTCAAGTCCGCGAAGTGCTTCGGGGGTAACCCGCGGCGCGGAGCGGAGAAATTCAGTTTCAGTGGTTCAGCCATGGTAGAGCCCATTTTCCACGTTTTCGGCCACATTATCCAATCTAAGCTCTGCTGGAGTGGCGAAAGTGACATCTCACCCTATTTAATAGATACATGACGAATCCAGAAAACTCCCCTGAGGAATTCCGTACCACCACCCCGGCTGAGGAGCCGCTGACTGATTACACCGCGGAAGCCCCCGCCACCGAAGGCTCAGTAGAGCCAGTTCCAACCACGCCGGATTATGAGAACAAGAATGAAGGCAAGGTGAAGGGCTCCTTCGCTGCCAGCACGTGGATTGCCCTGATCGTGGGCTTCCTGCTGCTCATCGTCCTCATCATCTTCATCCTGCAGAACCAACACCAGGTACCGCTGAACTTCCTTAACTGGTCCGTCCAGTTCCCGGCGGGCGTCACCTACCTCATCTGCGCCATCGCCGGTGCCCTTATCATGGCCCTCGTCGGCGGCTGGCGCATGTTCGAGCTGCGCCGCCAGGTACGCAAGCAGGCTCGCCGCTAAACCTAAGGTGCAAGGGTGGTGAGGAAGCTCATCGCCACCCAGGTCACCATCGCGGAGGGCAGCATGCCGTCCAAACGGTCCATGATGCCGCCGTGCCCCGGCAGCAAGGCGGACATATCTTTGATTCCCAGTTCGCGCTTGAACTGGGATTCCACTAAGTCACCGAGAGTGGCGCAGAAAACCAGCCCCAAGCCCATCAGCGCGCCTACCCACGGCTTGTGGTGAAGAAGGAATGCGAAAGAAAGCGCACCGGTCAGGGTGCCGAAGACTACGGAGCCGGCAAAGCCTTCCCACGATTTTTTAGGGCTCACCGCAGGTGCCATGGGGTGCGAGCCAAACATCACGCCGGCGATGAAACCACCGGTGTCTGAGGCGACCACGCAGAGCATAAACACGACAATCGACGCCGCCCCCGAAGCAAACGGCGTTTCCACCCGTGAGAGCATCGCGGCAAACGTGCCGAACAAGGGGATCCACGTCAGCACGAAGATACCCATCGACATATCGCGAAGATAGTTAATTGGCGGGCGGTGCCTGCCGTTATGGAAGAGGCGCCCAAACATGAGGGCTAGGACCGCGACCACATACACCGCAACAAGGCCCGGGGCATTAAGAAACCACGAGACCCAGAGCATTGCCTGGCCGAGAACGATCAGCAGGGTGCGTGGGACATAGTAGGAGTGCTCCCGCAACCGAGTCAGCACTTCCCACATGCCCAAGCCCACCGCGGCAGCGACGACGAGGTACCACACAAGAGGCCCAGCCCACACCGCGAAGACGACGAGCGCGCCTAGGCCGACGCCGACGGCAATTGCCGCGGGCATGTCTCGCCCCGCAGAATTCTTGGGTTTGGGCATCCGACTCGAGTGCTCAGTGCTCACGCATGCTCCTCATCTCATCGTGGGTGGTCTGGCTCTACACAGAAAAGACCGCCGTGCTGGCCGGTGCCTGGCGCGGCGGCAAATCAAAGCTCTAAAAGTGCGGAGGCTAGACCTCCATGAGCTCCTCTTCCTTATTGGCGACGAGCTTGTCCACCTGCTCGATGTAGCCGGAGGTAATCTTTTCCATCTCCTTCTCGGCAGCGATAACCTCGTCCTCGCCGGCGTCACCATCCTTCTGCAGCTTCTTAAGCTGCTCCATGGCGCGGCGGCGGATGTTGCGGATAGCAATCTTGCCATCTTCGCCCTTGCTCTTGGCCATCTTGACCATGTCGCGGCGACGTTCCTCAGTGAGCTGCGGGATGGTCACGCGCAGCACCTGGCCGTCATTGGTCGGGTTCACGCCCAGATCCGAGTTACGGATTGCGTTCTCAATCTCGTTCATCACGGACTGCTCATAAGGCTTGATAAGCAGCATGCGCGGCTCTGGGACCGAGATGGTGGCCATCTGGGTAATCGGGGTCGGCACACCGTAGTACTCAGCAACCAGGCCGTTAAACATAGCCGGATTGGCACGGCCAGTGCGGATGGTGAGCAGCTGCTCGCGGGTGTGCTCAACCGAAGCGGTCATGTGCTCTTCAGCTTCGAGCTGGATCTCGTCGATCATGAGGGTTACAACTCCCTTGAAATAGTCAAAAGTACTGGGAAAGAATTTAGCAGGTCGCGGCCTATTTGTACTAGGACTGGACCAGCGTGCCGATCTGCTCGCCGTTGACAGCGCGCTTGATATTGCCTTCCGTGAGAAGATTGAAGACCAAAATCGGCATGTTGTTGTCCATGCACAGACTGAATGCTGTGGCATCAGCCACCTTAAGGTTCTTCTCAATGACTTCGCGCGGGGTGATTTCGGAGTACAGCTCCGCGTCCGGGTTGGTGCGCGGGTCGGCGGAGTAGACGCCGTCGACAGCCTTGGCCAGGAAGAGGACCTCCGCACCGATCTCCAGGGCGCGCTGCGCGGCGGTGGTGTCGGTGGAGAAATACGGCATGCCCATACCGGCACCGAAGATAACTACGCGGCCCTTCTCCAGGTGGCGGTCGGCGCGCAGCGGCAGATAAGGCTCCGCAATCTGCGCCATGTTGATGGAAGTCTGCACGCGGCAGTCAATGCCTTGCTGCTTGAGGAAGTCCTGCAGCGCCAGGGAGTTCATGACGGTGCCCAGCATGCCCATGTAGTCAGAGCGGGCGCGGTCCATGCCACGCTGCGAAAGCTCGGCACCGCGGAAGAAGTTACCGCCACCGATAACGACGGCGATTTCAGTCCCCTGCTTCGCCACCTCGGCGATTTGGCGGGCAACATTTTCTACAACATCAGGATCGATGCCGACCTTTCCACCGCCGAACATCTCACCGCCCAGTTTGAGCATGACTCGCTTGTATCCGGTTCGCTTCGGTTCAGGGGTAGTCACGGTCTTCATCGTCTCCTTCACGCATGGCGACGCTTCAGTTAAGCGCTTGAATAATTCTGTTCCATCTTAACCATAGGAAGGCGCTGTCATATATTCAGCTGCGTGCGGCCCCCACCCTCAGGGGCGGGGACAAAACGGCGAACTCCCTCCCCCAAGTTTCTTCCACCGAGCACGCAGCCCTGGGGAGAAAGAGGAGGAGGGAGTACTCGCAGTCACCGGGCACTGTGCCCTGACTGCATGACCTCACAAAGCTTAGGCGCCAACCTCGTAGCGGATGAAGCCGGTGATGGTGGTGCCGGCCTCATCTGCGACCTGCTTGACGGTCTTCTTGGAGTCAGACAGAGCAGCCTGCTCCAGCAGAACCACGGACTTGTAGAAGCCGTTGAGGCGGCCTTCCACGATCTTCGGCAGGGCTGCCTCTGGCTTGCCCTCCTCGCGGGTGGTGGCCTCAGCGATCTCGCGCTCCTTCTCCACGATCTCAGCCGGAACGTCCTCGCGGGTGAGGTACTCAGCGTTCATTGCTGCAATCTGCAGTGCGACTGCGTGAGCGCCCTCTGCGTTGCCCTCGTAGGACACCAGGACACCCACTGCCGGCGGCAGGTCAGCGGAACGCTGGTGCAGGTACACAGCTACGTTGTCACCCTCGATGGTGACAGCGCGACGAGCCTGCAGCTTCTCGCCGGTCTTTGCGGACTCTTCGTCAACGACCTCGGAAACCTTCTTGCCGTCGATCTCCAGGTTGTTGAGCTCCTCACCGGAGTTGACCTTGGCCTCACCGGCAGCCTCAGCGATCTTGGTAGCGAAGGACTTGAAAGCCTCGTTCTTGGCCACGAAGTCGGTCTCGCAGTTGATTTCCACCATCGTGTTGCCGGACACGGCGATCAGGCCCTCGGTAGCCTCACGCTCAGCGCGCTTGGACACGTTCTTTGCGCCCTTGATGCGCAGGTACTCAACGGCCTTGTCGTAGTCACCCTGGGACTCGTCGAGAGCCTTCTTGCAATCGAGCATGCCGGCGCCGGTGGCCTCACGCAATGCCTTTACGTCTGCAGCAGTGTAGTTCGCCATAGTTGGAGCGATCCTCCTTGGAATTAAACGGTATTCGTTGAAACAGCGTAGCCGAATCACTACCACCACGTCGCGTTGAGGGGGTGGTAGTTTTTCGCCCACTCCCCCAGCGGAGGGAAACCTCTGCGTGGTGTTTCAACCCTCTAGTGTGTCACGTGCCTTAACGGGCTAAGAAAAACACGTGAGAAAAAGCCCCCATCGCCGCGGACACTGTGGGCCGTGCGGTACGGGGGCTTAAGGTATGCAGATTACTCTGCGGACTTCTCGGCGTCCTCAGACTTCTCTGCGGAAGCCGGGTCAGACGCAGCGGCAGCCTCAGCAGCGTCGCGGGCGTCCTTCTCAGCGGTGTCGCCGGCAGCTTCCTTGGCCTGAGCAAGCTGGCGCTCCTCGCGGGCCTTCTTGCCCTCGTCCACAGCGGTGGCGATGATGCCGGAGAGCAGCTTGGTGGCGCGGATAGCGTCGTCGTTGCCCGGAATCGGGAAGTCAACCTCATCCGGATCACAGTTGGTGTCCAGGATGGCAACGACCGGGATGTTAAGCTTCTGAGCTTCCTTGACCGCGATGTGCTCCTTGTTGGTGTCAACAATCCACAGTGCGGACGGAGCCTTGGTCATATCGGAGATACCGCCCAGGACGCGCTCCAGCTTGGTGCGCTCACGGGTCAGCATCAGAACTTCCTTCTTGGTGCGGCCCTTGTAGCCGTCCTCAGCTGCATCCATAGCCTGCAGCTCCTTCATGCGCTTCAGGCGCTTGGAGACAGTCTGGAAGTTGGTGAGCATACCGCCGAGCCAGCGGTGGTTCACGTACGGCATACCAACGCGGGAAGCCTCTTCAGCAACGGCTTCCTGAGCCTGCTTCTTAGTACCAACGAAGAGGATGGTGCCGCCGTGTGCGACGGTTTCCTTGACGAACTCGAAGGCCTCATCGATGTAGGTCAGCGTCTGCTGCAGGTCGATGATGTAGATGCCGTTACGGTCGGTGAAGATGAAGCGCTTCATCTTCGGGTTCCAGCGACGGGTCTGGTGACCGAAGTGGACGCCAGCGTCGAGGAGCTCGCGCATGGTTACGACTGCCATGTTTCGCTCGCTTTCTATATATTGTTTCGGTTTTGCAAGATTGTGCGGTGTTTTATTCCGCACCCTAGCAACGAAGGCCCTGGCTAACACCCCATTGTCCTGGGGACCACGTCAACCACGGACTGTCCCTTCCTTAACCCAGGAAGCGACTACTTCGCCGCGCGTAGTCAATCCATGCGGAACCCTTCCGGGCATTAAACACAGACTGCTGTGGGCTAGCTTAGTACTGCACACGCGCTGATTCCAAACGGCGCGACTGTTTAATCGCCGCCGATTTGTTGACAGCCACACGAAACTTTCCCCTGGCGCACCATGGGTTACTTCTTTAACGCATTATCCACAGGTCGACCGCACGCTCTTCCCTCGGGCCGCGCTCACGCGCAGGCTTGAGGTCATGCGTCACCGTCTACTTTGTTTATCTGCCCTGCTATGCCTCTGGGCTGCGCTTGGCGACGTCCCCCTTGCCGCCGCCTTCGTCGACCCCACCACTGGGGAACCGGTTGCTTCGCGTGTCTTGCGCGGCTTCGAACCTCCTGAGAAGCGGTGGATGGCCGGGCATCGCGGTGTGGATCTGGACCTACCCGTCGGCGGTAAGGTGCGTGCCGCTGGCGACGGCGTTGTGTATTTCGCCGGCGCCATAGCGGGCAAACCGGCCCTTTCGATTGCTCATGGCAACGGTCTGCGCACCACCTATCAACCGGTGTTTGCGCGGGTTAAGAAAGGTGACCAGGTGCAGGAAGGAGACATCATCGGAACGCTCGCGCCGTCCGTGGATGGCTATCCGGGGCTGCACTGGGGCGCGATTGAAGGCCGCGAGGACTACATCAACCCACTGGATCTCCTCGGCGAACCTGTCATTCGCCTCAAGCCCGCGGGTGGGAGCGAGCGTAGACGTCCTTAAGGCGCTGGGCGGAGACGTGAGTGTAGACCTGCGTGGTCTGCAGCGACGAGTGACCAAGCAGCTCTTGCACGATGCGCAGATCCGCTCCACCCTCGAGCAAATGCGTAGCCGCCGAGTGGCGCAAACCGTGCGGGGTTAACCCCGGTGTCCCCGTCACTTGGGCGGCGCGTTCGACGACGCGGCGGACCTGACGCGCGTCGATGCGCCCGCCGCGCGTGCCCACAAACACCGCTTCCGTATCGCCAGCAAGCTCGGGGCGCCCTGTCTTCAGCCAAGCGCAGAGCGCATCATGAGCTGCATCCCCGAAAGGGACAACGCGCTGTTTATTGCCCTTACCGGTCACGCGGGCAGTGCGGCGGGACAGGTCGATATCGCCGACGTCGAGGCCGACGAGCTCAGCCACACGCACACCGGTGGCGTAGAGAAATTCAAGCATGGCGCTATCGCGTAAGAAGTGGACCTCATCGGTGGAGACGGCATTGCCCATCAACTCCCCCGCTGCGGTGGGTGACATCACGGTGGGCAGGTGCTTGCCTACCTTGGGCGTGGCGAGGCGCTGCGCCACATCCGATTGTAAATAGCCTTCGCGCGCGGCCCACGTGGAAAAAGCGCGCACCGCGGCGGTGCGGCGCGCCAGGGTGGAGCGGGACTTGCCTTCAGCAACGGCGTGGGCCAACCATTCGCGCAGTGAGTTCAGAGTAAATGCTGCGAATTCCGGGACGTCCGTTGCCAACAGGCGCAAGTCAGAGCAATAGCCGCGGACGGTCGCTTCGGAGCGGCCGCGAACGATGCGCTGGTATTCTGCGAAATCCTCGATCGCTTCCTCCAGCTGTCCCCCCACGTGCCGCTCGCTACTGCCACTTTCACCACTCATGTCTCATGAGTGTACTCAGGTGCGCTGCCACATCGCGCCCGAGCGGGTGATCACCCCCATCTTTTGCATAGCTACGAGCAGGTGAATAGTCAACGCCACTCGCATTCCTGCGGCCGCCGCGATATCTTCTGCGCTCGCGCCTTCCTCCGCGCTTTCCGGCGGAGTGGAGTCATATACCCGAAGCTCATTGCGGGACAGACGCTGCACCGCAGTCGGCTGAAACTCCAGTTCGTATTGGCCGGCCACGTCCACCTCGCCCGCCTTGCCAACCAAACCCCGTACTTCATCCGCAGAGGCCACCAACTGAGCCCGCCCATCCTGGATGCGTTGATGGCAACCCAAGGACCCAGATGTGGTGATGGGTCCTGGCACTGCCATGGCAACCCTGCCCAGTGCTTCCGCCCAGTTCAACGTGTTGAGCGCACCAGAGCGGAATCCGGCTTCGACCACCACGGTACCGCTCGTCATCGCCGCCACAAGGCGGTTGCGGGATAGAAAGCGAAAACGCTGTGGCCGCGTGCCCGGCGCGAACTCTGACACGATGCATCCCTTCTCAGCGATTCTGTCAAAGAGCCTTGCATTGCGCGCTGGGTAAGAAATGTCGATGCCGCAGGCCGCTACTGCTACCGTTAGGCCTCCTGCATCCAGCGCGGCTTCGTGGACTGCTGTATCGACACCCACCGCCCCGCCGGAAACCACAGTCCATTGGTGGGAGGCAAGGCCGCTAGCCAGAAGTGAGCCGGCTTCCCAGCCATATCGGCTCACCGCACGCGTCCCCACCAGCGCCACCGATTGGGATACCGTTTCGCGCAGGTTGCCTCCACGGACCCACAGGCTGTGAGGAGGAAACGCTTGGTCATCAAATGTTGCTGGGGCTTCCACCATTCCTTGGTGGTAGAAGCCAAAGGCTCGCGATAACTCTTCTCCCGGCCACTCCGCATCCGCGGGTGTGATCAGTCGAGCCCCCACCGCTTCCGCGGCGGCGAGGTCTTCTTCTTGCCGCAGCCAATCGCGCCGCGAAGCCGTCGCCTGCCGCAAGGGGCCGATCCATTCCTCGCCCTTGTAGATTCCCCGGGCGATCTCCTCAGCCGGGTACTGACTCAGCAGCCCGTGGAGGGTTGGTGAGGGGCCCTCCACAACGCGGTTAAGGTAGGCCCACGTGTGCCGGGTACTCGATAGATTGAGCTCGCTCATGCTGCCAGCCTTTCGATGGTTCCGGCGCCGCGGAGATCCAACGCCCGACTGACATGGTCCAGCTCGGGGCGTGCGGAGCCGTCGAGGTCTGCCAAGGTCCATGCCAGACGCAGTACCCGATCTACTCCGCGTTGGCTCAGCTCACCTTCCGCTAGATAGGCAGCAAGCATAATCATCGCAGACTCCGCCGCCGGGCGGTGGCGCCTCAAATAGGAAGCGGACACGGCACCATTGACCACGCTCCCCAACCCGTCAGCCTCCCAGCGCGCTTTCATCCGTTCCCGGGCGGCAGCCACGCGCTGCGCTATATCCGCTGAGCTTTCCTCCCCTTCGGCATGAAGCACTGCGGATTGCCCCGATAGCGACACGATGATGTCGAGGCGGTCCCGCAGCGGCCCTGAAAGGTTCGACAGATAATTCATTCTGTCTGCCGCACGGCACTCGCAGCGCGCTGGTTCTTCGGCACCACACCGGCAGGGGTTCGCGGCTAGTACCAGTTGGAATTGTGCGGGGAAGATGACTTCTCTGCTCGCTCGCGTCAGGCGCACCTGTCCTTCTTCTAAAGGGGCGCGCAGACTATCGAGAACCTGCGCTGGAACCTCACTGACTTCATCGAGGAAGAGCACACCATGGTGGGCTAGGCTCACCGCGCCTGGCCGCGGGCGCCCCGAGCCGCCACCGATCAGCGCGGCCCTTGTTACCGAAGCATGCGGTGCGATGAAGGGAGCGCGAGAAACGGCGGTACCAACGTCCCCGGCCACCGAGTGGATGGCTGTGGCTTCTACCGCCTGCTCCATGCTCAAGCGCGGCAGAATGCCCGGCAAGCGCGAGGCAATCATCGACTTTCCAGAGCCGGGCGGTCCCACCATCATCACGTGGTGACCCCCGGCGGCAGCGACTTCCGCCGCCCACTTGGCTTCTTTCTGGCCAGCGACTTCGCTGAAGTCTGCGACCTGTTCGCGGGCAGGCGCTGCCGCGTGTGCGATGAGATGTGCATCCGGCAGACAATCCCTCCCGCACGCCCAGGCAAAAGCATCCCACAGGGTTTCGGCCACGAGGACTGTCATTCCGGGCACCAATGCCGCCTCGGCCGCATTTCCCACAGGAATGATGAGGGTGTCATAGCCTTGCGAGCGCGCGGCCAGGATCGCCGGGATGATGCCAGAAACTGGGCGCACGTGCCCGTCCAATCCCAGCTCGCCGAGGACGAGCGCCCCGCTGAGCCGACACTTCTCACTCTGCCCGGCCGCTAAGATTGCCAAGGCCATCGGGAGGTCAAAGTGCGCCCCGGCTTTAGGAAGCGACGCCGGTGACATGGACACCACAACCTTCGTCTTAGGCCATGGCAAATGCGAATTGCTCACCGCGGTGCGGATGCGGTCTCGCGACTCGGAGATCGCTGCATCCCCCAGGCCCACAACGTGAACTCCGGGAAGTCCGGGGCCAACGTTGGCCTCCACTGTGACCACCCGGGCCAGGACTCCATCTAGCGCTATCGTGTCGCATCTACCGAGAGCCATGATCAACTCCCTGGAAATATTCCACTTCGAAGGCTTCCCCAGAGTGTGCCCCGTTGGCCACGAGTCCAAGCACATCAAAACGAACCTTGCTTAATGTCTGGTTTTCGCTCCGCACAGTACTCAGCCACTGCGCGGCTGCTTTGCGCAGGCGCTTTAGCTTGCGTGGGGTTACCGCCTCTGCGACTCCAAAGTTGCGGGTAGCCCGAGTCTTAACTTCGCAAAAGACAATGGTCCCATCGCTCTCGCGCACAACGAGATCGAGCTCGCCCACGCGGTAGTGAACGTTTGCGGCGATAACCTGCGCCCCGCGTGCGCGGTAAAAGTCAGCAGCGAATTTCTCCCCTGCTTTTCCTAGTGCATCCGCGGGGCGAATGGTCTGCCCCACGGTCGGTGAATGCAGAGAGGCTGCTAGATTTCTTGTCACTATGGTGCTCCTTGGAATTGAACGTGTACACAACACGCCGTAAGCACGACACAAGAAAATCCCCGTGCCGCACACCCCTTACGGCACTTCCAGAACACCCCACACAACAGTCCGGTGGCGAGGGCTTCTTCCCTCGCCACCGCAAATCTGTGGATAACTAGTCCGGGGTCACCTCGATAGTGTTTCCCCGCACTCCTTTACCTAGAACTCTATTCAGGGAGAACAAAGTCCGGCTTGTCCAGCTCCTCAATATTGACGTCCTTGTAGGTGATCACACGGACATAGCGCACAAAGCGCGCCGAGCGGTACATGTCCCACACCCAGGCATCCGACATGCGGACCTCATAGTAGACATCCGGGCCGGAGGTATGCGGGATAAGCTCCACCGCATTGGCCAGGTAAAACCTGCGTTCGGTTTCTACCACATAGGAGAATTGGCTGACCACATCGCGATATTCGCGGTACAGCGACAGCTCGACTTCAGCCTCGTAGTTATCGAGTTCCTCAGCGCTCACGGTGTGCTTCTCCTTCGCTCACAATTACCCGGGGTCACGGTGTCACAGATTGAGCACAAGCTTAGTTCGCACTTGCTGCCTAAGCCTTCAGGCGCGCGCGAGGAATCGTGCATGAGCTTCAGCAACATTGCGATAGCTCATACGGTGCTCAGGCGTCGCCCCCAGCTGGGCGATGGCCTCCTGATGCACAGCTGTGCCATAGCCCTTATGGGTTTCCAGAGCATAGCCTGGGTAGTGCTTCGCCACATCCACCATGAGACGGTCCCGGGAAACTTTGGCCAAAACACTAGCCGCAGCGATGCAACGTGCGGCGGTATCGCCGGCGATGATCGGCAGCTGCGGGGTGGGCAGGCCGGGGACGAAGAGGGCGTCGCTCAGCACATAGCCCGGGCGGATCCCCAGCTGCGCCACCGCACGGCGCATTCCTGACAGGTTGGCATGCTGAATGCCAAAGGCATCGATATCCTTCGCGCCTATGTGCACCACTGACCAGGCCAGCGCACGGCGTTTGATCACCGGCTCCAACTTTTCCCGGGCCGCCGGCGTGAGCTTCTTCGAATCATCAAGCCGCTCCAAGCCGGGCAGGATGCGATCCGGCAAAATACACGCGGCGATGGTTATTGGCCCGCAGCAAGCTCCGCGCCCAGCTTCATCCACCCCGGCAACAGGCCCCAACCCTGCTTTGGAGAGCGCGACCTCATAGGTTCTCTTCTGTTTTAGACGGCGCATAGCGGTTAGAGGGGCATGTCCTCGATAGTGTGCGCACGGCTAATCGGAACCACCACGGCAGCGACCTTCCCGCGCACGTTCTCCACTGGAACGGTGCCCTGGAGCTTATCGCCTAGGTGCGCGCGCGAATCCAAAGAGTTTGTGCGGTTGTCCCCCATCACCCACAGGTGCCCCTCGGGAACGGTGACGGGCCCAAAGTACGCGCCGCCACAGGCCTGCGATCCCACCCGCTCATCGACGGGTATCTCCGGCGGATCGAGGACAAAGTCCTGGTTGGTGGGTTGGCCGTCCACCATGACGGCCGGATCGCCCTCCTGGCACGACACGGTCTGACCCCCGGTGGCAATGACCCGTTTGACCAGAATGTTATCGCCGTTGGGAGCCAGCCCCACAACAGCCGCCATATTTTGGATGCCGCGGAGAAACACATTGTGGGAACGCTTGACCTCAAAAGACGTGTTCCACGATTCCGGACCGGCAAAGACCACAACCTCTCCCGGGCGCGGATCGCTGAAGTAATAGCTCACCTTCTGCACCGCAATGCGGTCATTCGTACACCCCGGGCAGCCATGCAGGGTGGGCTCCATGGAAGAAGACGGGATGAGATATAGCCTTCCCACGAAGGCCTGAATCAACGCCAGCGCCACGAAGGTGACAGCCAGCGCCGAAAGAACATCGCGAACTCTAGGACTGGATGTCCGGGTCATCGACTCCACCAATACGGTTGAAGGGGAAGAAGATGAACATGACCTTGCCGCGAACATTCTCCAGGGGGATTGTTCCTTGGTACTCATCCTGCATGTGATAGCGCGAGTCCGCGGAGGCCGTGCGATTATCTCCCATCACCCAGATATTGCCCTCCGGCACGGTCACGGGGCCAAAGTACGCGCCGCCGCAGGCATAGGAACCGGTGGTTTCATCAACGCGATAGGTCGGTGGATCCTGCACATAATCCTGTTCAATGGGCTTGCCGTCCACCATGACTGCCGGATCCCCTTCTTGGCAGGACACCGTCTGGCCACCGGTGGCAACAACGCGCTTGACCAGAGTGTTCTCATCGGGCGGGGTGAGCGACACATAGCTCAGGGCATCCTGAATGCGGTGGATCACTGGGTTATCGGAACGCGGGGACACCCAGTTGCTATCCCAGTCCGGGGTGCCCTTGAATACCACGACATCACCGGGTTCCGGGCTCTTATCGCCGTAGTAGGAAACCTTTTCGGTAAAGATCCGGTCGTTATTGCAGCCTTCGCAACCATGCAATGTCGGCTCCATGGAGCCGGAGGGGATCACGTACTGCCGGCCTACAAAGTTCTGGAAAATGCCGACGACTGCGAGCACGGAGACCACTACGAGGGCAGTCTCCAGCAACCAGGGCATCTGCTTCTTTTCTTCAGCTGGGGGCGCCGCGCTTTCCGACGCCTCTCTCCCAACCCCCTGGGAACTTTCAGTAATGTCGTTTTCTTTTTCCACGGGCTAAATCCTAGCAATGTGTCTTGCCCTCACGGGCCTTGTGGCCCCGCGCGGCGCACGCTAAAAGGAGAAGGCAAAAGGAAAGCCCTTCGCCTTTCCTCGCGGTGAGGATAAAGGCGAAGGGCTGTGATGCGCTGTAAATTAGCGGCGCTCCTTGATGCGGGCCTTCTTGCCGCGCAGGTCGCGCAGGTAGTACAGCTTGGCGCGGCGGACACGGCCGCGGCGGACTACCTCGATGGAGGCAATGTTCGGGGAGTGAACCGGGAAGGTACGCTCAACGCCGATGCCGAAGGAGACCTTACGCACGGTGAAGGTCTCGCGGATGCCGTCGCCCTGACGGCGGATGCAGACACCCTTGAAGAGCTGGGTACGCTCGGTGGTGCCCTCGATGACCTTGACGTTGACGTCGAGGGTATCGCCCGGGCGGAAGGACGGGATATCGTCGCGCAGCGAAGCTGCATCAACCTTGTCAATGAGGTTTGCCATTGGTGTTTTCCTTTTCAGTTTAAGACAGAGGACCCTAGCGCCACCTCGCGGCAGCTGACCGGTTCGTGCCTATTACACAGAACATCGTCATCTTTCCACACCCCACCCCGGAAGAACAAATTCCGTCAAACGCCTGACATCTCCTCATTGCGGGCTCTAAGGTGGGTGGCGCACTGATACCCCACGGGTGCCCACGGGAAGTGGGCTGAGAGTGGCGCTGATACCGCGCCTGCACCGTTCGAACCTGTCTGGTTAGCACCAGCGAAGGAAGAGAGGAGCAGCCATGACGGCTACCCATAACCCCATCCAGTCCACCAACTCCGGCGAGATCCACCCCAAGCACTCCTACTCCCCCATCCGGGAGAATGGCCTGGAGGTACCGGAGACCGAGATCCAGCTGGATGATTCCCCTACCGGCCCCAATGAGCCCTTCCGTATCTACCGCACACGTGGCCCGGAGTGTGAGCCCGAAGTCGGTCTGCCGGCACTGCGCGCCGAATGGATTGCGGAGCGCGGGGACGTTGAGGAATATGAGGGCCGCGCACGCAACCTCGCTGACGATGGCCGCTCGGCCGAGCGCCGCGGTGCGGCTTCCCAGGAGTGGAAGGGGGAGCGTCGCCAACCGCTGCGTTCTAAGGAAGGCAAACGCGTTACCCAGATGCACTATGCGCGCCAGGGCATCATCACCAAGGAGATGGAGTTCGTGGCCCTACGCGAGCACTGCGACCCAGAGTTCGTGCGCTCCGAAATCGCCCGTGGCCGCGCCATCCTGCCTAATAACGTCAACCACCCCGAGTCGGAGCCGATGATCATCGGTCGGAAGTTCCTCACCAAAATCAACGCCAATATTGGCAACTCCGCGGTGACCTCCTCCATCGCCGAGGAGGTATCCAAGCTACGCTGGGCCACCCGCTGGGGCGCGGATACCGTCATGGACCTCTCCACCGGTGACGACATCCACACCACCCGCGAGTGGATCCTGCGCAACTCTCCGGTTCCTATCGGCACCGTGCCCATCTACCAGGCGCTGGAGAAGGTCAATGGTGTCGCGGAAGACCTGACATGGGAGATTTTCCGCGATACCGTCATCGAACAGTGCGAGCAGGGCGTGGACTACATGACCGTGCACGCCGGCGTGCTTTTGCCCTACGTGCCGCTGACCACGAACCGCGTCACCGGCATTGTTTCCCGCGGCGGCTCCATCATGGCAGGCTGGTGCCTGGCGCACCACAAGGAGTCCTTCCTCTACGAGAACTTCGACGAACTCTGTGAGATTTTCGCGCGCTACGACGTCGCTTTCTCCCTCGGCGATGGTCTGCGCCCCGGCTCCTTGGCGGATGCTAACGACACCGCCCAATTCGCTGAACTCAAAACCATCGGTGAGCTCACCCGGCGCGCCTGGGAGTATGACGTCCAGGTCATGGTGGAAGGCCCAGGACACGTCCCGCTCAACATGATTCAGGAAAACAACGAGCTCGAGCAGGACTGGGCCTCGGATGCTCCCTTCTACACGCTGGGCCCGCTGGTTACGGATATCGCACCGGGCTATGACCACATCACCTCCGCCATTGGTGCGGCACACATCGCCATGGGTGGTACGGCCATGCTGTGCTACGTCACGCCGAAGGAACACTTGGGGCTTCCCAACCGCGATGATGTGAAGACCGGCGTGATTACCTACAAGCTTGCGGCCCATGCAGCCGACGTGGCCAAGGGCCACCCAGGTGCGCGCGCTTGGGATGATGCGATGAGTAAGGCCCGCTTCGAATTCCGCTGGCACGACCAGTTCGCGCTCTCCCTCGACCCAGACACCGCGCAGGCCTACCACGATGAGACCCTGCCTGCGGAGCCGGCGAAGACCGCCCACTTCTGTTCCATGTGCGGCCCGAAGTTCTGCTCTATGCGCATCAGCCAGGACATCCGGGATACCTTCTCCGACTCCCTTGGTATGCCAAGTTTTCCGGGTAAGGACGCCGTTGATCCGGAGGTCGTGGCAGCTGCCCGTGCCGGTGAGAAACAGATGTCGGAAGAGTTCAAGGCCCAAGGTTCGCAGCTCTATCAGGAGGAAGAAACCGCGCATGCCTGATCTTCGCTGCTACTTCGTCACGGGCGCGGGCACGCCTGCGGAGATCGTGCGCATCGCTGCGGCAGCAGCGCGAGGCGGTGCCGGGGTCGTGCAGGTGCGCTCCAAGCCAATTTCTGCCCGCGACCTTTTCTATTTAGGCCGCGACGTGGCCCGCGCGGTGGCGAAGGCTAACCCAGAAACACGCGTGCTTATCGACGACCGCGTAGACGTCGCCGCCGCCCTACGCCACGCCGGCGAGCCGGTGCATGGCGTGCATGTCGGCCAAGATGATCTACCCGTCGCCGCTGCCCGCGCGTTGTTGGGTCCGGACGCGATTATCGGTCTGACCACCGGCACCCGCGAATTGGTCGAGGCCGCCAATGACGTCGCAGATGTCATTGACTACATCGGTTGCGGCCCGTTCCGCGCGACTCCGACGAAGGACTCCGGCCGCACGCCTTTAGGACTTCACGCCTACCCGGAATTGGTGAAGCTCTCCCGCGTGCCACTCGTAGCCATCGGGGATGTCACCGCTGAGGATGCAGCCGATCTTGCGGCAACTGGTGTGGCCGGACTAGCCGTCGTGCGCGGCATCATGAATGCCGAGGACCCAGAAGCTTATTGCCGCGCGCTGCTGTCCGGTTTTGACGAAGGTGCGCGATGAGTACTAGCTCTGATTCTTCAGTCATCGTCGTCGGCGCGGGCGTCATCGGTCTGGCCACCGCCGTGGAGTTGGCCGCGCGGGGCTTTAAGGTCACTGTCTTGGACCCGGCACCGGCCTCTGGGGCTTCGCACTATGCCGGGGGCATGCTCGCCCCCGCCGCGGAGGTGGTCTACCAACAGGATCCACTCTTCCCACTGATGCGTGCCTCCGGCGCGTGGTACCCGAAGCTTATCGATCTCGTGGCTCAGCACACCGAGGTCCCAACTGGCTACCGCGCCGAAGGTACCCTCGTCGTCGCCGCTGACCGTGCGGATGCTCAGCACCTCACCGAGCTGGCTGACTATCAATCCCTCCACGGCATGGAGGTCGAGCGCATCACCGTGCGCGAAGCCCGGCGCGCCGAACCTTTGCTCTCGCCACGTCTGGCTGCTGCGGTGAGTATTCCGGGTGACACGCAGGTTTTCCCCCGCCAGTGGACAGCTGCACTGCTCAGCGCAGCCCAAGCACTCGGTGTGCGTTTCTTCCGCACGGCAGCACAGTCGATCAATGCTGACACGGGCATGGTCACCACGGCCGTCGGCGAGTTCGAAGCTGAACAGGTGGTACTCGCTGCAGGCCTGGGAGCACGCGACATCGAGTGGGCTGCATCAGCCGGGCTCGAAGAATCTCCGCTACACCTGCGCCCGGTATACGGCGATATCCTGCGCCTGCGCGTACCGGACGAGCTCCAGCCTCTGCTCACCCGCGTGGTGCGCGGCTTCGTGGAGGACCGCCCCATCTACCTCATCCCCCGCGGCGACGGCACCTTGGCGGTTGGCGCTACAACCCGCGAGGACACTCTTGCTACGGCCCAGGCCGGCGGTGTCTACGCGCTGCTTCGCGACGCCATCCGTGTGCTGCCCGCCGTCGAAGAGTGCGAATTCCTCGAGGCCAGCGCGGGTGCCCGCCCCGGCACGCCAGACGATTTGCCGTACCTCGGCCGCGTCAGCGACAAGCTCGTCATCTCCACCGGCTATTTCCGCCACGGCATTCTGCTCACGGCCCTGGCCGCGCGCTGTACACGCGAGCTCATCGAAGGCACCGAATCCAGCATCGATCTCACCGCTTGTGATCCTCTACGTCACCTCAAGGAGCAGCCATGATCCTCATCCTCAACGGCCAGCCCACTGACACCTCAGCGACGACCATCACCGAATTGTTGGACGAGCAGAACATCGCCGCCGACGGCACCGCCGTGGCCGTGTCCGAACAAGTCGTACCCCGCTCGCAGTGGGAGTCCACCCCACTCACTGAAGGCGCAACCGTGGAAATCCTCACCGCAGTCCAAGGAGGTTAAATGCTCACCATCGCCGAGACCACCTTTTCTTCCCACCTCATCATGGGCACCGGTGGGGCCACGAGCCACGACGCCCTGGAGCGCGCGCTCGTCGCCTCCGGAACCGAGCTGACTACCGTGGCCATGCGCCGCCACGCTGGTACCCGTGATGGTGAGAGTGTCTTCGATCTGCTGCGCCGGTTGGACATCGCCCCACTCCCCAACACCGCCGGGTGTCGCACCGCGCGCGAGGCCGTGCTCACCGCCCGCATGGCCCGCGAGGCGCTGGGGACCTCCTGGGTCAAGGTCGAGGTCATCGCCGACGAACATACGCTGCTGCCCGATGTCGTGGAAACCCTCGACGCCACCGAGCTGCTGAGCGCCGAAGGGTTCACCGTCCTGGCCTACACCAGCGACGATCCCGTAGCCGCCCAGCGCCTCGAAGACGCCGGAGCGGCAGCCGTCATGCCTCTCGGAGCCCCCATCGGCACTGGTCTGGGAATCCTCAATCCCCACAACCTCGAGCTCATCTGCTCACGTGCCTCGGTGCCCGTGCTTGTCGACGCCGGCATCGGCACCGCCTCCGACGCCACCCTCGCCATGGAGCTGGGCTGCTCCGGCGTGCTTCTCGCCAGCGCGGTCAACCGCTGCCAGGATCCCGAGGCCATGGCCACCGCCATGCGCCACGCCGTCGAAGCCGGCCGCCTAGCCCGGAGTGCAGGGCGCATCCCGCAGCGCGAGCACGCCCAGGCTTCCTCCACCTTTGAGGGCCTGGCCTCCTGGGCCGACCACGTTCTCTAGACCTGTGGCATTGATCGCCGCCGCAAAAGGAACCTATGCTCAGCAAAGATGAACTCGCCCGCACCGCGCGCCAACGCCTTCTCCCCGGATTCGGTGACGCGGCCCAGGAGCGCCTCAATGCCGCGCACGTGCTCGTCGTGGGCGCCGGTGGGCTGGGCTGCCCGGCCCTCCAGCAGCTGGCGGCGGCTGGCATCGGGCGAATCACGATTATTGATTCCGATACCGTCGATATCAGCAACCTGCACAGGCAGGTGCTGTTTGGTGTAGGGGACCTCGGCAAGCCCAAGGCCGAGGTAGCCGCCGCGCGCGCCCGCGAGCTTGCCCCCGAGCTCACCATCACCGCGCTTAAAGAACGCCTCGGCTCCTCCACCGTCCTCGACCTGTGTTCCGAGGCCGACCTCGTCCTCGACGGCTCAGATACCTTCGATACGAAGTATCTCGTCGCTGATGCCTGCGAGCTCACCTCTACCCCACTGGCCTGGGGAACCGTGCTGCGCTACGGCGGGCAAGCCGCGCTGTGGCACTCCGGGAATGCATGTGCTGACGGGCGCGGGGTGGGCTTTCGCGATCTCTTCCCCGCCCCGCCTAGTGGCGAGGCGCTCGAGTGCTCCACAGCGGGGGTCCTGGGGGCTACGACATCGGTCATCGCGGGGCTCATGGCCACCGCGGCGGTCGCCATACTCGGCGCACTCCCAGATCATCGGGACATGGTCGGGCGCGTAACCTCCTACGACGCGCTCCCCGGTAGCTTCCGCACACTGCGGGTGGGCGCCGATCCCGACCGCCCCCTCGTTACTGCCCTACCTGGCCGGCACACCCCGCCGCCGGAGCTTGTCACCGGCCGCGCTGCCCTCCTCGATATCTCCGAGGAGCCCAACTTTCCTTATGCCGCGGTGACACTGCCCTGGCATACCGTCACCGATGATGATTCCGTGCGCCGAGCACTATCCGCCTGCGCATCCGAACTGGTCTACGTGGCCTGCGCCTCCGGTGGGCGCAGTGCTGGCTTTGTCCTGCGCTACGCCGATCTCGCCGCGGACATGGGCATCGAATTGCGCAACCTGCCCGGTGGGCTCGCAGCACACGATTTCTAGGCACCAGCCACCGCCGGCCTGTGGAAGAGATGCTCGTCGAGGATGCGCGCAGTGCCATGGTGGCGGGCCCGGAAAATCACGCAAGAGGCCACCAGTGCCAAAGCAGTCACGATGAACAGCACCGCGATACCGGCCCAGAACGTCCCATCGTGGATGCCGTCGGTAGCGCGGGTAAAGGCGTTTTTCGCATAGGACATCGGGTGGAAAGGATGCAGCAAACTCAGCGGGCGTGGAATGGCGGCCACGGGCCACACGCCGCCGAAGACCATGACGCCTAGGGCAAAAGCACCGACTGCGAAGACGGCACCAATCTTGCGGCCGAAGGTTACGAGGAAGAACTGGTAGGTCGCCGCACCCACGGCCGCGATGGCGGCGATGACTAACAACATCATCGGCCAGCTGGCAGGACTCCAGCCCATGGTGGAGGACATCAAGCCCATGAAGGCCAAGACCAAGAAGTTCAGGCCCGCCACCACGCCGAAGGCCGCGAGGATGCCACGTACCGGGCTCGTGACTGACTCGCCGCGACGGCCCAGGTAATACGGCAGCGTCATCGCCAGAAGCAGCATCACAAGGAAGCCGAAGACCAGCACGAAAAGCAGCGAGGCGCCACCCGTGATGTTCTTCTCGGTCGGGTCAACCGGGCTGACCACCGTCTGTACGGGGTGAAGGTTGGAGGAGGTGAAGTTGATGGGCACGGCCATGTTCTGTGCGGACGTATCCGGCTGGCTAATGGAGGGGGCTTTGGCGGCACCGTCGGCAAGCTTGGTAGCCAACTCATTGGAGCCCGCCTTGAGCTGGTCCATGCCATCCTTCAGCTCCGTACCACCGGCTGCCAGCTGGCTCGTGCCGTCCTTCAACGTACCGGTGCCCTCATGCAAGCGGGAAGCACCATCCTGCAGCTGGGCGGCACCGTCGCCCAGCTCGCCAACACCCGCGCGCAACTGCTGCGAGCCATCGGACAAGCGGTGCGCACCGTCATTGAGGGCCATCATGCCGCCGAGGTACTCCGAGTTGGGATCGGACAGGTTGTAGTAGAGCTGACCGGTGCCGTCAGAGAGCTTTTCCAGTTGCGCCACCATGTTTCCACTGGCGGCCGGGTCCAGCTTCGAGACCAGGGAATAGAGTTGGTCGGCTTGCTGGTGCATGCCGAGGCCACGGAGGACGTCGACAAGTTGCAGCAGCGCTGGAGCTACGGCCTGCGCCTGCTTGAGCACCGGGATGAGCATGCCCGTCAGTTGGTTGACGCCGCCATCGATCTGGCCCGCGCCATCCGCTAGGCGGCCGGTTCCGGCGAGCAGTTTGTCGGAGCCGTCGGCAAGCTGCGCGGCGCCATCATCGAGCTGCGCGGCACCATCGCTGAGGCGCCCTACTCCGTCATTCAGGCGGTTCGTGCCGTCCAGCAGCTGGCCCGTACCGTTGTTGAGATCGCCCGCGCCGGCGTCCAACTTGGCGATTCCCTCGACCGCGCGCCCGCCGCCTTCCTGCAATTTGCCCGCACCCTCATCGAGACGGCCGGCGCCCTCGGCCGCGGTTCCCAGACCATCGCTGAGTTTATTCAGCCCCTCAATAACCTGGTCGGCGTATTTCTTGGAAATCGCATTCTCCACGCTGGTCTGCACCTGCGGGATGAGGCTGGAAGAAATCACCGAGCCATTCGTGCCGTAGTAATCATTGGTGGCGAAGTGAATCTCCGGCTTGACCGGTTTATCGCTGATGATGGTGACGGCCTGCTCGGAGAAGTTCTTCGGGATGGTCACGACCATGAGATATATGCCCTTGAGCAGCCCCTCATCCCCGTCGCCCTTGCTGACTTCGGCAAAGTTCAGGTACTGCGTCTCCATTAGGCCTTCCACAACCTGATCGCCGTAGTTAGTGTAGGTGCCCTGCTTCTCGACGCCCGCGTCCTCATTCACCACCGCCAAATCAATGTTGCGCATGTACTTAGAGGGGTCCCACATGGCCCACATCATGGTGCCCGCGATGACGATGGGTGCTACGAGAAGGAAAACGATGAGCACGCGCGACAAGGTACTCGTGGGGCGCCAATCGAGGACGCGGTGCCACCCCATCGCCTCACTGTCGTGGCCTGCTGCGCTCCCCTTAGCTGCCTTGCCAGGCGAAGAAGTATTCTTCCGGCTTTCTTCCGTCTCACGGCGCATTCCCGCCTCCTCATGGTTTTAGCTCTGGCCCGCTTATAGCCTTCTGCCCAGGACTTTCAGAGGAAGTACAACGATAAGCGGGACCACTAGTTCATTTGTTTCACCAAACATACCACCTAATATGTTGGCTCTGTAAACTTATGGCTATTCGTGTCATTGCACCCCATGCCGTTACTCCCGTGCGAGCTCCGAATCACGACCTGGTGACTGCGTTTGGCCGTGTGGGTGCTAGTTACTCCCGTGTGAGCTCCGAGTTACAAGGCACATGAACAGGGCGTTTCCCCCCCTCCGGTTGCGAGGCCTTAAGGCCTGTTTTAGGCTCTGTGCCCATGGGGGATATTGAGACCTACATCCGCCTTCGTAACTCGGGGATTGCGCTGGTGGAAGCAGCAACCAGCACACCCGAAAGCTTGCGCGCGCTGGGCGCCTCACGCGGCGATGCGGCAGAGCTGGCGTCACTTCATGCCATCTATTTCGGCGATACCCGCTTCACCGGCAAGCAGCGCACCGCCCGCCAAGCAGCCCGACGCCAAGGCCACGACCTGGCCACACTAAGCCTCATTGAGTCCTACGCCGCCAAACTGAAGAAGCAACTCGACGTCTGGAATGTGCGCGTAACACTTGCATCCACGCCTTCAGAACGGATTCCTTCAGTGGCGGCGGAACGTTTGAAGGAACTCAAACCGAAACGCGTGCCGTCGCCTGGGGTGCGCCTTACCTACCGCAAGAACGGCCCGCACTCACTCACGGTTACCGACTCCGCGCTGAACATCTCCACCATGCGTAGCACCTTGGAGTCCATTAACCCCACTGACCTCCTGGACGCCACCCGTCAAGTCTTCTTTAAAGAAGGTGTGGGCTCTCGGCCGGCGGTGGGAACGAACGTCGTGATAACACTCGATGAGCTCGACAAAATCGTCCGTCATGACGGCGATGACATCGAACTCGAGCTCACCAACGGCGGGCGCATGAGCGGCGCGGAGTTTCTCACCTACAAGTTCGCCGAAACTGGCTACGCCACACTGGTCCACCCCACTATCGGCCCGGTGTGGCTGCACCGACTTTCGCGCTTTGCCAGCCTCGAGCAACGTATCATGGCCAGCGCGGAGCACCCCACCTGTGCTATCGAAGACTGCAATAAACCGGCGGACTACTGCCAGGTCCACCACATCATCCCTTGGCAGGCGGGCGGAGAAACCAACCCACCCAACCTGACCATGTTGTGCGCTTATCACAACGGTATTAACGACGATGACCCCACCAGCCCAACCGGCCGAGGCTATGTCTTTCGGCTGAGAGGACCCGTTGACTATATCCCGCCCTGGGGAACACCGATTACCGGGCAGCCGGCCTACCAAGAAGCCATAAACCGGCAGGCCACGAGCCCGACGCGCACTCCTCCAGGCCAACCACCCGATCCGCCGGACCCACACCCATCACCACCCAGCACTGTGTCGCCGCCCGGATAGTCTTCGCGGCAGCTTAGCCGCACACGTCCACACCCCGAACCGGCTCCCCACCAGCACGGAATGTCCTCTTAACACGGCGGACTCAGCCCTGCGCCACGCGGAAACCTCAGATTTCTTGAGGCCTTCCGCGTCTTTGGCGATCGCTCCATCCCACGGGCGTGTCCAATGCACCGTCCGTGCAGAACAGCCCGCCGAAAAACTCACAAACTCCCAACCGTTTGAACGGTCAGGGGTTTGTGGCGCGTGACTAGATGAGCTTTAAAAGCCGGCTTTCTTGAGGGCATCGGCCATCGAGCCACCGCCGCCGCGGTCCGCGCGGCCACGCCCTCCGTTGCGCCGGCCGGAACGGCCGCCTCGCCCCTCGGAACGCCCGCCGCCGTTGCGGCGCTTGGGGGCGGGCTGGCCGGGTTCGTCGTCAAGCCGCAGCGACAAACCAATGCGCTGGCGCTCCACGTCGACCTCCATGACCTTGACCTTCACCACTTGGCCCGAACGGACCACATCATGCGGGTCAGAGACGAACTTGTGGCTCATCGCGGACACATGCACAAGCCCGTCCTGGTGCACGCCAACGTCGATGAAGGCACCAAAGGCCGCAACGTTGGTCACGGTGCCCTCCAGAATCATGCCCGGTTTCAAGTCCGAGACCTTGTCTACGCCTTCCTTGAAGGTAGCCGTCTTGAATTCTGGGCGCGGGTCGCGGCCAGGTTTGTCCAGCTCCGCAATGATATCCGTCACCGTCGGCACACCGAAGGTATCGTCAGCAAAGTCCGCCGGCGACAGCTTCGTCAACACGCGCGAATTGCCGATGAGCTCCGAAACCCCCAGCCCGGTCTTCTCCGCGATGCGCGCCACCACCGGGTAAGCCTCCGGGTGCACGGCCGAGGCATCGAGCGGGTCCTTACCTCCATTGATGCGCAAGAAGCCAGCCGCCTGTTCGAAGGCCTTCGGCCCCAAGCGCGGCACCTTCTTCAGCTCCTTGCGTGAAGCAAACGTGCCATTCTCATCGCGATAGGCCACGATGTTGGCCGCAATCGTGGAGTTCACTCCGGCCACGCGCTCCAGCAACGGAGCCGAGGCGGTATTAAGGTCCACGCCGACGCCATTCACGGCATCCTCCACCACACCATCGAGGGTGCGGGCGAGCGCCACCTGGTTGACATCGTGTTGGTACTGCCCCACGCCGATGGCCTTCGGGTCAATCTTCACCAGCTCCGCCAGCGGGTCCTGCAGGCGGCGCGCGATGGACACCGCGCCGCGCAGGGAGACGTCTATGTCGGGGAACTCATCGGCCGCCAGCTGCGAAGCCGAATACACCGATGCACCGGCTTCCGAGACCACGACCGGGTTCGGCCGCTTCCCACCCGCCTGCGCGATGAGGTCCGCGACTTCACCGGCGAGCTTCTCCGTCTCACGCGAAGCGGTGCCATTACCAATCGCCATGAGGTCCACCGAATGAGCCGCGCTTAACGACGCCAACTCCCTCACCGCCTCAGCCCACTTCTGCTGCGGCTGGTGCGGGTAGACGATGGTGGTGGCAAGGACCTTGCCCGTCGGGTCGACGACCGCGCACTTGACGCCATTACGGTAACCCGGGTCCAAGCCCAGCGTCGCGCGCTGGCCCGCCGGGGCGGCCAGCAGAACATCGCGCAAGTTGGTAGCGAAGACCTTGAGCGCTCCTTCCTCGGCCTTCTCCTTGAGACGCATGCGCACGTCGAGGCCCGAGGAGATGGAGAGTTTGGTGCGCCAGCCCCAGTGGACGGCGTCGGCAAGCCAGCGTGAGGTGGCAACGTCCAAGTCGAAGCGCTCCGCAATCATGCCCTCATACATGGCGTCATCGCCGGCATCGAGGTTGAGCTGCAGCACGCCTTCGTTCTCACCACGCAACAGCGCCAGGATGCGGTGCGAGGGAAGCTTGTCGAAAGGCTCAGAGAACTCGAAGTAGTCCTTGAACTTCGCGCCCTCGGTTTCCTTGCCTTCCACCACACCGGCATTCATGGAACCGCTGGTGTACATGCGCTCGCGCACTTCGCCGACGAGGTCCGCGTCCAGTGCAAAACGGTCCACCAAGATAGCGCGAGCACCCTCGAGGGCTTTCTTCGCTTCCTCGAAGCCTTCAGTGAGGTACTCCCCTGCCAGCTCGGCCGGATCCGCCGAAGGATTCTCAATGAGTTTGTCCGTCAGCGGCTCAAGTCCTGCCTCGCGCGCGATATCCGCCTTGGTCTTGCGGCGCTTCTTATACGGCAGGTACAGATCCTCCAGGCGCGCCTTGGTCTCGCAGCCTTGAATGAGGGCACGCAACTCGTCGGTCAGCTTGCCTTGCTCCTCAATCGCGGCGAGCACCGTTTCCTTGCGCTCCTCCAGTTCCCGCAGGTAGGTCGAGCGTTCCTCGATGATACGCAGCTGCGAGTCATCCAGCCCGCCGGTGGCTTCCTTGCGGTAACGGGCGATGAACGGAACGGTGTTACCCTCCGCCATGAGCTTGAGGGCGGCTTCGACAAACTGCTCTTTGACGCCTAGCTCTCCAGCGATGGTGGCTGCGATATTCACAAAACCTCTTTATGGGTCGGGGACTTAAGACCTTCTCACCCTATACCCCGCCCTGCCACGCGCAGGAAGTGCCCAGCCCAAACTCGGTGTGACCAATCTCTGAGGTCCCGTACCACAATGTGTGCGGCGGCAAACAGTCCGCGACGGCCGCGGTGACCTTCGTCAGCGGTAAATCTGAAGAGCCGTTGACGATGACCCTCCACACGTGCTCACCCACCGGTGGCTGACCGTGCTTATCCATGTACTCGTTGACCAGAATGTTGTCGGGTTCGCAGGTAAATGACACGACCTCGGCGTTGATGTCCTGTGGCTCGACTCCGCCTTCACGCAAACGCTGCGGCATACCTTCGAGGACCTTGTTCCATTCAGCTTCGGTCATAAGTATTGACAAGTCAGTGCTCACGTCCATCTCAATCCTCCTTTAAGGTTTCCAGGTAGGCGCGATCGGCGTCACTTAGCTCCGCTGCATCCAGCAACTCTGGGCGGCGCTGCCACGTCCGCGCCAGCGACTGCTCGCGGCGCCACCGGTCCACACGGGCGTGGTCACCGGAGGTCAGCACGTCCGGAACCTGAAGGCCGCGCCACTCGCGCGGCTTGGTGTAGCTGGGCCCCTCCAGCAGGCCATCGGAGAAGGAATCTTCTTCGTGCGAGCGCCGGTTCCCCAACACACCAGGAATGAGGCGCACGACGGCTTCAGCAATGACGAGAACAGCTACCTCGCCGCCGATGAGCACGTAGTCGCCAATGGAGACCTCACGTACGCGGTAACGGTGCTGCGCATCGTCGACGACGCGCTGGTCGATGCCCTCGTAGCGCCCGCACGCAAACACAATATGCTCCTCCGCGGACCAAGCTTGCGCATCGGCCTGAGTAAAAGGCTCTCCCGCGGGCGTCGGCACGATAAGCAGAGGTTTGTCCGAATTCTCGCTTTCGCCATAGGAGCGCGCCTCAACGCCATGGATATCGTCGTGGCGCGGTTTGCCCAGGTGTGGCAGGGCGCTCTGCAGGTCCTGGGTGGAGGCGATGCCGGAGGAGACGTCGTCAAGCGCCGGCCCCCACACCTCAGGCTTCATCACCATGCCAGGGCCGCCCCCATAAGGGGAATCGTCAACGGATTTATGCACGTCGGTGGCCCACTGGCGCAGGTCATGCACGCCCACCGCGAGCTTGCCCTGCTCGATGGCCTTGCCCAGCAATGCATGGCGCAGCGGGTCGAGATACTCCGGAAAAATGGTGAGAACGTCAATCCTCATAGGTCGAGCAACCCTTCCGGCGGGGTGATGGTACAGGTCCCCGCCTCCAGATCGATCTCCGGCACGATCTCCTCCACGAAGGGCACGAGCGCTTCTTTGCCTTCGGTGAGCGTGACTTCCAGCAGGGACTGCGTGGGGCCGTGCGTCACGCCGGTCACCTCACCTACCTCTTTGCCATCAAGGAGGACGCGCAGGCCTTCCAACTCGTGGTCATAGAAGCCGTCGTCTTCTGGGTCATCCAGGGGTTCGGCGAAGAACTGGGTGCCACGCAGGGAATCCGCGGCCGTGCGGTCTGGGATTTCCTTAAACGTGATGAGCAGGCGTCCCTTGTGGGCGCGCACCGCTGCAATGGTGAGCTCATGTTCCTTCTTACCTTGCTTACCGTGAAGGACCTCGCCGACGGCGAATCGGGTCTCAGGGGAATCGGTGGTCACCTCGACGGAGACCTCGCCTTTAATGCCGTGGGATTTCACCACGCGACCAATGAGTAGTTCCATGCCTGCTAGCTTAACGGGCTACGCTGGGGCGGCATGACTGAGCTTCCCATCAATGATGCAACCACCTTTGGCGACGCCTCCCACAACAGCGCCGCCCTCGCAACGCTGAATCTGCTCGATGAGGCCCCCGAGCCGCACCCCACACGCCCCAGACCAGCCGTTAAGAGGGTCCTCAGTGCCGACGGCGCAAACCTCATCCTCTTTTCATTCCTGCCGGGACAAGACCTACCTGATCACAAGGCCGCACACCCCATCACCGTGCAGGTGCTCCGGGGATCGGTGATTTTTAGTTGCGAGGAACAGGATGAGGTGCTCGCTCCCGGACGCATAGTGCACCTTCCGGCGTACGTGCCGCATGCGGTGACATGTAGCGAGGAACCTGCACTCATGCTGCTCACCATGTTGACACCACACACTAGCGCGAATGTATAGACTTTTAGTACTATTCTTATAGTGTGAGTAGTTCGAAGCCGTATCACCATGGAAATTTGCATGAAGAGATCCTCCAGGAGGCCATCAAGCTTGGCCGAGAGGGAGGACCGGAGGCGGTGACGATTCGCGCCGCAACGCGCGCGGTCGGTGTCTCCCCTACTGCCGCCTACCGCCACTTCAAGGATCAAGCCGCGCTTCTCGATGCCGTCGCGGACGTCGCCACCTACGAACTCATTACCAAGCTCAGCGAGGCCTTCGAAGAGACGGAAGGCACCATCGTCGACAAGATGATGGCGGCTGGTTTTGCCTACTACCACTACGCCTTGGAGGAGCAGAACTTCTTCGAGTGCATGATGGCCACGAGCGGTTTTGATATTCCAGCTGGACTCGCGGCCGCGGCCGAGGGCCCCGGCGAGGACCTACGCGTGCAGGCCACATTCAATTTTTACGGCTACATGGAGCAGTATGCGCGCTCCATCGGACAGGAACCCAGTAAGCAACACATGATGCAGAATTGCCTGGCCGGCTGGTCCACTGTGCACGGTTTCACAGTCTTGTGCCTCAGCGGTCATTTGAGGTCGCTACCGGAGGAAAAGGTGGAAACCTTGGCGCAATCGGTCATAGCCTCCGCTGTCCGCGGCTTGGACTTCGACAATCCCTTGGAAGCGCACCACCCCAGGCGATCCTAAGCACTAAAAATCCCCGCGACCGACAGGTCAGCGGGGATAATCTTTTAGCCGAGTAGAAATTACTCTGCGGACTCCTCAGCCTCAGCGGAGTCGGCCTCTTCAGCCTTAGCGGCCTCTTCCTCGGCCTTAGCAGCCTCAGCGGCAGCGGCTTCCTCAGCAGCCTTCTCGGCGGCAGCCTTAGCCTCAGCCTCTTCCTTGGCCTTGCGCTTCTTCTCGGTGATGGCCTCGATGGTCGGGCCGTTGTTGGCCTCAGCCAGAGCAGCGTTGAAGAGGTCCAGCTTGGACGGCTTCTCCTCAGCAACCTTCAGGGTGCCCTCTGCGCCCGGCAGACCCTTGAACTTCTGCCAGTCACCGGTCACCTTGAGCAGTGCGAGAACCGGCTCGGTCGGCTGCGCGCCGACACCCAGCCAGTACTGAGCGCGCTCGGAATCGATCTGGATCAGGGACGGCTCCTGCTTCGGCTGGTAGATACCGATGTTCTCGATAGCCTTGCCGGAGCGGCGGGTGCGTGCATCAGCGACGATAACGCGGTACTCAGCGTTGCGGATCTTGCCCATACGCTGCAGCTTGATCTTAACGGCCATGATTGGCTCCTTTTCTAGTCACCGGGCAGTTCAGACACGCGCCGCTTGGTGGCGCGCCGGTTCAACCCTTGGATTTATCCTGCGCGTGACGTGCCGGCCGTCCGTAGGCGGTACCGGCGTTACGCAGAGATGAAGTTTTATGTGTCCTCCACGCTGTGCGTGAACAACCCCACCAACTTTAGCGGAACCCACACAAGATAGGAAATCCCCCTTAGCTCTTGCAGAGTTAGGCCTTACCCCGCGAAGGGGGTAGTCTGTAATGCGGTTATTTCGACGCCACACACTCCTCTTTTTATGAATAAACAAGCCCCCTCTACATTCCGCTACCGTTACGACCTTGACGGCCTCCGCGGCATCGCGATCGCCTTGGTTGTTCTGTACCACGTCTTCGTTGGTCGTGTCTCAGGTGGCGTCGATGTCTTCCTCCTGCTTTCTGGATACTTCTTCTTAGGCTCGCAGCTGCGCTATGCCGCACGGCCGAATGCCTCCTTGAACCCGTGGTGGCCCATCTGGCGCACGCTCCGCCGGCTGGTGCCTTCCCTCGTGCTCGTCATCGGCGTGAGCTATGTGCTTGTCCGGCTCTTCGCCCCGAAGCTTTTAAACACGGAGCTCACCAAGCAGATCACTGCGACGGTCTTCTACTACCAGAACTGGGAATTAGCACGGCAGAACGCTGACTACGCCGCCGCTTCAGCAACAACGTCACCACTGCAGCACATGTGGTCCATGGCTGTGCAGGGCCAGTTCTACCTGCTGGGTATCTTCTTCGCTCTCGGCCTGGCCGCTTTCATGCGCCTGCGCCCCAAGAACACGGGCCTACGAGAACAGCATTTCTCTTCCATTAATTCCATCGCTGGCCCGATTCTCCTCGTAGTCACCGTCGTTTCTTTTGCCTATGCATCCCGCGACGGCCTCTTTGGCACCCCGGAAAACTACTATTCCACATGGTCGCGCGCCTGGGAGCTAACTTTGGGCGCGGTGCTCGTCATCTATGGTTCGCACCTGCGCATGCCGCAGCGCCTGTCCAACCTCGCCACGGCTCTCGGCTTGGCGGCTCTGGCTGGTACCGGCCTGCTTATTTCCGATAGCTTGGCCTTCCCTGGGCCGCTGTCTCTTCTGCCCATCGGCGGTGCAGTACTCATCATCATTGGTTCCGGCGGGTCTTTCTCACGGGTGCTCACCACCCGGGTTTCTCGCTGGCTCGGTGATATCGCCTACCCGCTCTACCTGTGGCATTGGCCGCTGCTCATCATTTCCATCGCTGCCCTCGGCCTTGACACCCCTCCGTGGTGGCTCGGGGCCATCATCATCATGGTGTCGCTGGGCTTGGCGGACCTGACGCATCGTTTCGTCGAGAAGCCCCTGCGCCAGCACCGCAAACGCCCGCTTGCCGACGACCTCCCCGTCCACCGCGGCCTCGCCGACCTTCGCACTCGCACCGGCGCTCTGCGGGGCGTTGGCGGAGTCCTCGTTGCCGCCTGCACCGTTGCGCTCGTGGCCGTTCAACCGCTGTGGCTGCGCAGCCTGCAGGAAGCGAACCACGAAATGCTCGACCCGAAGCTCTACCCAGGAGCGACGACCTTCGTCGAGAACATCACGCCGCCTGAGAACGTAGAGATCAAGCCTGACCCGATTCTCGCGCGCGGCATTCAGCCGCCAGTCGCCGACAACTGGTGCTTCATCCCGGAGCAAGAGCCAACGGACTACTTCATCGAGACCCAGAAGGACGGCGTGACGCCGTGCATCTTCGGTGATGTCAACTCCGATGTCGAGGTCTACCTGGTGGGCGGTTCGCACGCGGAGCAGTATTCTTCGGCCTTGGATCACTTGGGCCGCGAGATGGGTTTCAAGCTGGTTCCGCTCACCCGCGTGGGTTGCCCCATCGAGCTCGGCGATGAACTGAGTGTGAAGCCTTCCTGTGCCGAGTGGAGCAAGGAAGTGGTCAAGCGCATTATCGATGCGGACCCGGCCCTCGTGGTCTCTAATTCAACGCGACCCGGCCAGCCCTTGGGTCACGGCCCAGACGCCGTCCCGCCCGGCTATAAGGCCTTCTGGGACGAATTGGCCAAGCACGATATTCCCTTCTTGGGTTTCCGTGATAACCCGTGGGGATTCGATGAGCACGGCAATGGCCTCCAGTTTGATGAGTGCTACGTAGCCACCCAGGATTCTCTCGGATGCGGCATGCGCTTCGAAGAGGTCTACGCTCCCTATGACCCCGGCGCCGAAGTCCTCTCCCAGTACAAGAACATGCTGGCCGTGGACACCTCGACGTGGTTCTGCGATGCCAACGGCGATTGCCCGGTCATCATCGGCAATATCATGGTGTACCGCGATATGCACCACTTCACCAAGGCTTTCGCGGATTCGGCCATCCCGCTCATCCGTGAAGCCATCACCCCCTTCCTCAAGGGCGAGACGGTGCAGCAGCAGCCCCCGCAGATCCCGACGGACAGCCCCATAGTGCCTCAGTCCGCTGAGACGCCTCCGACCACACCGGCGGAGCCTATCCCCTATCCTGCATATCCGGCAGATAAAGCCATTTAGAACGACAAGGGCCGGCGCTTTTAGCGCCGGCCCTTACTAGCGAAGAATGCAGCAGCATTCTTCGGTTATTTCTTTTTGCCCTGCCCAAAGTCCAGGTTGTTGAGATCGATATTCTCCATGCCCTTCGGCATCTTGATATCTCCCAGCCCGGGCATGCCGCCGCCGAGCTGTTCCTGCATCTTCTGCAGTTCTTGCATCGACGGCATTCCGCCGCCCATCCCCGGCATACCGCCGCCACCACGACGCTTCGGCGGCTTACGCTTGCCGTTCTTGCCCTTGCGGCCCTTCGGCTTCTTCTTGGTAGCGGAACGCCCACCGCCCATGCCTGGCATGCCAAAACGGCCGGCCATCTGCGACATCATCTTCTTGGCTTCGGTGAAGCGCTCAATGAGCTGGTTGACGTCAGACACGCTCACGCCAGAACCGAGGGCAATGCGCTTACGACGTGAAGCGTTGAGAATTTTCGGGTTTTCCCGCTCCTCCGGCGTCATACCGCGGATAATGGCTTGGATGCGGTCAAGCTGCTTTTCGTCGACCATATCGGCGATCTGGTTCATCTTGTTGCCGCCGGGCATCATCTTGAGCAGGTTGCCCATCGGGCCCAGGTTGCGCACCATGAGCATCATGTCCAAGAAGTCATTGAGCGTCATCTCGCCGGAGCCCATCTTCTTGGCGGCTTCCTCCGCCTTAGACTGATCCAGCTTGGACTCCGCCTGCTCAATAAGTGTCAGCAGGTCACCCATGCCCAGAATGCGCGAGGACATGCGCTCCGGGTGGAAGACATCGAAATCCTCGAGTTTCTCACCGGTGGAGGCGAACATGATGGGCTTGCCCGTGACCTCACGAATGGACAGTGCCGCACCACCGCGGGCGTCACCGTCCAGCTTGGTCAGGACGACACCGGTGAAGTCCACGCCATCGCGGAAGGCCTCGGCGGTCTGCACGGCGTCTTGACCGATCATCGAGTCAATGACGAAGAGGACTTCGTCCGGATTGACGGCATCGCGGATGTTGCGCGCCTGCGTCATCAGGGTCTCATCGATGCCGAGACGGCCGGCGGTATCGATGATGACGATATCGTGCTGGGTGCGCTTGGCCTCTTCGATACCGCGCTTGGCGACGTCCACCGGATCCCCATGGGAGGTTCCCATCTCATGCTCGTGGGAATCCAGGGAGGTACCCGGATCCGGAGCGTAGACATCGACTCCCGCGCGCTCGCCAACGATCTGCAGCTGCTGCACCGCGCCCGGGCGCTGAAGGTCACAGGCCACCAGCATCGGGGTGTGTCCCTTGGAGGCCAGATGCTTAGAAAGCTTGCCCGCCAAGGTGGTCTTACCAGCACCCTGGAGGCCGGCGAGCATGATGACCGTCGGCGGGTTCTTCGCCAGGTTTAGGCGACGGGTCTCGCCGCCGAGAATCTCGATGAGCTCCTCGTTGACGATCTTGACTACCTGCTGCGCCGGGTTCAGTGCCTCGGAGACCTCGGCGCCTGCTGCGCGTTCCTTAATGCGCTTAATAAAGCCGCGCACGACGTTGAGCGAGACGTCCGCCTCCAGCAACGCCAGACGGATTTCGCGTGCTGTGGCATTGATGTCCGCCTCGGTCAGCTTGCCCTTGCCGCGCAGGCCGGACAGGGCTGATTGCAAGCGGTCAGACAAAGACTCAAACACGTTAAAAGTGCTCCCTCAACTATCGTGGATAAATTTATAACTTCCCCAGCTTAGCCGTTGACCAGTGCTTGGGTCACATTCCGGACTAGCGTCGCGCGGAGGATGTCGCCAAGCGGCACGGCATGAAGCACCATCGTGGCACCCGGCGTGGTGGTAGATAGCCACTCGCACTCCGGAAGCAGCGCGAGCACGTGGCCGAGGGTACCCGGGTAGTCATCGATGCGAACCTCGAAGACTCCCCCAGTCCACATCGCCGTCGCCGGTCCCGGTACGAAATCAGGCAGCACGGTATAGGTCCCTGATTTATAGGACTGCACGAGGCGCTCCTCTACCGTCGCGAGGTCAATGGCACCGTGAAGCGCGCGAATATCAAATTCACCGGCGTAGCCCTCCTCAGTGCGCACGAGGCGCGAGGAGAGGATGTTCCAGCCCAACGCGGCGATAAGTGCCAACGCACGCACGGCCTCCCTCTGATAGCTGCCACGCCACAGGACGGTAAAGCTGTCATCCTCGGGGTTGTGGCGCAGTCCAATGTCGCGGTCGGCAGCCACCAGAGGCCGAACTGGATGCAGAGCTTCTAGCTGTGCAAAAGCGCGGCCGCTGACCGCATCGATTCCTTTCTCCAGCCTGCGGTTCCACACGCCGGGACCGGTGGATTCAGCATCGGTGCGGGCGAGTACGACGAGGAGCGCTAGAGTCAGGTAGTCATAGCGCACGGCTTCGAGGAGCTCGTCACGGGCTTCATCGGATACAGGATCGGTACGGGAGACGATGCGCGCCAGAGTGGTGTGCTCAGCGACCACGGTTTGCACGCGGGAGCGATCCGCCAGGTCGAGGCCAAGCTTGGCCGCGGCACGCGCCACCATCTCCGCCCCCACCAGCTCGTGCGGGCGACCATATCCTTTCCCGATATCGTGGTAGAGCCCCACCAAGAGCAGCAGATCGGGCCTCGCTACGGAGGTGCGTGCTTCTGCACAGCGCGCGACGGTAAGGATGGAATGGTAGTCCACGGTATGAGCGTGCGTGCGCTCGCGCGGCAGCAGCCCTCGGATGTGTTCCCACTCTGGGACGAGCCGCTCCCACAAGCCGTGAGCATCCATCTCCTGAATGAGGCGCGGGGTATTGAGCGGCGAGGACAATAAACTAAAGAATGCATCCGTCGCAGCGGCGGGCCAGCGTTCGGGCAGCTCCGGTAACTCGCGCAGCTGCTCCCAGACATGGGGCGGAACGCTTCTGCCCGAGCGTGCTGCTGCGGCGGCCACGCGCAAGAGCAGCCACGGCTCATCCAAGTCCGCGGTACGAGCGAGGCGGATCTCGCCTCCGGCATCAACCACCCCAATATCGAGGGGCTTACGTGTGCGGTTGTGGCTGCGTTTGGATACGACTCCCCGGGCAGTCGCCAATGCCCTCTCCACGGCTCTATCTACCGCGGTAGCCGCGGTGACCACGGCCGCGGACAAGTCATAGCGGTCGGCGAAACCAAGCTCGTGGGCGATCTCCGCGGCGAACTCAGGGTCGAGAACATCGCGGTGCCGCCGGGCGGTGACGTGAAGGAGCGTGCGGACGTCGAGAAGCAAGGCCTGCTCCTCCTCAAGTGCTGGGGCATCCGCGAGGTTGCCAAGGGCGAGCGCCCGCAGGAATTGGATATCGCGCAGGCCGCCGCGCCCATTTTTAATATCCGGATGGGTCATCGTGGCCAGGGTGCCAGAACGGCGCCAGCGAGTAATGGCGAGGTCGACGAAAGCGTCGAAGTTGCTCTGCAGTAGGCGTCGCCACGAGGCATAGACCTGGGCGCGGGTGGAGTCCACGAGCTGCTTGTCGCCGGCAACGAAGGCCAGATCCAGCTGCGCGAAGCCGGCGGCGGGATCGGAACCAGCGATAGCGCCAAATTCGCTGGGGGTCCGCACCGCATAATCGAGCCGGTATTTGGCATCCCAGATGGGGTACCAGATTTCAGCGACCACATCTTCGGGCAGCTCCGTATCATCCGGGTGAAGGAGGATGAGGTCAAGATCCGAAAAAGGGGTCATCGCCCGGCGGGCGAAAGAACCCGTAGCGGCAAGCGCACAGCCGGACGGAAGCTGCAAAGACTGCGTGAGCTCTATCGCCGAGGTATAGGCGTCCTCACGCAGTTGAGCGGCCGTAGACACTTCTACAGGGCTGCCTCGCCGCGCTCGCCGGTGCGCACGCGGATGACATCCTCAACAGGAGTAATCCAGATCTTGCCGTCACCGATCTTTCCGGTATAGGCGGCGTCAACGATGGCAGAAAGGATATCCTCCACCTGCTCGTCGGAAGTGACTACCTCCAGCTTGACCTTGGGCACGAAGTCGGTGGCATACTCGGCGCCACGGTAGACCTCGCTGTGGCCGCGCTGCTGGCCGAAACCCTGGGTCTCGGTCACGGTCAGGCCGTGCACGTCGTGCTGCTCCAAGGCCTCACGGATGTCCGGCAGCGTGAACGGTTTGACGATGGCAGTGATGAGCTTCATCTGTTACTCCTTAGCTCCGGCGGTGTCGACCCGCGGCTGGACGGTTGGTGCAGGATTCATCCTAGCGTCGTGGGTGTGGCGGCGGTGCGAAGCCCCATGCGCCATAGACGAACTTCCAAAGTTCGCGCTAAACCTCCTCCTCAGAGGCCTCAACGGTCTGTGCACTCTTGCGCATACGCTTGGCGTACTTCACGTCAGTGACGGTCACACCGTAGATGGAGCGTCCCATGTAGAAGGAGCCCACCGAGGCGATGATCCACACGCCGAAACACGCGATCATGACCTTGATCAGCGACCACAGGGAAAACCCGTTCTCGGCAAAATCCACGACTACCTTCGCCACAAGCAGCAGCGGGACGGCCAAGCCGACCGTCGGCCCCAACAGGTTAACGCGGGTCAATGCATCAGGCGCACGCCACAAGGCAATAGCGGTCGCAATGACCAAGACCGTGGCCACGACCAACAGAATCGAGGCGATAATCTCCGGGATAGTCATGGTCTTACCTCCTGCCCTTCGAGATGATGCGGGCCATCGACAACGTCGGCAGCACGCCGGCCGCAATAGCCGCGAGCATGGCGATGTCATAGACGATGGACGCGTGATTAGTCATGGACCACGAAATATACATGCACAACATGCCGTAGAAGACCATGTCACTCATCACGGTGCGGGTGAGCTCATCACGGGAGCGCAAGGCCAAAACCAACGCCGCGCACACCGATGCGCCGATGAGGAAAATACAGACAAAGACTACCCATTGAAAGGCGCTCATCGAGGAAAAATCAATCATTTCTTATCATCCTTTCGGGCATCCTTGTTCTGCGCAACCTGGCGCAGGGGCCACACGGAATACTTCTCCACATCGTGCGCGGCAAGCGGGGTATCGTCCGCCTTCGCGATATCGGGTGCGCGCATATGGCGGCCCAGTGTATCCAGCGGATACTCGTAGAACGTAGAGGCGAGCTCCTTGGTGGGACCCTGCCCAGGAACGCCATAGTCAATCCCTTTCACCTGCGGGGCGAGGCGCTCCTCCATATCCGCCAGATCTTCCATAATGCTGGCTGGGTCATCCCCCATGACCGCTTGAACCAGCACGATACGCGGCAGGCCTTCTGCAATCGGCTCGCGCAAGCCCAAGGACAAGGTACCTGGGGTCGCGGTAATGGACGAGGTGAACCAGAAGATCTCCCACGCGCTGGTCACGCGCAAGGGGTACCGCACCACTACCGGGCGGTAGCTATTCTGCGGCTTGAAGGATTCCGCGGCGAGCGAGAAACCCGCGACAAAGATTTCCTTGATCAGCCATAGCGCGTAGACAACGGCATGCACTGCAGACTTCATTTAACGGCCCTCCTGAAGGGAATCGATGTCGGGTAAGGCTACGGGGTCGTCGCCAAGCACTGCGTCTGCATAAGCCTCCGTATCCAACAAGTCCGCTGAGGCTTCCATCGTGACGCTGATGACCGGACCGGAGAGAATGAACATGGTCAGCGAACCCAGGATCAACGCTGCCGAGGGCGCCATCAGCTTCTTACGGATCACCAGCTCATCGGGCACCTTCTCCTTGGGCAAATCCTTGCCCCAGAAGACGCGGCGCCACACGCGCAGCATGGCTAGGAACGCGGCGAAGGAGGCGATGATAATCACCGCGATGACGGTCCATGCCCATGCCCCGCCGGTGCGCGCGACTTCCGCGACGATGAGGACTTTGCCCCACATGCCGGAGAAGGGTGGGAAGCCCACGACGGAGAAGGCACCTGCGGCGAAGATCCACGCGATGATGGGATCACGGCGCGCCAAGCCAGAAAGCTTGTTGAGCCTGCCCGTACCGTACGTCTCCTCGATAGCACCAGAAGCCAAGATGAGGGAGCCTACCGTGAGCATGTGGTGAATCGTGTACAGGATTCCGGCGGCCAGCGCGCGCTGGGCATCGTGGGTGGTGAAGGCCATCATCACCAGGATGAAGGGCATACCGTTGAGCATCTGGTAGCCCAGCACGCGGCGGATGGAGTTCTCAGCCAAACCACCGAAGGAGCCCACCACCATGGAGATGATCATGATGACGATGATGAGCGTTCCCCAGCGCTGGTCCATATCGAACAGCTGCACCCACAGGCGGTAGAGCATGTACACCGCGACCTTGGTGTGCAGGCCCGAGAAGAGTCCCATGACCGCAGCCGACGTGCCCGGGTAGGTACGCGGCAGCCAGGATTGCACGGGGAACACGCCAGCCTTCGCGGCGATGGCGATAACGATGATGCCGGAAGCCACCGTCACCGGACCGCTACCGGCGGCAGCACCTGTCAGCGCCGCCAAGTTAACTACGCCAGCCACTGAGTAGATATAGCCCACGCCAACCACCAAAAGCGTGGAGGCGAACAAGTTCACCAACACGAAGGCGCGGCCGGCAGCCAAGCGTGACCAGGTACCGGACATGGTGATGAGGCCATAGGAGGGCAGCAGCATGACCTCGATGAACACGAAGAAGTTAAAGAGATCAGCGGTGAGCAGGGCGCCGCACACGCCGGTGATCAAGATAAGCGTCAGCGATGGGTAGTAGCGCGACTTGGTCTCACCGCCCACGATGGCGAACCAGTTGGCGCCGAAGGCCACGATCATCGTCGTGATGAGCATCAGTGCTGAGAAGGTATCGGCCGCGAAGGCAATACCTGCGTTGCCCACGTAGTTGCCCACGCTGTGCGCCACCACACCGTTGTTCATGGTGTAAAGCAACAGTGCAAAGGAAGCGAAGATACCCACGCCCGGAACGATGAGCATGATGGCATCGCGCACGCGGTGCCATGGCGCAAGAAGCGCCAGCGCCGCCGATACGAGGGGAACCGCCGGGAAGAGCGGGAGGAGGGCGCTTACGGTGTCATACATCTAGTTGTCCTCCTCTTGTTCGAGTTCTTTCAAACGATCCATCTTGTTGGCCGAGCGCTCCAGAATCTCCCGGTTCTGGGTGTCTCGTCCCAGCGTGGAGAAAGCGTGGTCAATGGTGTTGTCATCCACCGGCTCAACGACGTCCGTGTCGTCGTTCGCGCCCATCGCCGCCATGGTCAGCAGGATGGTCGAGGTAGCCATGGAAATCACCACGGCGGTAAGCACAAAGGCCTGCGGCAGCGGGTCCGCCATCTGGTCCATGCCCACCTGCGATGGAAAGGACTCTCCGCGATAGGAGTACACGCCGGTGGCCAAGAGCATGAGGTTAGCTCCGTGGCCGAAGGCCATCATGCCCAGCACGATGTGCACGAGGCCGCGCTGCTGGATGAGGTAGACGGCGCTACCGATGAGCAAAGCAATGGTCAGTGCGAGGATCATGAGTTCTTCTCCTCTTTAGCCGGAGTGTAGTGAGGCGAGGACGCGCGGCGGCGTGCCTCGGAGTCATTGAGCAGCGCCAGTGGGTCCGAAGACGGGTTGATGGATTCGGGGTACGGGTCGTCGACATCCTCCAGCACCACGCGCGGGGTATTCGGCAACGCGGAATCATCATCGTGAACCCACGGCAAGAAGTCCCGCTCAGTGCCTGGACGCAGGTAGCCACCCAAAGCATTGATGGCCATGGTGAGCATGCCCAGCACCGCGAGGTAGATGCCCAGGTCGAAGATGAGCGACGTCGTCCAGTGCTGCCCCAGGGCGTGGCCATGGATGGCAGTGAGGAAACCACCGGAGCTATGCGACGTCGGGATGTAGCCGATGAAGCCAGCCACCAGCGCCACAATGATGCCCACGCCGGTGAGGTGAATCGGGGTCATGCGACCAAAGACAATCTCATCGGTACCGCGCGAGAGGTAGGTCAAGCCGATGGCCGCACCCATGATGAGTGCCGCCGGGAAGCCGCCGCCGGAAGCCTGGTGGCCGCGGTAGAAGACGATGAAGGACATGACCACCAAGATCGGGATGGCCACAGCAATACCCTTGCGCAGCGGCACCGAGTTGAGCTGCGACTGGCCGAACGGAGCCGGGCGTGTGCCGGAGGTGAACGGGAAGCGCGGCAGCGTCGAGGTGACCGCAGCGATAACCACAGCGGCCATGCCCAGCACTGACAGCTCGCCCAGGGTATCGAGTGCACGGAACTCCACGATGATGGTGGCCACTACGTTGTCGCCACCAGTAATATCCGGAGCGTTGTTGAGGTACCACATGGCCAGGTCCGAGCGTTCGTGGCGCCCCATCAGTGCCCACACGCCCAGGAATGCGGTGAGCCCGGCGAGCACGGCTACGACGATGGAGCCCACCTTGCGGTTGGTGTCCTGCACGGGGTGGAACTTCTCCGGCAGGTAGCGCAGGACCATCATCATGACGATGACGGACAGCGCCTCCACCGTGAACTGGGTCAGGGCCACGTCGGGTGCGCCGAGAAGGAACATCTGTAAAGTCACGCCGGTTCCCGCGGTACCAATCATTACTGCACCTGTGAGGCGGTTGCGTGTACGCACCAAACCAAACATGGACAGCGCCACGATTCCCAGCGGCAGCAGGTCCCACGGATTATCAAGGCCGTCCACACGCGGGTTGAGAGCCACACCATCGACACCCGTGGACACCAGAGCGGAGCCCGCAAGGATGATGACTAGGAGGATGATCGGCAGGATCAGCTTCGACGGGTTGTGGGTATCGGACATGCGGCCAACGAAACGGCCGAAAGCTGCGCACACGTCCTGAATCCACTTCAGGATTTGGTTACCGGTGCGCGGTAGGAGCTGGCGCTCCTCCATCGCGGTCCACAGCGGCCCGCGGAAGAACAACGCGATGATGCCAGCGATAAGCACCACCACAGAAATAAGCAGCGGGACGTTCAGGCCGTGCCACAGCGCGAGGTGGGAATGGCCCTCCATGCCGATGGCCGCCACGATGTTATCGAGTGGCTTATTGAGCACTCCCATGACGAAGATAATTGGCACCGACATCACACCGGGCAACGCCGCGGGCAGCCACAGCCTCACCGGCGCCTCATGAACATGCGACATGTTGCGCGGGCCATCGAAGAAGGCACCGAAGACGATCTTGGCGGAGTAGGTAAACGTGAAGAACGCACCCACACCGGCGATGATGAGCAGCAGCACCTGGCCAGTTGAACCGATTGGAGCTTCCTCGAAGGCGGTGAGCATTCCTTCCTTCGACACGAAGCCGAACAGCGGCGGGACCGCCGCCATGGAGGCGGCACCAATGAGCATGGAGCCAAAGGTCCACGGCATCTTGTTCCACAACACACCGAGGCGGCGGATATCGCGGGAACCGGCCTCGTGGTCGATGACGCCAATGAGCATGAAGATGGAGGACTTAAACAGCGCGTGCGCCAGCGTGTGCACGAGCGCCGCCGCGATGGCGAAGGGGGTGCCAACGCCAATCGTGGCCACAATCCATCCCAGGTGGGACACGGTGGAATAAGCGGTCAGCTTCTTCAGGTCCGTCTTCTGCACGGCAAAGACCGCCGACATCACGGCGGTACCCATACCGGCGACGATAAGCAGCCAGTTCCACGCCGCAACATCATGGAAGATGGTGGAGAAACGAATCAACAAGTAAACGCCGGCCTTAACCACTGCTGCCGCATGCAGGAAGGCCGAGACCGGCGTGGCAGCCGCCATGGCCTCCGGCAGCCAGAAGTGGAAGGGGAACTGCGCGGACTTGGTAAACGCCGAGGCCGCTATGAGAATGGCAACCCCGGTGGTTAAGCCCGGGCGCTCAGCCCACACATCAGAGGCCAAGATACCCTCAAGGTTCGTCGTCCCCGCTGCGGTTGCGGCAATCGCCACGCCCGTGAGCAAGGTAAGGCCGCCGATGAAGGTGAGGATCAGCGTGCGCTGCGAACCGGCCTCGCCGGACTTACCGCTGCGCGCGATGAGCATGAAGGACGCCAGCGATACCAGCTCCCAAGCCAGGAAGAGCACCACGACGTCGTTAGCCAGCACGAGCAGGAGAATCGACAGTGTAAACGCTGTCATCAGCACATAAAAACTGACGTTGCCTTTGCCTTTGGGCAGGTAGGCCGCAGAGTAGGTGAACACCACTGCGCCGATGACGAGAGCCAACATGGCAAAGAAGATGCCCAGCGCATCGCCCCGGAAGGCGAGATTAACGTCGACGCCTGGCGTGATGACATCACGCACCCACGTCACGGAATAGGACAGTTCTTCGCCACGGGCCAGTGCCGGAAATTCTTTAGCCAACAGTGCCGCGGCGATAATAAAAATGCCGACTAGCGGGTAGCCGGCTGCGCGATCAGCAACCTTGACGGCTACTGGTGCTAGCGCCACTGCGACAGCTGCGAGGAGGACGACATACAAGAGTGTCACGAAAGAGTAGCCTCACGAACCGTTGTTAGGGCTGTTTAATCAGCCTCACATAGACAGGACTGTCCTAGACTACCATTGTGACCTCCCCCAAAGCACATTTTTAATGGGACGAAGATGACGAAAGCGCCCCGCAAAGGAGGCGCTGCGTCTCGAAAGAACTTAGGTCTAGCCCAGGGATCTATAAGGTCCTACTTCTCCCCCAGCAAGGCATCAACGAAGCCTTCAACCTCAAACGGTGCGAGGTCATCTGCGCCCTCGCCGAGGCCCACGAGCTTGACCGGCACGCCGAGTTCCTCCTGTACCTGGAAGACGATGCCTCCCTTAGCTGTGCCATCGAGCTTGGTCAGGACAACGCCGGTGATGTCGACGACATCGCGGAAGATGCGGGCCTGGGTCAGGCCGTTCTGCCCCACTGTCGCGTCCAAGACGAGCAGGACCTCATCGACGTCCGTCTTCTTCTCTACTACGCGCTTGACCTTGCCCAACTGGTCCATGAGGTCCACGGAGGTGTGCAAACGGCCAGCGGTGTCAACGAGAACGACGTCCACGCCTTGGTCAACGCCAGCGGCCACTGCGTCGAAGGCCACGGAAGCCGGGTCCGCGCCTTCCTTGCCGCGCACGGTGGTAGCGCCCACGCGGCGGCCCCAGGTCTCCAGCTGGTCAGCAGCCGCTGCACGGAAGGTATCCGCCGCGCCGAGCAAGACGTTGTGGCCCATCGAAACGAGCACGCGGGCCAGCTTGCCGGTCGTGGTGGTCTTGCCGGTGCCATTGACGCCGACGACCATGATGACGGCTGGCTTGCCATCGTTCGGCATGGCCTTGATGGAGCGGTCCATCTCCGGGTGGCCCACCTCGATGAGGGCTTCGCGCAGCATCGCCCGCGCTTCCGCCTCAGAGCTCACTCCGCGCTCCGCAATCTTCTCACGCAGAGAATCAGTGACCTGCATCGTGGACTTCGTACCCAAATCCGCCATGATGAGGGTGTCTTCGATGTCCTCCCATGCATCATCATCCAGATCACCAGCGGAGAGAATACCCATGAGGCCCTGGCCGATGGCGTTTTGCGAGCGCGACAGACGCCCGCGCAGCTTGCCCAAGCGGCCGGCAGCCGGCGCAATATCCTCCTGCGGCTGGGCTGCCGGAGCCTCAACCACCTCAGCGTCGTCGGATACCTCTAGCTCCTCCGGCTCAGCTTCAAGTGCCGCGCTTGCCGACGCCGCCTGGGCCCCCGCCGCCGCGGCAGCCTCCTCTGCCTCTGCATCGGCATCGGCTTCTACTTCTTCTGCCTCTGCCGCTGTTTCTTCGTCGGCCTCAGACTGGACGGAAGGCTCCTCCTCAGCCGGAACCTCAGGTTCCTCCGGAGTCTCCTCCTTTACCTTCGGGGCTTCGGCTACCGGCTCCGGTTCAGCAGTCTCCGGTTCGCTGGCCGGGACAGTTTCCTCCGTGTCCGCTTCATCCTTATCAACAGCAGCGGCACCGGATACGGCAGCACCAGCGGCTGCAGCGCCCGCGGCACCTGCCGCGACAACGCCAGCGGAAGAATCTTTCTCTTCTTCTACCTTTGCCGGCTCCTTCTGTGCAGCCGGTTCCGGCGCGCTCACCGGCTTCGCGTCTGCGACGGGTTCCGGCTTCGGCTCTGCCTGAGACTTCGGCTCTGCCTCAGGCGTCGGTTCCGCCGCAGGCTTCGCTGCCTTCGGTGTCTCCTCTTCATCCTTGAGCTGAGCGTTCGCTAACTCGGTGGCATCACGCTGCTCAGACTTCTTCTCCGCTTGCGGCTGAGCTTTGGGCTCAGCCGGTGCGGGCTCCTCAGTCTTAGCTGCAGGCACAGGTTCCTTGGTAGCGCCGCCGCCAGCAGGGGCAAAATTAAAACCAGACTTGGCCTGGTAGTTGCCGGACTTCTGTTGCTGGGTCAGCTCCTTAGGCTCCTCCACGGGCTTATCAAAGGAAACCTTCTTTGACTCGCCGCGCTTCTTGCCCAAGACAACGAACAAGACCACGAGCAGAATCAGGACGATGACTGCTATCGCAATCCACATAAAAGTAGTATTCATGCCCTCCATAGTGCCAGGGTTGTCCACATCCGGCACGATAAGGAGGGTGAAAAGTGCTGGGCGCAAACCCCACCCTAGCGCGGGGCATCCACGCCGAGACGTGTGGCGTCCTCCGCCGCCTGTGCTGTGCCCGGCGCCTCACCAGCACGGGACATGCGCTGCGAAATCACGCGCGTCACGCCATCGCCGCGCATCGTCACTCCATAGAGCACGTTGGCCACGTCCATCGTCGGCTTCTGGTGGGTAATGACGATGAGCTGAGAATCCTTACGCAGCTCCTCGAAAAGTGCGATGAGGCGGCGCAGGTTGACGTCGTCAAGCGCGGCTTCCACCTCATCCATGACGTAGAACGGTGAGGGACGCGCACGGAAAATCGCCACGAGCATGGCTAGGGCCGTCAAGGACTTCTCTCCGCCTGAGAGCAGTGACAAGCGCTTCACCTTCTTACCCGGCGGGCGGGCCTCCACCTCGATGCCGGTGGCCAGCATGTCATCCGGCTCCGTGAGGATGAGACGACCCTCGCCGCCCGGGAACAGCGTCTGGAAGACCTTGGGAAACTCCGCTTCCACGTCATGCCAGGCATCCGTGAACAGCTGCAAGATTTGCGCATCCACATCTTCGATAACGCCAGTCAGATCCTTGCGGGCCTGAATCACGTCATCTAATTGCGTGGACAGGAAACTATAGCGCTCCTCCAGAGCCTTGTACTCCTCCAAGGCCAGCGGGTTGACCTTGCCCAAGGAGTTGAGGTCCTTCTCGGCTTGCTTCAACCGCTTGGTTTCGGCGGAGCGATCGAAGTCCTCACCCGGTGTGTACTCCTTGAGCAGGTCGGGAATAGCAATGCCGAGCTGCTCCACGATCTTGCCCTCGGCCTCATCCACCCGCACTTGGGCCTGGCTGCGGGCAATCTCAGAGTTATGCGCGGAGTCGGTCAGGCGATCAAGCTGCTGGCGGGTCGACGAGACCGCTTGCTTCGCCGATTGCGCACGCCCCTGCAGTACACCGCGCTGGGTGACCAGCTCATCGCGTTCCTCGGCGGCCCGCTCGAGTGCCTGCGCGGTCCGGGCAGCCAAATCTTGGGCATGCTTGTCGACAGCCTCCGCCAACCGCGCCTGTGCTTGCCGGCGGGCCATCGCCTGGTCGTGGCGGGCTTTGGCCTGGCGTTCGTGCTGGGCTTGGCGCCGCAGGGCCTCTCTCCTGCCCGCTGCTTGGCCGACCTTTTCCTCCGCACTGCGGGCCGCCATCTGGGCCTCTACCTCCATGGCCTTGACCTGTTCCAGAGCCGTCGAGGCAGCATCGCGTTCCACCGAGGAGGGTTCATCAGCCTGCTCTTCAGCGTCCACGCGCGACAAGCGGTCACGCGCCTCCGCCAATTCTTCGCGCAGGCGGGCCAACTGCACCTCGATATCCGTGGCACGGGCGGCGGCTTTTTCATGCTCAGCCTTGTTTGCCTCGTACTGCTTGAGCAAGCGCTGGTGATCGCGCTTCCACGCTTCGAGTTCGTGATCGTGCTCCCGCAGTGCGGCCTTGGCGCTCGCCGCACCCACGCGTGCATCGTCCGCCGCTAGCTTCGCGCCTTCTAGGGTGCCGGATAGCTCCTCCAACTCATGAGTGGCTAATTCCAGTTGTTGCTCGGCCTCCGCAATCTGGCCGCTTACCTCAACGGTGGAGACGGCGCCTGTTCCTGCCTCCACCCAGCCTTCGCCGACGAGTAGGCCCTCAGAGGTCACAGCACGCAAGCGCGGATCCTCCGCAATAAGTTCACGGGCCGCGCCATAGTCATCAACCAGGACCACGTCGGAGAGCAACCGCGTCACCGCCGCCGATACTTCCGGCACCAAGACCATGTGATCCAGCAGCCAGCTCGCCCCGGAGGGCAAGTCCGCGTCAAGGCGCCAGGCTGAACCGGTGGGTTCCGCAGCGACGTCGATCAGCGGCGTGCGGCTCGCCTGCGCCAAATCGCGCACGATGTCCCCGCTCACCGCGCCGGCTTGGGCCTCTGCAAAGGAACCGAGTGCTGCCGCGACGGCTGTCTCATAGCGAGTAGAAATGAACTCTGCGAGAGGTTTGAATCCCTCCCCCAGCTCGAGTGCTTCCGGAACGGTCTGGCCAAGGGTATCGATCCGAGCGCGCAAACTATAGACGCTACGCTCGTGCTCCCGCTGGGCATCACGCAGCTGCTCCAAGCGTTTATCGGCCGCGGCAGATTCGCTGGCCGCGCGCACATGCGCTTCCTCCAGCGGCTCACGCTCGGCAGCCAAGTGCTCCAGCTTGTCCGCCACCTCATCGGCTTCCGCCTGCGCTCCCCTAGTGCGCGACTTCGTATTCGCTAAAGTCTCTTCCTGACGCGCTAACTCAGACTCCGCGGAGCTGACCTGACCCGCCAAGTTCTCCTCGGCGGCGATGAGGCGAACCACGCCTTCACGGCGATCCGCAATGGCGCGCAGTTGCGCCATGTGTTCTTTATCAGCAGCCTCGAAGGCTTCCCGGCGCTCGGCCACTTCCTCCCGGATAGATTCCAAGCGCTCTGCAGCCTCTTCGGCCACGGCCAGCAACTCTTCGTGCTCCTCATCGGCTCGCTGGGCACGTGCCTCGAGCTCCTCCGGATCCTGGCCCGCGTAGGCCACCTGTGAGCCAACGTTGCTGGCGCGCTCGGCCGCGATGCGCTGCGTGGCAGAGATTCGCTCGCTGAGGGTCGATAACTCGAACCACAGCTTCTGCGCGGCCTCCGCGCGCGGCGTGACATCCCCCAACTCGGCCTCTACCTCAAGCTGGATCTCGGTCGCCTCTTCCAGCTGGGCTGTCACTTCCTCGACCTGCTCGGCGAGCACCGCCGCGCGTTTCTCAGCGTCATCGAATGTCGCGCGCAACCGCACCACACGGTCACCAGCAAGGCGCAGGCGGGCATCGCGCAAATCCGCTTGCACAGTGGCTGCACGTTGGGCGGCCTCCGCTTGGCGCGCCAGCGGCTTGAGCTGTTTGCCCAGCTCATCGGTCAAGTCCTGCAGGCGATCCAGATTGGCCTGCATGCCCGTCAGCTTGCGCTGCGCTTTTTCTTTGCGGCGGCGGTGTTTGAGCACGCCCGCGGCTTCTTCGATATAGGCGCGGCGATCTTCCGGGCGGGATTCCAGAATCTCCGCCAATTTTCCCTGGCCCACGATAATGTGCATCTCCCGGCCAATGCCGGAATCAGACAGCAGCTCTTGGATATCCATGAGGCGCGCTTTCGCCCCATTGATCTCATATTCGCTCGCGCCATCCCGGAACATGCGGCGGGTGACGGAAACCTCTGAATACTCGATGGGCAAGGCACCATCGGAATTGTCAATCGTCAGTGTGACCTCTGCGCGGCCGAGGGCCTTGCGGTCCCCGGCACCGGCAAAAATGACGTCCTGCATCTTGCCGCCGCGCAGTGTCTTGGCGCTGCCTTCACCCATGACCCACGCGAGCGCATCGACGACGTTTGATTTACCCGAGCCATTCGGGCCCACCACGGCGCAGATACCGGGCTCGAATTTCAGGTTCGTCGCGGACGCGAAGGACTTGAATCCTTTGAGCGTGAGCGATTTGAGGTGCATTCGAATAAGTTTAGCGCTCGATGAAGCCCGACTCACCGCGCGGGGCGGCCCACTGCTCCACCACGGCGTTCACCACGCCTGGACGGTGGGTGGTCGACGGTTCTTCACGCAGCAAGGCCAGCAACTTCTCGCAGTCAGCACGCGGGCCTTCAGCAACCACCTGGACGCGTCCGTCCTGGAGGTTCGTCGCGTGCCCAGCCAGCCCTAGTTCGAGGGCGCGGGAACGCGTCCACCAGCGAAAGCCCACGCCTTGGACGTGTCCAAGAACGAAAGCTGTGAGGCGTTCATGGCCTGCAGAGGCTGCTGCCGTGTCTGCCATCTAATACTCCCTCAAGTTTGTGCGGTCGCTCAAGTCAAATTCGTGATCGAGACGGCGACGGTCCTCCGCGCTGCGGCGCGTGACCGGATCCGTACCATCCCAGCACTCGACGTTGTGCAGTTCCGGCAGCATATCACGGTGGAAGACGGGATCCAGGCCCTTGCGGCGCTGCTCGTTGTAGTTCTTCAGCAGCTTGATAGCCACGCCAGACAGCGGCACGATGGCGCACACGTTGAGCAGAACCATGATGGCAGCGCCGGTATCGGCCAGGTCGAACACGGTACCTAGCGGGGCCACCGCACCGTAGAAAACAAAGGCCAGAACGATGAGACGGAAAGTCCACAGCACCCACTTCTTCCCGGAGAGGTACTCCACGTTGGACTCGGCAAGGTAGTAGTTGCCCAGAATCGAGGAGAAAGCCAGGAAGAACAGGATGAAGGTGACGAAGTGGATGCCCCACTCACCCACCACGCCGGAGAGCGCATTCTGGGTCAGCGTCACGCCCTCAATCGCATCAGAGCCGAAACGCTCGAAATCGGTGCCCAAGAGAATGATGAAGGCGGTAATTGTACACACCACCAGGGTGTCGAAGTACACGCCGAGGGTCTGCACCAGGCCCTGCTTAACGGGGTGGGACACCGTCGCCGTCGCTGCAGCGTTCGGCGCCGAACCTTCGCCCGCTTCGTTGGAGAACAAACCACGCTGGATACCTTTCAGCATCGCCATGCCCACGGTGGCACCGGCAGCTTCCCGGAAGCCAAAGGCAGAGCCCACGATCGAGACGACCATGTCTGGCACCTTGTCAAAGTTCACAATAACGACGATGAGACCCAAGATGAGATAGGCGCCCGCCATAAACGGCACGATAAACTGGGTCATCGAGGCGATGCGCTGCACGCCACCGATGATGATGAGCCCGGACACGGCGACGACTGCGATGCCCACGCCTGCCTTGAAGGCCGCGGAATCCTGGCCAAAAGAGGCCGCCAAAGAATCGGAAATGGCGTTGGTCTGGAACGCATTGTAGAACCAGCCAAAGGTAATGGCGATGGCCACGGAGAAGATGGTTGCTAAAGGCTTCCACCCCAGGCCACGGGACATGTAATAGGCCGGGCCACCGCGGTAGGCGTCCCCCTCACGCACCTTCCACAGCTGCGCCAGGGTCGACTCCACGAATGCTGTCGCACCACCCAGGATGGCGATGAGCCACATCCAAAACACCGCGCCGGGGCCACCCACGGAGATAGCCACGGCCACGCCTGCAACGTTGCCGGTGCCCACACGAGAGGCCGCTGAAATGGTAAATGCCTTGAAGGCAGAGATTCCGCCATAGTCGGCATCCTCATCGACGCCGACGCCCTTGGGTTTCTCGACGACCGCCTTGAACATGTCCGGCACCATGCGGACCTGCACCACGGCGGTGCGGATGCCGAAGAAGAGGCCCGCGGCGATAAGCAGCCATGGCAGGACATAGGACCACAGGCTGTCGTTAATGACACCAATCACGGTGCTGAAGATTTCTTGCATGGGTTACACATTAATAACTCACACCAGAATCGTCCTAGTTGGCCGCCAACTTCCTCCCCGCGGCGCGGCTCTGGCAATACGGGCAATAGTGAGTACCACGCCCACCTAGCACGGTTTTCAGGATTTCTTCGCCACAGCGATCACAGGGCTGACCGCCCCTCCCATATACGTGCAAGGAACGGTCAAAATATCCGGATTCGCCGTTAACGTTGACGTACAACGCATCAAAGCTGGTTCCGCCAACGGCGAGGGCGGAGCGCATGACGTCGGCGGCCGCAGAAATCACAGCGACGGCATCGCGCTGCCGCAGAGCACTAGCCTTCTTCAGCGGAGAAATCTGGGCCGCCCACAGCGCCTCATCAGCATAGATATTGCCCACCCCGCTGAGCACCGTTTGGTCGAGCAAAGCCACCTTGACCGCGGTGCGTTTCGCGCGCAGGCGCCGCCCTGCCGCGGTCAGGTCGAAGTCTGTTTCGAGAGGATCGGGAGCGATATGTGCCATCCTCAGCCACGGCCCGAGACGCCAATAGCCGAAGGTGCGCTGGTCCACGAAGCTGAGACGGGTGGCGTCATCAAGCACGGCGGCGATGCGCACGTGCGGCGAATCCACCTCGCCGATCCGCACCTGCCCCGACATGCCGAGGTGGATGAAGAGCACATCGCGAGCTGGGTCGGTGTGATCCTCGTCGGCGAACTCCAGCCACATGAACTTGCCGCGGCGCGCCACCGCGGCAATCTTCCTGCCCACCAGCAGCGCGGACAGCGGGGCTTCCTGGCCCCGGTTGGCGCGCGGGTGGAGAACATCTACTGCAGCAAAGGAGCGCCCCACAAGATAGGGCTCGAGTCCGCTGCGAACAGACTCGACTTCGGGAAGTTCTGGCATCGAATTCTCGTGGCTTAGCTCTCTTTGCCGGCGGTGCCCTGCACCAGCAAGGGTGTCTCGCGCAATGCTTGGCACGCTTCTTCCGCTGCCTGCTGCTCGGCGAGCTTCTTGTTATGCCCTGTTCCCCTACCCACGGTCAAACCGGCCACGGTGGCCACGGCGTTGAAGGTTTGATCGTGCTCAGGACCCGTCGAGGTGGCCGAGTACACCGGCATCGCGGCCTTCAGCTCCGCGCACAGCTCCTGCAAGGTGGTCTTCCAGTCCATATGACGGCCGGACACCACGGCGTTGTCAATCTTGGCGGCGAACAGCTTCAGCACCACCCCGCGGGCAACCTCAAAACCATGCTGGCGGTAGATAGCCCCGAGGATGGCCTCGGTGGTATCGGCCAAGATGGAGTCCTTGTCACGGCCGCCAGTAGATTGCTCACCCTTGCCCAACAGGACGTGCTCACCCACGCCGATTTCGCGGGCGACATCGGACAGGCCATAGCGCGACACGATGGAGGCACGCATCTTAGAAATATCCGACTCGGGGCGCGAGGGGTACTTGTCGTAGAGCTTGGCCGCGATGGACAAGCCCAAGACGGCATCCCCCAGGAACTCGAGGCGCTCGTTGTTGGGCAGGTGCCCGTTCTCGTTGGCGAAGGAGCGGTGGGTCAGTGCCAAGCACAGCAGCTCATCGCTGATCTCCACGCCGAGTGCTTTTAGCAGCGGGGCGTGATCTACCTCCGCGAAGGCCGCGGCTAGTGCCTGTTCACCAGTGAGTTTCTTCTTCTTGCTCATAGGAACTTCTCCAAACCAGACCAACGCGGATCCACGCGCTCTTCTTCCCCAGAGACCCCCGTGGTTACTCCATCGGGAGCATCCACCTCGCAACCATCCTCGCACGTTGGCGCAAAGGGAAGGGATAAACCTGCCTCATCGATCACGGTCTGGAGGAGGTCGAGGATTCCATCCTTGATCTCGGGAACCTCATCACCGGAACCGCGATCCTCCTCCTCGGTCTCATCCCCGCTGACGAAGGACTCATCTGCGGAAAACACCTGGGATACGTGGAGATCCAGTTCCGGGTGCAGCTCTGCCAGGCAGCGGGCGCATTCGCCGCTGAGGGTGCCGGTGATATCAGCGTCCACCAACACACCAGAGCCCAACGGGGTCAAGGTGGCATCCACCTTAACCTCAGTACCTTCCAGGATGCCGATCATTTCCACGCCGATGCGCTCTGGCGCGGGTCCGGTCTGCACGCGGTGCTCAGGCAGCGCGTCGGTTCCTTGGCTGCGGAGCAATTCCGTCACGTCGAACTTCAATGGTGATTTCATAGCGCCCACCAGCTTACCCTGTGCTGGCCCGCGCGCCCTAGACTGGCAAAGACCTGAATGCTGGGGCATAGGCGCTTAAGCACTTGGCCTAACAGCTCGATTCTGTCCTCGGCGCTGTTCTCGCTTTTGCTGCACTCATCTCCTGGCGCGCGGAACGGCCGCGCATTAGTCCCCTCTAGTAGTCGCGGGGCGCACGCGGCGCCCGGCGCGCCGGTTCCCGAGTCTCGCGCACAGCGCCGCGTCCCTCGCCGCGCGCTTCCCCACGAGAGCGCACACCGGCACCTCGGCGCAGAGCGGAGCGATCGTTATTCACGGTGCGCAGGAGGTCAGACAAGGTGGTCTCGAATTCCCCGAGCTTGGCGTCAACGAATTCATCGCACTCGGTGCGCAGACGGTTGGACTCAGAGTGCGCGGTCTCCACGATACGGTGCGCCTCATCATCGGCGCGGCGCACGACCTCGGATTCGGAGACCAAGCGGTCTTGTTCAGCTTGGCCTGCAGCGACGGCACGCTGGTATTCCTCATCTGCTTGGGCGCGGGTGCGCTCGGCGTCGGAGCGTGCGTTGTCCACCAGGTTGCTGGCCTCGTCCTCTGCCTGGGCGACAAGGGTGGTGGCGCGATGTTGAGCGTCGGCCAGCATGGCGTCCGAATCCTCACGCGCACGGGTCACGGTGTCATCAGCCTCGGCATTGGCTTCAGAAATAATCTGCTCCGCGCGTTCTTCCGCACCCTGCAGGATCTCATCCTGCTTGTCCAAGACGTCCTGGGCATCATCCATTTCGACCGGGAGAGCGTTGCGGAGATCGTCGAGAAGCGCCAGCATCTCGTGGCGCGGGACCATGCAATTAGAGGTCATGGGAACGGCATAGGCCTGTTCCAGGTTGCGAACAAGTTCATCGAGGGACTCAAATACGCGGTACATGGCACCAGCCTAACCAAGCACATACGCACCGCGACGTATCCCACGCGGGAAGAAACTGCGAAAACCTCCCCACTCAGTGGGGAGGTTAAACCAAGGCATAGAGAGGAATAGAGAACGGCTGGGGCTAGATCACGCCCTGCGCCAGCATGGCATCAGCCACCTTCTTGAAGCCAGCGATGTTAGCGCCCGCGACATAGTCACCCTCCAAGCCATATTCCTTAGAGGTCTTATCGATATTGCGGAAGATATTGGACATGATCTCGTGGAGGCGCTGGTCGGTGTACTCGAAGGTCCAGGAGTCACGGGAGGCATTCTGCTGCATCTCCAGCGCAGAGGTCGCCACACCGCCTGCATTTGCGGCCTTACCCGGCGCGAAGGCGATGCCATTTTCCACAAAGTAGTGGGCGGCCTCCGGGGTACAGGGCATGTTCGCGCCTTCGGCAACATAGCGGACCTGATTCTTGACCAGGAGCTTGGCGTCCTCGCCGTCGAGCTCATTTTGGGTAGCGCACGGCAAAGCAACGTCGGCGCTGACCTCCCATACGTTGCCACCCTCGTGATACTCCACGCCCGCACCCGCTTCGCCGGCGTAGGTGGAAATGCGCTCGCGGCGGACTTCCTTAATCTCCTTGAGTAGCTCTAGGTCCACACCGTTCGGGGCGGTGATGTAGCCGGAGGAGTCAGACATCGCGACGACGGTACCGCCGAGCTGTTGCACCTTTTCGGCGGCGTAGATGGCAACATTTCCGGAACCGGAGACAATCACCTTGGCGCCGTCGAAAGACTCACCATGGGCCTTCATCATTTCCGAGGTCAGATACACCAGGCCGTAACCGGTAGCCTCGGTACGCACAAGGGAGCCACCCCAGCTCAAACCCTTGCCGGTAAGAACGCCAGACTCGTGCTTGCCCTCCAGTCGGCGATACTGGCCGAACAGGAAACCGATTTCGCGTCCGCCCACGCCAATATCACCGGCCGGGACGTCGCGGTATTCACCAATGTGGTTGTGCAGCTCCGTCATGAAGGATTGGCAGAAACGCATGACCTCGGCTTCTGACTTACCCTTCGGGTCGAAGTCAGAACCGCCCTTGCCGCCGCCGATAGGCAGGCCGGTCAGGGAGTTCTTGAAAATCTGCTCGAAGCCGAGGAACTTGATGATGCCCAGATTGACGCTCGGATGGAAACGCAGGCCGCCCTTGTAGGGGCCGAGCGCGGAGTTAAATTGCACGCGGAAACCGCGGTTGACCTGAATCTGGCCGCTGTCATCCACCCACGGCACGCGGAAGATGAGCTGACGCTCGGGCTCGCACAGTCGCTCGACCAGGCCGTAATCAGCGTAGTGAGGGTCTTTATTGAGGACGATCTTCAGTGAGTCGAGTACCTCAGCGAGTGCCTGATGGAATTCCGGTTCGCCAGCATTACGCTTGAGAAGCTTGCTGTAGTAATCGGAGATTTGCTGGTCGATGGACATGGCAATCCTTTCATTGGGCACCGTTCCTCACGGTCGGTGCGTCATCCATTGAACAAGCAATAGTTTTCTATCAATCGACCTAAATTGCAAGATGGCCGTACTGTGGCGTGCCTTAAGGGCTGGTCAGAGCGCGAAAATTTTTTCTCGTATCTCTGCCATATACTCATGGGCATGCGCATTCTTGTTGCCCCCGATTCCTTTAAAGGCACCGCTACTGCAGCCGAAGCTGCCGCCGCCATTGCATTGGGCGCGCGGCGCGCTCTCAGCTCCTCGCCCCACGCAGACACAGCGAAGGTAACGACCCTGCCCATGGCCGATGGCGGCGAAGGCACCGCGGAGGTGCTCGCCAGCGCCGCTGTTCATCGCCACGGCACGGCGGGGCAAACGATTACGCTGCCTACCACCGATGCCATTGGCCGTCTGACCGAGGCCAGCTACCAGCTCGTTGGTGACACAGCCTTCATCGACGTCGCCGCCGCCACCGGCCTTCCTGCCGTTTCCGACGCCCTCGATCCACTCCATGCGGATTCCTATGGAACGGGCGTGCTGGTGGCCGACGCCGAATCGCGCGGCGCCAAGCACATCGTTCTTGGCCTCGGCGGCAGCGCCAGCATCGACGGCGGTCTCGGCATCCTCGCCGCGCTCGGCGCCGCCGCCCACGATGCCCGCGGATACGCCCTGCCCAAGGGCGGCGCACCTTTGGTCAACCTCGACCACATCGACACCGCGCAGCTCAACATGAAGGCGGCCATGCTGGACTACACCTTGGTCACCGATACTCGCGCCGTGCCCGTCCAAGCCGCAACGATGTACGGCCCACAAAAAGGCGCTGAGGGCGAACAAGTAGCACTACTGGCGGGCGCGATGCTACGGCTCTGCGAAGTCACGGAGACCGACCCACAGGCCGAATTCTTTGGCGCCGCAGGCGGCATTCCCATCGCCCTGAGCTGGCTTTCGCGCACGCTCTGGGGCACCTCGGAGCACTGCCGTATCGTGCCGGGCGGCCAGTATGTAGCCCAAGCACTCAATCTACCCACGCGTATCGCCGAGGCGGATCTCGTCCTTACCGGCGAGGGGCGCTTCGACGAACAATCGCTTACCGGAAAGGTGGTGGGCACGCTGGCGGACATGACTAGCCCGCCAACCCTGGGCATCATCGCCGGCTCCGCAACCGCATCGGCGCCACAGGGCACACTGCTGGAAGAACTCGACGGGGAGGAAGAGGGGGACGTCGCCCAGCGCTTAAGCAACGCGGCCGAACGCCTCGTCCGCAGCGTTCTGCAGAGCTAAAACTCTCTGAGGCTAAAACTCTCTGAGGCTATAGCTTTCAGCAGAACTACGGGGTCACCTGCACCGCCCACGGGAAAACTGCCGGTCGCTCGTGGGCGAGCTCGTCCTCCAGCAACACGTGGTCCTTCGGTAGAACCGAATGGGGTGTCAACAAGCGTGCGAGGACCATGGTCAGCTGATTGACGGAGCCCTTCACGCCATCGACATCGATGGCATAGCGGTAGACATTGGCGTCCTCTAAATCACGCTCTTCATGCTCATCGCGGTAGGTCTGGCGCAGCTGTTCTTCCAGCCCCTCCGGGAGTGCAGGATCGGGCACACGGGTAACCTCAGCAGAAGCTAAGGAGCCGTTATCCACCAGCTTGTGGGTAGCAGTGCTAAAGATTTCGGCCACGCGCTCGGCTTGAGCATCCGGCACCAGAACATCAAAGTGAATCAATGGCATGTAGGTAACCCTACCCAAACTTGAAGGACAGTAACTATGGCAGATCCCACACTTTCTCGGCTGAGCTCGCTCCTCCTCGAAGATTCAGTCGATCTCAGCTGGCAACGCGCCTTCTATGAAGACATGCATGCCCACCCAGAGCTGTCCCACCAAGAGGAACGCACCGCCGGGCGGATTCTGGAACAACTAGATAAGTACGAGTGCGAGCTCGTCACCGGAATCGGCGGCCATGGCATCGTCGCTATCTTCCGCAACGGGGACGGCCCAACCGCGCTGATGCGGGCTGATTTTGATGCCCTCCCGGTGGCCGAGGAAACCGGCGTCCCCTTCGCCGCCACCAATGGCGCAATGCATGCCTGCGGGCACGATGTACACACCACGGCATTGCTCGGCGCGTGCGCGATTCTCGACGCCCACCGCGACGCCTGGCACGGCACCTTCCTAGCGCTGTTCCAACCGGCGGAGGAATCATCCATGGGCGCCAAATACATGATTGCGGACGGGCTCACCGACCGCGTTCCTGCACCGGATGTGTGCTTTGGTCAACACGTCATGCCGGGCCCCGCCGGCCAGGTGCAGTCCACCGCCGGCCCCATCCTGGCCGGCTGTGATTCCCTCCGCATCCGCATCACGGGGCGCTCCGCGCACGCCTCCATGCCGCACGAGGCCATCGATCCTTCCTACGCGGCCGCCATGGTGGTCACCCGCTTACAAGCCATCGTCGGCCGCGAAGTCCCTCCCCATGATTTCTTTGTCATCTCGGTGGGCGAGCTGCATTCGGGCGATAAAAACAACATCATTCCGGGCAGCGCCGAACTCGTACTTAACACCCGCTATTACAAGCCAGAGTTGGCGCAGCGCGTCTATGCCTCCCTCGAGCGTATGGTGCGAGCCGAGTGCGAAGCCTCGGGATGCCCAGCAGAGCCCACCTTCGAGTACTTTGCCCATGGCGAAGTCACCGATAATGACGCTTCCATTCATGAGCCCGTTCGCTCGGCCTTCGACGCAGTCTTTGCTGATCTCTCCGTGAGCGCCACCCCATCCACGGTCTCCGAGGATTTCTGCTATCTCCCACAAGCCTGGGGCGTGCCTTATAACTTCTGGTTCATCGGCTCCACGCCGGAGCACCTCCTGGACAACCCGCCGGTTAACCACCAATCCACTTTCCTACCGGATTATGAGCCCACCATGCGCTCGGCCACCCGCGCCGGGGCTGCAGCCGTCCTGTCTTTTCTGGGGCGCTAGCCTTCCCGGCACAACGTTTTCGCTGTGCGTGATGATTCACGCACGGTAGCTGGCAGTGCTCTCTCCTGCAGCTGAATGCGGAACTGGTTAAGCTTGGGTGTTGGTATTTTTCCGCATTTTTATGCCTAAGGTGAAGGGATTCTCATGAGTCAACCCCAGCACTCCGATTTTCAGACCGCAGTTCCCGGACACGTCCGCGCCGCTGCTGGTGTCTCCCCCTCTGCCGCGACTAACCGCAAGTTCTGGTCCGGCTTGTCTTCTTCAGTAATGGAGCAGATTGCTGACAACTGGGAGGCCACCCGCACCGCCTACTCCGCCGCCCGCCAGCAGCACTATTTCTCTGCTGAGTTCCTCCAGGGGCGCGCCCTGCTCAACAACCTCACCAACGTCGGACTCGTCGACGAAGCCCGCGCCGCCTCCAAGGCCGCCGGTCACGAACTCTCCGATGTTCTCGAAGCCGAGCACGATGCTGCACTAGGCAACGGCGGCCTGGGCCGCCTCGCCGCCTGCTTCCTCGATTCTGCTGTCACCCAGAACTACCCGGTCACGGGCTACGGCCTGCTCTACCGCTACGGTCTCTTCCGTCAGTCCTTCGACAACGGTTTCCAGCGCGAGGAACCAGATGCCTGGATGGAAAATGGCTACGACTTCATCATTCGCCGTGCCTCCGAACAGCGCTTGGTCCACTTCGATGACATGGACGTACGCGCTATCCCCTATGACATGCCGATTACCGGATACGGCACCAACAACGTAGGTACGCTGCGCCTGTGGAAGTCCGAGCCTATCGATGAATTCGATTACGATGCCTTCAACTCGCAGCGCTTCACCGAAGCCATCGTGGAGCGCGAGCGCGTCATGGACATCTGCCGCGTGCTCTACCCCAACGACACGACCTACGAGGGCAAGGTGCTGCGCGTTCGCCAGCAGTACTTCTTCGTCTCGGCCTCGCTGCAGCAGATGATCGATAACTACATCGAGCACCACGGCGAGGACCTCACCGGCTTCGCCGAGTACAACTGCATCCAGCTCAACGACACCCACCCGGTGCTGGCCATCCCCGAATTGCTCCGCCTGCTTCTCGACGAACACGGGATGGGCTGGGACGAGGCCTGGAAGGTCGTCACCGAGACTTTTGCCTACACCAACCACACCGTGCTGGCTGAGGCTTTGGAGAGCTGGGAAGTATCCATCTTCCAGAAGCTGTTCTGGCGCATTTGGGAGCTGGTGGAAGAGATCGACCGCCGCTTCCGCGAAGACATGGCCCAGCGCGGCTTGGATCAAGGGCGCATCGACTACATGGCTCCGGTGTCCGACGGGCATGTCCACATGGCGTGGATCGCTTGCTATGCCGCGTACTCCATCAATGGCGTCGCCGCCCTGCACACCGAAATCATCAAGGCGGACACGCTCTCCGAGTGGCACGAGCTGTGGCCGGAGAAGTTCAACAACAAGACCAACGGCGTGACCCCTCGTCGTTGGCTGCGCATGTGCAACCCGCGCCTGTCCGACCTGCTCACTGAGCAGGCTGGTTCTGATGCCTGGGTTACCGATCTGACCGAGCTGGCGAAGCTGGCTCCTGTGGCTGAGGATGAGAAGGTGCTGCGCCAACTCATCAACATCAAGCGCGCCAACAAGCAGGATTTCGCCGCATGGATTGACGCACACCAGGGCGCTACCGTGGACCCGGATTCCGTTTTCGATGTCCAGATCAAGCGCCTGCACGAGTACAAGCGCCAGCTGATGAATGCGCTTTACATCTTGGACCTGTACTTCCGCATCAAGGTCGACGGCGAAACCGTTCCGAAGCGCACCTTCATCTTTGGCGCGAAGGCAGCGCCGGGCTATGTCCGCGCGAAAGCCATCATCAAGCTCATCAACACCATCGGTGACCTGGTCAACAACGACCCGGCTACCAAGGACGTGCTCAACGTAGTCTTTGTTGAGAATTACAACGTCTCCCCCGCCGAGCACATCATCCCAGCCGCTGATGTCTCCGAGCAGATTTCCGTCGCCGGCAAGGAAGCCTCCGGTACCTCCAACATGAAGTTCATGATGAACGGTGCCCTGACCTTGGGCACGATGGACGGCGCCAACGTAGAGATCGTCGAGGCAGTGGGCGAAGACAACGCCTACATCTTCGGCGCCCGCAACGAAGAAATCCCGCAGCTGCGCGCCGAGTACAACCCGGGCGAGCTCTATAACACGGTTCCGGGCCTGGCGCGTGTCCTCGATGCCTTCACCGATGGCACGCTGGGTTCGGAGAATGCAGGCATGTTTAGTGATCTGCGCTCCTCGCTGCTCGATGGCTTCGGCGAACACGCTCAGGATACCTACTACGTCCTCGGGGACTTCGCCGACTACCGCGAGACCCGTGACCGCATGGCTGCTGACTATGAAGCGGACGAGCTGGCATGGGCCAAGAAGGCCTGGCTCAACATCTGCTACTCCGGGCGCTTCTCCTCTGACCGCACTATCGCTGACTATGCCAACGAAGTGTGGAAGCTGACCCCGACCCCCATTTCCCACGTCTAGACAGACAGGGGTTAAAAGACGCACTAGTGCCTATTAACCCCTAGACGGGGCTTTCCGGAAAGACAAAGCGCCGCCCCACCACCGTTCCCCCTTCCCACTTAGTGGGTAAGGAAGCAAGCGGGGTGAGGCGGCGTTGTTTGTCTGCGACGGTTTTACTTATCGCGCAGAGTCTGGCCCAGCTCGTGGACCTGAATCATATTGGTGTTACCAGAGATTCCAGGAGGGGTACCGGCGATGACGACGATCATGTCGCCTTCCTTGTACTTATCCATTCCCAGCAGAGCCTCATCAATGGCGGCCATCATGTCATCGGTGGACTCGACCGAATCACTCAAGAAGGTCTCTGCACCCCAGGTCAACGCCAGCTGCGAGCGCACCGCCGGGTACGGTGTGAAGGCAAGGAGCGGCAGCGCGGAGTGCAAACGAGCCACGCGCTTCGCGGTATCACCGGAGGTGGTGAAGGCGACGATGGCCTTCGCATTCAGGCGCTCAGCAATATCGCGTGCGGAGTAGGACACAACACCGCGCTTGGTGCGCGGAACGTGCGACAGCGGAGGAACCTGGCCGCCTTGCTCAGCATTCGTCACGATGCGGGACATCGTGCGCACAACATTGTGCGGGTCGATGCCGACGGAGGTCTCACCGGAGAGCATGACGGCATCAGCACCATCGAGCACTGCGTTAGCCACGTCGGAGGCCTCCGCGCGAGTCGGGCGCAGGTTGGAGATCATGGAATCGAGCATCTGCGTTGCCACGATCACCGGCTTGGCATTCTCACGCGCGATCTGGATAGCGCGCTTCTGGAACAGCGGAACCTGCTCCAGCGGGACCTCGACGCCAAGGTCACCGCGCGCAATCATGATGGCATCGAAAGCCAAGACGATGGATTCAAGGGCATCGACCGCCTCCGGCTTCTCGAGCTTCGCAATAACCGGAACGCGGCGGCCTTCCTCATCCATGATTTCGTGGACCTTGTCCACATCGGCTGGGGAACGAACAAAGGACAGAGCGATCATGTCCACGCCGAGCTTCAATGCGAAGCGAAGGTCAGCAATGTCCTTCTCCGACAGCGCCGGCACAGAAATGTCCATGCCTGGGAGGGACACGCCCTTGTTATTGGAGACCGGTCCGCCCTCGGTGACCTCACAAACAACGTCATTGCCGTCGACTTCCTTGCAGACGACGGCGACCTTACCGTCGTCAATCAGCAGGCGGTCACCCGGCTTCGCGTCCTGCGCCAGGTTCTTGTAAGTGGTGGACACGCGGTCGTGCGTACCTTCTACGTCATCAACGGTGATGCGGACGATTTCGCCGTCCTTCCACATCTCTTCACCGTTGACGAAGCGACCCAGACGAATCTTCGGTCCTTGGAGGTCCGCCAGGACGCCGACTGCCTGGCCGGTCTCATCGGTAGCCTCACGGACCCAGCGGTAGTTCGCCTCGTGGTCCGCATGCTCGCCGTGGGACATGTTGAGACGCGCCACGTTCATGCCTGCTTCAACGAGGCCAAGGATTCCTTCCTTGCTTGCTACAGCAGGACCCAACGTACAAACAATTTTGGTTCTTCTATCCAACATGGAGTGCCTTATTCACATCGGGAGTTTCTAACGGTTCCCAAACTACCCCGCTTTGCTGGTCTCGGCCACCACGAATGAAGCTCACACCATGTTTTGACCCTCGAATCAGGCTTCCCCGGTGACTGTTGCAGCCCCTTCCGATTCGGCAACAACCGGGAATAACCGGGCACATCTGGGCATTTTGTGTCCATGCTCCCGAAACTCGAGACTCTCGGTCAAGGCGTCTTAAAACATTGTGTGATCCCGGCTACTTCCCGAAGCCTCAGCGCGTGAATCTGTCGCTAGGCGCTGCGACTGTCACCTTTGTGAGTCAGCGACTCCTGCACTGTCACCGACGTCGGCGGCACGGGCCGGGTCCACCTCTTCTGGTGTTTCCTGGCCGCGCGGCAGCCGGAAGTACACGATGAGCGCTACAACAAAGCAGACCACTGACACGATGACGTTGACACGCAGACCAAAGATGAGCGTGGCATCGTCAGCACGCATGTTTTCTACAACGAAGCGCCCCGCTGTGTATCCGGCGACGTACAGCGCAAACACACGACCATGGCCGAGCTTGAATGCCTTGTGGGCCCACAGCAGGAACACGCACACCGCCACGTTCCACAGCAGCTCATAGAGAAATGTCGGATGCACCGAGGCGATTACTTCCCCGGTCGAGCGCCCACTGATCGGCGCGTATTCACCGCTTTCATTCACACGATAATAAATGTCGAGAGCCCACGGGACGGTGGTCTCACGACCATAGAGTTCCTGGTTGAACCAATTGCCTAGGCGGCCAATAGCCTGCGCCAATATGAGTCCAGGCGCGACGGCATCCGCAAACGGCCCCACAGGGATGCCCTTGACTTTGAACATGAGCCACACCGCGACCGCGCCCAAGGCCACCGCTCCCCAAATACCTAGTCCACCGTTGGTGATTTTCAGCGCGTCGAGAGGATCACACGTGGAGCAGAAGTACTTATCATTATCCGTAATCACGTGATAGAGGCGGCCGCCAATGATGCCGGCTGGGATCACTACCAAGGCAGCATCCCAGACCACATCCGGGTTTCCACCCCGGGCGGTATAGCGGCGCAGAGTCATCCACAGCGCAACGAGGATGCCGGCGATAATGCACATGGCATACGCACGAATAGGGACTGGTCCGAGATGCCACACGCCTTGTGGCGGAGAGGGAATGTTGGCGAGGTAGTAAATCTGCACGGGAAATAGTGTGCCTGAAAAAGACGGCCACTACAACGCGCTTAGCTTCTGCGCGAAGGGCACGCCGGATGCTGGCCGGCGGCCACTAAGGAGCGGGCCAAAGCCATCGGGTCCTGGGCCGCCATAATGGACTCACCGACGAGGATGGCATCGGCTCCCTGCGAGGCATAGGACAACACGTTACGCGGACTATTAACGCCGCCCACCGCAATACGTGTGATGCTCTCAGGAAGACCCGGTGAAATAGTAGAAAAGGCCTCCCGATTAAGTGCATCGGAGGCCAAAGACCACGCATTGATGGCCACGACAGTACCCCCTGCTTTGATAACGCGATCCACCTCAGCGCACGTGCGCACTTCCAGGATGGCTGTCATTCCAAGGGACTCCACGCGGTCGAGGAGCGACTCGAGGCGAGCCTGATCAAGCAACTCCACCTGCAAAGGAATCGCATCCGCCCCATAACAGCGCGCTTCATGAATCTGATAAGGATCAACAATGGTGTCGCGGCACAGCATAGGAATGTCGATTGCAGCGCGGGCAACACGCATGTCCTCCAGGGAGCCATGAAAGCGGCGCCTGTCTGTCTGGCAGGCCATGACGTGCACGCCTGCTTCCTCCAGCTTTCGTGCCAGGGCCGCGACGGAGTGCGGTCCGTCTAGGTGGACGATCTCTCCACCATAAGGCACGGCGCGCTTGATTTCGGTGATGATAGAACATCCCGAACGTAATAGGGCCTGTGCGGTATCGCGCGGTGCGTCCATGTCTCGAGACCGCGCTTTAACTTCCTTGAAGGGGACGCGCGCCTCCCGTGCGGCTACATCAGCTAGTACGCCGGCCACAAGGTGATCGACGGCAATCGGGGTAGGCATGGAGCACCTCCCTTCCCCGAAGGAAACTCAAAGAAAGAAACAGGGGCGTTTGAGATCACACTTAGGCTAGCGCGCCCTTGCCTCTAACAAGAAATCCGGGGCACCCGATTCCGTGCTAGGACCACTATGTGAAGCGGGAAATGCAGCCACGGCTCACGCCGCTGCCATGCCTAGGTCGACCGGGGATCGGTGGGGTCAATATCGGCATCGAGGGCATCCCACATCACACGGCCGGAGTCCTGGGAGGTTTCGAGGTCTTCCTGCAGGCGTTCCTGGCGTACCGCCGGGGTTTCATATTTGGCGGAGCGGGGCTTATCGGCCCCCGGATTGCTCGCCACCATGACCGCGCCGAAGAGGGCAAGCGCCGCACCGGCGATAGCAAGCACGGGGCCAACGGTCGACGCATCAGCGGTGAGGACAGTGGCCCAATCCGAAATGGTTGCGGAATCCACGGAGGTATCGTTCGTTCCTCCCTGCAGCAGCTCTTGAGCACGCTCCGTCTCGGGGCCGGCAGTCAACAGCGCAACCGGGCGCCATCCGGCAGCCGCCGCGGCGAGTGCGGTGAGGACAGAGACAATTCGACGGCCCGTGCGCCGCAGCGCAAAGGCTGCCACACCGCCAGCGAGAACCACGACGCTGAGTGCAATGAGCTCGAGGGACCACAAGGAACCAGATAATTCCACAACACTCGAACCGGCCTTATCGTCTTCGACCGCCGCCGTCACCCACGTCATGCGGGAAGACAGCCACAACAGGATGGCGCCGACGAACATCAGCACGGGTCCGATGCGTTTAGCTCCACTGTGCTTTGCTTCAGTGCACTTTGCTTCAGTGCGCTTTGCTTCAGTGCGCTTAGCCATTGTTCTCCTCTCCGAAGAGATCGCGTGCATCGAAGCACGTCCGGTCCCCGGTATGGCACGCGCCGCCGTGCTGACGAACGGTCAGTAAGACGGTGTCTCCATCGCAATCTAAGCGCGCACCCACCACCTCTTGGGTATTGCCGGACGTCAGACCCTTAATCCAATACTCACGGCGCGAGCGTGAATAGTAGGTTCCACGACGCGTCGCCAACGTATAGGCCAAGGCATGATCATCCATCCATGCCAGCATGAGCACTTCTCCGCGCTCCGATTGCACAATGGCCGGAACCAAACCCGCCTCGTTGCGCTTAAGCTGCTGAGCAATCTCTTCACTCAGCTCATAGTCCCCTACGGCCTCCGAATCGGTGCTTCTGTGCCCGCTGCTTTCATTGTGTACCTTCACTGGCGGACCTCCTTCCCTGCTGCCGCAAGTGCCTCTTTAACCTCAGAGATCTCTACCTCACGGAAGTGGAAGATGCTGGCCGCGAGCACGGCATCTGCCCCGGCATCAACAGCCGGTGGAAAATGCTCGGCCCTACCCGCTCCGCCGGAGGCGATGATCGGCACGGACACCGCCGCACGCACCGCCTCGATCAATTCGATGTCGAAGCCCGCCTTGGTGCCGTCTCCATCCATGGAGTTCAGCAGAATCTCACCAACCCCTAGTTCCTCACCGCGCTTGGCCCACTCCACGGCGTCGAGGCCTGCCGAGCGCGTTCCACCATGTGTGGTGACCTCAAAGCCGCTGGGAAAATCTTTCGCGCGGCGAGCATCCACCGAAAGCACAATGCACTGGGAACCAAAGACATCCGCCAGTTCGCGCAGCAACTCCGGGCGCGCGATGGCAGAGGAGTTTACAGAGACCTTATCCGCGCCGGCACGAAGAAGCTCGCGGACATCGTCCACCGACCTGACTCCACCGCCAACGGTCAACGGGATAAAGACTTGATCGGCCGTACGGCGCACCACATCAAGCATGGTGCCGCGGCCATCCTTTGATGCGGAGACGTCGAGGAAGGTCAGCTCATCAGCGCCCATGTGGCCATAGCGGGCAGCCAACTCCACTGGGTCACCGGCATCACGCAGGTTTTCGAAGTTCACGCCTTTGACCACACGGCCATTATCAACGTCAAGACACGGGATCACGCGCACGGCAAGTGCCATGGTGACCATCCTCCTAAAACTAAAGGTCAGATGAGAGGCAGTCCGTATGGAAACTGCCGAATACTAAAAACTACGTCCGGCTTCAGCGCCCAATTCCCACGCTGGGGTTTAGTGCCGGAGCCTAGCGCTCCCCACGAGGATTTCGGGCGATGGCATCCAGAATTGTGGCATGAACCTGCGGGGTTCCTCCCACAAAGCCCTTCGAGTTGGCGGTCCACTCATTTCCTTCTGGATCACTCACGCGGCCACCGGCGGCCTTGATCATGAGCGCACCCGCCGCGTTATCCCATGGGTGCGGCGAGAAATTCACCGCCCCATCAAACACGCCTTGGGCCACGAAGGCATTGTCCAGCCCCACCGACCCAGTCATGCGGGGACGCAACCCGGTCTCTCGGAGGTCCTTGAACAAATCGGTTGGCAGGTGTGAGGAACAGCCCACATGACCGCGGGCCTCGTCGAAGCCCTGAGCCTCCTCGCCGCCCCCGAAACCGGTCGAGGGGCCGCCGCTGGTGCGCAGTGGCATGCCTTGTGCCGCGACGACGCGACGGTTTAGCAAAGGAAAATCTGCGACTGCGACGACGGGCTTCGCTTCGTGCAAAAGCGTGACAAGAATTCCGCAGCACGGATTTCCCGCGGAATAGTTCGCGGTTCCATCCACTGGGTCCACGACCCAGATCGTCTCTTGGAGGTCTCCCCCGTATTCCTCGCCGAGCACCGGGATTCCGGTGAGCTGACTCAGCGTTTGACGCAACTGCTGCTCAATGACCAGATCTACCTCGGTGGCAAAGTCTCCCTCGCCCTTGAAACGCGCGGGTGCTGCGCCGAGGCCCCTGCGGAAGAGATCATCAACGTGATCCACCGCTGCCTCCGCAAAGGCAACAAGCTCGCGTGGGTCCGACTCCGAAGTTCCTGTCATCGGGGCCATCGGCCTACCTCTCCTCGATCGGGTCGATGTATTCCTCTCCCGGCAGCGGGGTAACCTCTGCAACGGCAGCGAGAGCTTCCTCCAGCGTGAAGCGCTCCTCATAGAGAGCCTTACCGATGATGGCGGAATCAATTCCCTCATTTTCGTAGAGGGCCAATTCACGCAGATCATCCAGGGTGGAAATTCCTCCGGAAGCAGTGACCTTGGCTTCTGTAGCGGCCGCGACCTCACGCAACAACTCAATGTTGGGGCCCTGCAGCGTACCGTCCTTGGACACGTCCGTTACTACGAAGCGAGTACAACCAGCCGCATCGAGGCGTTCGAGGACCTCCCAGAGGTCGCCGCCGTCAGATACCCAGCCGTTACCTCGCGTCCGCCACTCGCCATCCACCAGGCGGACCGCCAAGTCCACTGCGATGCGGTCACCGTGTTCTGCCAGAGCCTTGGCAATCCAGTCAGGGTTCTCCAAAGCCGCGGTACCAATATTGACGCGGCGCGCACCGGTGGCGAGAGCCCGGGCCAGAGATTCATCATCTCGAATCCCGCCGGTCAGCTCCACGTTCAGGTCCACGCTTGTGGTGATTTCGGCGAGCAGTTCATGGTTGGATCCGCGGCCGAAAGCCGCGTCCAAATCGACTGCATGCAGCCACTGCGCACCCTGAGCCTGCCACTTCAGGGCAGCCTCACGCGGCGAGCCATAGGATTTCTCGGTTCCGGCCTCTCCTTGATCAAGGCGAACTGCCTGACCATCAATGACATCAACCGCGGGCAACAGTGTAAAACTCATGGTGGGTAGTCTACCTTTCACGCGGACTCTTTAAAGCGTTCCTATCCAGTTCTTCAGCAGCTGCGAACCAACGTCACCAGATTTCTCCGGGTGAAATTGGGTGGCCCACAATGCACCATTGTCTACCGCAGCGACAAAACGGTCACCGCCATACTCCGACCACGCCACCTTCGGCGGCTCTGTAATCTCGGTCTCCAGCTCCCAGCTCCGTGCGGCATAGGAATGCACGAAGTAAAAGCGATCCTCCGGGCTCACGCCTTCAAACATGCGGCTTCCGCTAGGAAGCTCCACGGTGTTCCATCCCATGTGCGGGAGGACGGGAGCCTGCAAACGGGTAACCTCCCCGGGCCACTCGCCGCAACCTTCGGTGTGCACGCCGTGTTCAGTGCCTGACTCAAAAAGAATCTGCATGCCTACGCAAATCCCCAAAACGGGGCGACCACCAGCCAATCGCTGACCAATGATTCGCGGCCCCTGTGCGGCGCGCAGGCCCTCCATGCAGGCAGCGAACGCCCCCACTCCGGGGACCAAAAGGCCATCGGCCTCTACCGCCTGTTTCGGGTCCGCGGTCACCGCGACGGTGGCACCGACCCTCTCCAGCGCGCGCACTGCCGACCGGACATTGCCAGCGCCATAATCCAGGACTACTACGTCGTGTGAGCTCATCGTGCTTCCTTTCCGGGTCTCCTCGGCCTTCTAATCATGCGCAGGCGGGTTTGGATGTCGTTCAGCTCGCTCACGCGGGTCTTGCCCAAGGCGAGGTCAGCCGCAGACATGAGCAGGCCCACCGCGATGATGGCGGCGCCAGCGGCGAACGCGCCATAATAACCAGACATAGCCACGACGGCGCCGAGCACCGTCGAGCCAAGGCCCGTGCCGCCGTCGTAGAAAATATTCCACACCGCAGAGCCCTCCGAGAGGCGCTCGCGCGGGAGACGGTCGAACATCGACAACAGCGCCTCATTTTGCACGATGCCGAAACCCGCACCGTAGATGACCGTGCCGAACACGAGCAGCCATACTGACCATTCTTGCCACAGCACGGCGGCGATAAGCCCCACGCCTAAGACTGAAAAAGCCTGAGCGGGAATCATCAGCGTGCCTGGCTGGCCTACTCGGTCCGCCACCACACCGGCCACATAGCGCGCGATCATGGCCGAACCACCAATCACCGATAGCATGAGGCCGCCCAAGACAGCGCCGCGCTCAGGATCCAACTCACGCACCGCCGGAGAAATGAAGTTAGATGCCACGCCATAGCTCACGGAAAAACTCATCAGCGCCAGTGCTGGGACGAGCACGAGCTTCCACATCGGGGCGCGCGGGGTGGTGTCTGAGGGGTCCGGCGACCCCACTGGAGCGGCTTTGATTTGCGGCACCAGAATGCACGTGAAGAATCCTAGTAAGCCAAGACCAGCAGCCAGAAGATACACCGTGTTGTAGTTAAAGGCTGAAGCCACCGCGAGGCCCACAGGCAAGAAGGCCATTTGGGCTGCACCGATGAATAGGCCGAAAATTCCCGTGGCCTTACCCAGCAGGCGCCGTGGCGTGATTTCCGCGATGAGTGCGTTCTCCGCCACTGTGAGCGCACCGAAGCCTATACCGCGCAGAGCGGAAAAGCCTAGGGCGATCGGGGCTGCATCGCCCAGCATGTGCCCCAACGCCGGCAGCCCCAGCAACAACGCCGCGGCCGCCATAATCGGGCGGTAGCCAAAGATGCGCAGCAGCATCGGTGTTGCCATTTGGGTAAGCACTGTGGCCAGCATGAACACGCCGGTCGTGGCACCAGCCAATGTCGCGGAACCGCCGGCATCCAGCACGGCCAGCGGCACCACAGGCAGCAAGACCGACCAAGCACCAAAAGCGGAAACCACCGCGATCATGGTTTCCTTAAAGCCAGCAACCTTCCATACGCTCTGAGGGGTCTTTTCTATCACTTCGCCGCCAATCCTGCTGAAAAGATGTCAAGGAACCAGACCAAGGCGGCAGTCACGGAGATCGCCGCGAGCGCACCCGCGACCACAGTCATCAGCACCGACCCGTTCTGGTATGCCGCCCACGCACCACCGACGAGCAACCCGGCGACCAGAAAGAGAACGAGAACCATTACATTCATAAGTCTTAGAGCGCTCCCTTCGTCGAAGGAACTCCGGTCACGCGCGGATCCCACTCAGTAGCCTGGCGCAGAGCACGGGCCACTGCCTTATACTCGGCCTCCGTGATGTGATGCGGATCGCGGCCGTAACGCACGTTGACGTGCAAGGTCGTCGCCGAGTGCGTGGCAAAGGTTTCAAAGAAGTGTCGGTTGATAACCGTGGCGTAATGCCCACCGATAATCTGCCACTCCATGTTCTCCGGCTCGCCATTCATCACGAAGTAGGGACGCCCTGAGATATCGACGACGGCCTCCACCAGCGTTTCATCCATGGGGAGGAGCTGGGAGCCGAAACGGCGGATCCCGGACTTATCCCCCACCGCCTCCAGAAAGGCACGGCCCAGCACGATAGCGGTGTCTTCGACCGTGTGGTGAGCATCGATGTCAATATCGCCCTCAGCGTGAACGCGAAGATCGAAGGAGCCGTGGGTGCACACAGCGTTAAGCATGTGGTCAAAGAACGGCAGCCCCGTCGAAATATCCGACTGGCCGGTGCCATCGAGGTTTATTTCTACAGAGATCTTTGTCTCCCCGGTGACGCGCTCTGCGCGGCCAATGCGGTCGCCATGGTTGTGACGTACAGCGTCGCCAGCACTCATTGCCCCACGCTCCTTCTTCAAGTCATGAGCCCACAATGTGGGCTCATTTCATCATCGTTTTTAGTTAGTCATCTCTACTGTATCTGCCAAGTCCGCCGCGGCCGAAAGGAAGGCATCATTCTCTTCAGGCAGACCAATCGTGGCGCGCAAGAGACCCGGTACACCGTTATCACGAATCAGGACATCGCGGTCCAGGAATCCTTGCCACACCGCGTGCTGATCGGCAAAGCGTCCGAAGGAGACGAAGTTGGATTCGCTGGGTACGACGTAGTATCCGAGCTCCTTAAGCCGTGCGACAACCCGGTCCCGCTCCGCCGATAGTTTGGCCACAGTTCCCAAGGTCTCTTCCTTATGCGCAAGGGCAACGGTGGCCGCGATCTGGGAGAGAACCGACAGGTGATAGGGCAAACGAACGAGCATGACGGCTTCCACGAACGCCGGATCTGCCACGAAGTAGCCCAAACGTCCGCCGGCGAAGTCGAAGGCCTTGGACATCGTGCGCGAGACCACGAGCTTGGTCGGATATTTCTCCAGCAGCGTGGTCGCAGAAGGCGAAGGCGAGAATTCCATGTAGGCCTCGTCCACGATGACGATGCCCGGCGCGGCCTGCACGATCTTCTCCACTACATCGATCGGGGTGACATCACCGGTGGGATTGTTCGGTGTTGTGATGAAAACGACGTCGGGGCGGTGCTTGGCGACGGCCTCCAACGCCTCCTCCTCATCAATACAGAAATCCGCATCGCGTGGGCAGGAGATGAATTCGGTTTGGGTGCCCGCGCATAGGATGGGGTGCATCGAATAGCTCGGTGTAAATCCCAGCGCGCTTCGCCCCGGCCCGCCAAAGGCCTGCAGCAGCTGCTGCAGAACCTCATTGGAGCCGTTAGCTGCCCAGACGTTCTCCACGCTGACAGCCACCCTGGTCTGCTCACTGACGTACTCCGCCAGTGCCGTGCGCAGCTCCACGGCATCGCGCTCTGGGTAACGGTTGAGCTGACGCGCGTGCTTCTCGACGGCCGCCACCATGTCCTTCACCAGCGCCTCCGAGGGCGGATAGGGGTTCTCGTTGGTGTTGAGCTGGTTGGTCACCGTCAGCTGCGGGGCTCCATAGGCGCTGGAGCCGCGCAATTCTTCGCGAAGGGGAAGATCCTTCAACTCAGCCATTGCTTAAGCCTCTTCTTTCTGGGTATCGGTGTCATCAGCGAATCGTGCCGCAATTGCTTCACCATGGGCGGGCAAGTCTTCTGCAGTGGCGAAGGCAATGACATTCTGAGCTACCTCGCCGAGTGCCGCGCGGTCGTACTCGATGAGGTTGACCGGCCGTAGGAAGGTGTGCGTCGACAGCCCGGCGCTAAACCGCGCGGTTCCCGAGGTAGGCAAAACGTGGTTGGAGCCGGCGGAGTAATCACCGAGCGGTACGGGCGAGTATTCACCAACGAAGATCGCGCCGGCGTGGCGGATACGCTCCGCAACTGCCCGGGCATTCTTTGTGTGTACCTCCAAGTGCTCAGCGGCATAGGCGTCCGCGACAGCGATACCTGTCTCGAGGTCGTTGACCAGGACGATGCCGGACTGTTCTCCGCGCAATGCCTCAGCTGCGCGCTCGGCGTTGGCGGTGGCGGTATAGCGCTGAGCTACCTCCGCATTCACCGCAGCGGCAAAGTCCTCAGAACCGGTGATGAGCACGGAGGCAGCCATGGGATCGTGCTCCGCCTGGGAAATGAGGTCATAGGCCACGTAGACGGGGTTAGCGGTCTCATCGGCCAGGATGGCGATCTCGGTAGGACCAGCTTCTGCATCAATTCCCACCACTCCCTGCACCGCGCGCTTAGCGGCAGCAACAAAGACGTTGCCGGGGCCGGTGATGATATCGACAGGCTCCAGAGCTTCTTCACCCGTGGCGGGTTCATCATCGCCGTAGGCCAGAAGCGCGATGGCTTGCCCGCCGCCGACGGCCCAGACATCATCCACGCCCAGCATGTGGCACGTGGCCAGCACTGTCGGGTGTGGCAGCCCACCGAATTCCTTCTGCGGCGGAGAAGCCACGACCATCGCCGCAGCGCCCGCTTCTTGGGCGGGGACGGCATTCATAATGACGGAAGACGGATACACCGCCTTGCCGCCTGGGACGTAGAGCCCTACTCGCTCGATGGGCTGGAAGACCTCGGTGACCGTCGCGCCTGGTGCCAGTGTCGTCGTGTGCGAAGCCGGCTTCTGATCAGCGTGAACGGCACGCACGCGCGCGATAGATTCTTCGATGGCTGCTCGCACACTCGGGTCCAGGTCCTCGGCAGCCTTCTTCATCTCCTCCTTAGGTACTCGCACTGCGGCGGGGCGGACTCCGTCGAATTTTTCGCCGAAATCGAGGGCCGCCGCCGCACCACCCTCGCGGACTTTCTCCACCATGGGGATGACGGTGCCCATCACTGAGGACACGTCCGTTCCCCCTCGCGGCAGGACTCGGCGCAGCCGGGAGGTGGTGAGTTCCTCTCCACGCAGGTCGATGGTTCGTAGCATGCTCAGACCCCTTTTATAATATGCAGCGGTTTCTATACCTTCCCATTACTATACCTGGACCGAAAAGCCAGCGAGCTGGCAGGTAGGGGTTATAGAATGTGCCACTAGTAACACATTCCGGGAGCCCGAATCGGTGAAGGGAGGCGGCGAGATGAGCAACGGCGCCGATGGCCTGGACAGCCAGCCTCCTTCCGACCTGCTTGCCCGTGTCGAAAACCTCGCGCACCGCGAAAGCTTCGATTGCATTCGGGTCACCGCACACGAGCTCCTCTTCCCTCACCCACCGCTTGGGGAAACCCGCGCTTTCATGGACACCGAGGGCGAACCAATCCTGCGTTTCTACACCACCCATCACGGCGTTCTAGGTTTCGGCGACATTCCTGCTCTCAGTGAATTCGTCAATGACTGGAACCATGACTGCCTCTCGCCACACCTCATCCTCAACTATTCGGCACCTACCGAGGTAAAGGTGTGGGGGCATTCCTTCCTCGTGGTTCACCAGAAACCTACAACGTCCCAGCTTTCCGCTTCGGTTCTGCCAGCACTCCACAACGCTGCGGCCTGCCTCGAAGAATTGGCCGATCACTTCCCCGTTCTCACGCTTCCCCGCCCAACGGCTCCGGAAGAAGAAACAGAACTCGACGGCCCCGTCGCCGACGTCGACACCGCTCGGCTTGGGGAACTCTTGCCAGCCCTCGGAATTACACGCTTCCAGGCGGATGCTGACGAGGCCATCTATGCCTGGATCAATGATGTCCTCTTTGCTTTCGCCATCGATTCCGGCCCCAGCCTCATCATCAAAGGCCATTGGGATCCCAACCTGCCGGGCAGCGAGTTCTCCAAAATCTTCCTCATTTGCAATGACTGGAACCGGACCAATCACTCAGCCTCCGCCTTCTGCCACTCAAACATTGATGGGTTGCAGGTACGCATCGATTACGCGGTTATGACGGGCGCCGGGCTTTCCGACGCCCAATTGATCACCGCCCTCGGCCGCGGCATCAAACATGTACTCCACGGCATCGATGACATCTCACGGGAGGCGGTAGGCTCCTCCCCCGTCGCGTGGCCCTAGCGCGCCGTCGACCGGCACCTCATTTCCTTCCGAATCCCTCTCGCTCACAGCATCGCAAGGCGAATCGATGAATAGCGCGGACCAGTAGGCAAACATGGCCATAAACGGCCCTACCAGCCAGGCACTACCCGGCGAGAATTTCGGCACAAACTCTACATACTCTCCGGGATTCTCGGGAATATAAGTGGCGGTGGCTCCACCGAAGACATAAAACGATGCCGCGCCAGCCAGAGCAGCCAGAGCCACCCACAGCAGTACGCCGACGCCACGGTAGCGCTCACCTCGCACGTAGGCAGTAGCCCCCAGGGCCGCGCTAAGAACTCCGGTGATCAGTACGAAGGTGATATAGGAATCAAATTGCACGTCGGCAACGTTGCTCAAGGCGTAGCCGCCATCATCAACCCGGTGCCCCTTGAGAGCTGGACGCCACAGTCCCCACGCGGCGCCGGCTGCAGAGAATCCAAAGAGTGCTAACGCGAGCAACCCCGCGCCGAATCCAATGGCGCGGGGTATGCGAAGGCTAAGAGCACGCAGTCCAGGCACGATACTCTCTAGCCGCAGAAGGTCCAGTTACCGTTCTCACGCTTGAAGCGCATGGTGGAGCTATCCATGCCCTGGCTGGTGTTGACGTTCACAGTCGCGGAAGCATCGTCACCGTTAACCACAACATCGTTGATGGACTCAACACCGGTCTTGGACCAGTCAAAGCCATCCATCTGGGAAGTATCCTGGCCCGCTGCCGCCATCATGTCCTTGAGCTGGTTCATCGGAACATCCGGAACCTGGTTGTAATCAACCTGATCGAGGCCGGAGTTCGGATCGTTGCGGATAGCCGCGCAGGTGTGCTCCGGGAGGTACTTCACAAAGGAACGCATGGTCTGCTGCTCATACATACCGCGTACTAGGGTGTTAATACCGTCGATATCCTCCTGGCTGGCAGCTTCACCCTGAACCGGTTCGACCTTGGGCATGTTCTGGAAAGGATCAGCGCCTTCTTCGAAGGGGTTGGCCAGAGTCTGGTTAGCAGCCTCGGGGTTCTCTCCCTCCGGCTTGGCAGCTTCGTCCTTATTCTCTTCGCCGTCCTTCTTGTCCTCCCCCTCCTTCTTCTCCTCAGAAGTCTTCTCTTCCGTCTTCTTCTCAGACGTCTTTTCCTTAGACTTCGTAGTCGTGGTGGTCTTTGCCGCAGAGGACGCAGTGTCACCTGCATTCTCATCATCGGAACCACAAGCAGCCAAGGAAAGCGGCGCAACGAGTGCAACAGCAATGAGGGACTTCTTGGCAGGTGTCAGAAAAGACAAGGGAAAACTCCTAAATGTACATAGAGAGCGATAGGTTAAACCACGCGGGACGCAGTGTTTGCTCTTGGGCAACTCACATAACCTTAACAAGCGCTGTTTGAAGAATTCATATTCTACGCCTTGAAGCTTCCTGTGAGCCTCACGAGGGTATTCTCTTGCCGCGTAGAGTTGGTCGTGTGCACCTTTCTCGCGACGCTATCGTTTCCACCGCCCTTGAGCTTTTGACCCAATACGGCCTTGCTGATGTCACTATGCGCCGAGTCGCCACCAACCTCGGAGTCGCACCCGGCGCGCTGTACTGGCACGTGGCCAACAAACAATCTCTCATCGCCGCGATGACAGCTGAAATCCTCTCCCCCGTCTCTGGGGAAAGCACGGCAGAACTGGTCAGTTCCCTGCAGGGGGAGCTGCGCCGCTGGCGCGATGGCGCTGAGGTAGCCATCGCCGGCGCTGCCTTCCCAGAGTCTTCAGCGAGCGCTGACTTAGAAGAGCTATTTATAACGGCATTACAAAAGGAAGCTCCCGCTGCATCAACGGAAGATAGTGTCGTCGCTGCCCGCACCCTGATCCACTACATCCTGGGAGCTACCTTTATGGAGCAATCCCGCGAGCAGCTCAGTGGGGCGACACCACAAGGGTCGTCGCCAAGCACCGCAACTCCAAGCCCACACAGCGCGCCGGTGGATGCCACCTCGGTGCGCGCCGCGGAGCTCATGGTCGCCGGCTTAAGGTCACTGCGAAGCGATCACATACATCAGAATTGACTAAGCTAAGCCTCATGACTGAGACCCGTGCTGACTCAACGCCATCTCACCAGGTATGGCCTGGTTCCCCCTCTCCGCTCGGCTCCACTTTCGATGGAGCAGGAACAAACTTTGCAATCTTTTCCGAAATCGCCGAAAAGGTCGAGCTCTGCCTCATCGACCAAGATGGCAGCGAAGAACGCATTGAACTAACGGAGATCACCGCTCACGTCTGGCACGCCTACCTCCCCAACGTCAGCCCCGGGCAGCGCTACGGGTATCGCATCCATGGCCCCTATGAACCGGAGCACGGCCTGCGCTGTGATCCTTCGAAACTGCTTGTTGATCCTTATGCTCGCGCCTTCGACGGAGACTTTGACGGCGATGCCTCGCTGTACTCCTACGACATCTTCGCTGAAGAGCCAGGCACCGGACGCAACCAGGATGATTCCTTGGGCCACACGATGCTGTCCGTGGTCATCAACCCCTTCTTCGAGTGGCACGGCGACAACCGTCCACATACCCCGGATAACGAAACCATCATCTACGAAGCCCACGTGAAGGGCATGACGATGACGCACCCGGATGTGCCGGAGGAGCTGCGCGGCACCTACGCCGGCATGGCGCACCCTGCGATCATCAACTACTTCAAGGACTTGGGTGTGACGGCCGTCGAGCTGCTGCCGGTCCACCAGTTCCTCCAGGATGACCGTCTGCGCCAGCTGGATCTGCGCAACTACTGGGGCTACAACACCTTCGGCTTCTTCGCCCCGCATGCGGACTACGCCTATGCCAAGAAGCCCGGCGAGGCGGTGGCTGAGTTCAAGGCTATGGTTCGCGCCTACCACGAGGCAGGGATTGAGATCATCCTCGATGTGGTCTACAACCACACCGCCGAGGGCAACCACATGGGGCCAACCATCGCCTTCCGCGGCATTGATAACCACGCCTACTACCGCTTGGTTGATGACAACCCCGAGCACTACATGGACTACACCGGTACCGGTAACTCCCTGAATGTCCGTCACCCGCACTCCCTCCAGCTGATTATGGATTCGCTGCGTTACTGGGTGACGGAGATGCGCGTGGATGGCTTCCGGTTCGACCTCGCGTCCACTCTGGCGCGCGAACTCGATGATGTGGATAAGCTCGCCACTTTCTTCGATTTGGTCCAGCAGGACCCGGTGGTCTCCAAGGTCAAGCTCATCGCCGAGCCCTGGGACGTGGGCCATAACGGCTACCAAGTTGGCAACTTCCCGCCCATCTGGAGCGAATGGAACGGCAAGTACCGCGATACCGTCCGTGATTTCTGGCGCGGGGAGCCGGCGACAATGGGTGAGTTTGCCTCACGCCTGACTGGTTCCTCCGATCTCTATGCCAACAACGGCCGCCGCCCCACCGCGTCTATCAACTTCATCACCGCGCACGATGGCTTTACGCTTCGTGATTTGGTGTCCTATAACGAAAAGCACAATTCCGAGAACGGTGAAGACAATCGCGACGGTGAGTCCCACAACCGCTCGTGGAACCATGGCGTGGAAGGGCCGACTGACGACGAAGAGATTAAAAAGCTCCGGCGCCGCCAGGTCCGCAATTTCCTCACTACCCTCCTGCTATCCCAGGGCACCCCGATGCTGTGCCATGGTGATGAGCTGGGCCGCACCCAAGACGGCAATAACAACGTGTATTGCCAGGACAACGAGATTTCCTGGATCGATTGGTCGATGTTGGAGCAGGAAAAGAACGTCGCCATGCACGGCTTTACCAAGCGCCTGATCAACATCCGCAAGAACCACCCGGTGTTCCGCCGCCAGCGTTTCTTGGCTGGTGGCCCCTTTGGCTCTGAGGTGAAAGATCGCGATATTGCCTGGCTCGTGCCCTCCGGCAAACTCATGACCCCGCAGGACTGGGATTTTGAGTTCGGCAAGGCCCTCATGGTCTATCTCAACGGTAACGCGATTACGGAAACCACTGCCCGCGGTGAACGCATTACGGATGATTCCTTCATCATGATTTTCAACGCTCACCACGAAGACATCGAGTTCACGCTGCCCAAGAAGGACCTGGGTGCTAGTTGGAGGCTCATCGTCGACACCTCTGATTCCGGTGGCTATCCGGACGAGGAGAAGCTCATCGCAGCCGAAGGTTCCATCGTGGTACAGCCGCGCACAACGCTGATCCTGCGCCAGACTGAGCCCCCAGTTTTCGACGATAGCGATGACTCTGCGCAATCCGCTGCCACGGCAGAAGAAAGCCGATAGCTAGACTGCACTCCACCGTCTGCTGTCCACCATTAACCCCGTCCTTGAAAGGAAACCGTGTCCTATACCGCCCACGGTGCTGTCATTGATGTCACCACCGATGCACTCACCGTCCAACGCTCCCAGCTAGCCGCTTCCCTTGGCGCCCCAGCCCGCGAGGCTCTCTCCTTAGCTGATGCCACGGGCGTGGAGTGCACGGAACCAACGGAGACAGGGTTTGGGCAGGTCATAGTGCGCGGCACGAGCGATTCTGCAGGGACCGTTGGGGACACGATCATCCGCTTCGCCCCCGGCCAAGACGCGGCCGCATTTGCCCGCGCGGTTGAGGCAGCGCTGCGCGGCGAAGCACCGGCTGCCAGCAGTGGTGTGCAGGGGCTCAACTTCACCGCCGTCGATGTGGAAACCGCCAACGATAACTGGGGCTCGGTCTGCCAGATCGGTGCGGTCCGCTTCCGCGATGGCGAAGAGACCGAGTCCCGCACGTGGCTGTGCACTCCCCCACCGGGGCTCGAGCACTTCGACGAGGTCAACATCAGCATCCATGGCATCACAGCGGAGGACGTCGCTGATACTTTACCTTTCGCTGATGCCGCCGCCGAGCTCTTCGAGTTCCTCGGCACAGACACGCTAGTAGCCCACAACGCGCAATTCGATTCCACGGCCCTGCGCAGTGGCCTCAAGAAGGCCGACGCGCCGGTGCCAGAACTTCGCTTAGCGTGTTCCCTGGCACTGGCCCGCGACGCCTCCCGTGCAGGCGTCATCGACGTGGCCAACCATAAACTTCCCACCGTTGCCTCCTACCTCGGTGCCGAGGATTTCCGCCATCACGAGGCCACAGCCGACGCCCGCGCGGCGGGCGAGATTGTCAGTGCCCTAGCGCAGCGCTTTGGTCACTCCGGAAGCATTGAAGACTTGTTCACCACCCGTGATTTTGCGCTGGGCACGTTGAGCGAGGACTCCGTCATCCCGGTCCTGCGCGCCAACACCGCTCCCCTCTCCGCTGCCGACTTGGGCGCTGGTACGGATTTCCGCGACAAGACGCGCATGGCGGGTACAGCCTCGGGCTCGAAGAAGAAGGGCTCCGCCGCTAAGGAGCGCCGTGGTGCAGCCCCGTGGCAATCCGTATCCACTCCGGACACCATCCCGGATCCCAATCCTGATGCGGATCCGGAAGGCGCGCTATTTGCTCAGAATGTCACTCTCACCGGTGACTTCGAGCCTTTCGACAAGGGCCTTTTGTGGTCCAAGATTGCTGAACGCGGCGGCCAGGTGGGCAAGAATGTCACGAAGAAGACCACCATCCTGGTTGTGGGCCAGTGGGCTACCAAGACCTCTAAAGAAAAACGCGCTGAGGAGCTGCAAGGCAAAGGCCAGGACATCGCGATCTGGCAGACGGACAAGCTGTTAGAGGAGCTGCAGCTTGATGAGGCTCCGCCGTTCTAACCTGCGTAGCTCTTGAGCACGGAGGCGCTAGAACATCAAGGCTCTAGCGCGTGGTGGGTTTTCTACGAACTAGTGGGAACCTGTGGGCATAAAGCCCAGTCCAATAAGGGCAAGGAATCTGCACTTGCCTACCTTTCGGAGTAAATCCACCATGACCATCGCGCTGCCCACCTCCCTCCGCATCGACCACCTGCTCCCCTCGCTCTGCCCGAGCGAGGAGCTCAACGGAATCAAGCTCTGTGATGATGGCTTCGGTGATTCACCTGCTAGCCTCCAGCTATCGCGGACGCTATCGATGTCCTTGGTCCACGGCACAGGCACCGAAGCCAAGCGCGTGAGCCAGCGCGCTGTGGACGATATGGGTTTGACCGTGCGCCAAGCTTGGGATGCTGCCGCGCTGAATCTGCAACGCCGCGCACTGACGCAGCAGGGGCTGCGCTTCTTTACCCGGCCTGCCGAACTCGGACTGGGTAGAACGGAAAAGGGCCTAGAGGTGCGGGTGCATCGCTGCGCTGTCTCGTCGTGGTTGGCTCACCCGCAGGCCTTCGTTATCCTGGACAATCATTTGCAGCGGCTTAGCCAGGCTCGGAGTATTACCTACCTCGTGCCTGATGCGCACACTCTCTACGCGCTGCTCAACATTTCCCCGCAGCGCGCCACGGAACTGGCCTACCGCGCGGCCGAATTGCGCCCGCGCCATCGACCACCGCTGAGCTTGCAACCACTAGTATTAGCTAACGGCTTTCCACTGGAGGTGTAGACACACCTCCATACTTCCTCCGCCGTGGCCGAAAGGAGTCACGTTCTTAAGATGGCTGAATCATCCATGTCCCGCCTGAGCAACCAGTACCATTCCTGGGTACACGCGCATCCTACCGCGGCGCAGGATTTCCGCGATGCCATCGAGGACTTGCTTAACGACGCCGGCATTATCTTTGACCGCGTAGCGACCCGCGTGAAGCTGTGGCCTTCTCTCAAGGCGAAAGCGAAGAAGCGCCGCGACAACGGCGAGCTGATGTACCCGAAGCCGTGGGAAGATATCCACGATGTTTTGGGGGTGCGAATTACCGTCTTCCACTCCACGGTTATCCCGGAAGCTCTAGAGGTTTTGGGAGAAACCTTTACCGTGCTGCGCTCGGTGGACAAGGCGGCGGAAACGCGGATTTCTGGTGGTTTTGGTTATGGCTCGCACCATTTGGTGCTGACGGTGTCCGAGGACAGCGCCGCCACGCTGGAGGAACTTGAGCCTTATATCGGCTGGACCTTCGAGATTCAAATCCGCACCGTGCTACAACACGCTTGGGCGGAATTTGAGCACGATATCCGGTACAAGCAGGGCCCGAACCCGCCTTCCCCGCAGGTGGATCGCCTCTTCACACTGGCTGCGGGCCTGATTGAGCTGGCGGACCAGCAATTCGATGAAATCGCCGCACTCAAAGCCCCCAGTTCTGAGGCAGGCGATGACGTGGAAATTACAGCCGAGACCCTCCCTGGTGTCCTCGCCATTATTCTGGGCAGCCGCTTCCCTCGTTCACGCTCGGAGCATTATCGCTTCCTTGCCGAGTTGCTCGACAACAACGGCATCACACGCTTGAGCCAGCTCAAGCAGCTGCTCGACGATGACGCCATCGCCCACGTGCACGATGCCATGCGTTACCGCTTCCGCCCGGGCCAGGTCAGGCTTATCGACGACTTGCTGCTCAACAAATTCGGTGCCCAGCACATCGAAGCCACGGCCGAGGCCGGTGACCGCAAAGACCGCAAGCGCCGCTTGAATGCTCGGCTGAAGGCCTTAAAGAACTTCCGAAATAATTAGCGGAATCCACCGCGGAATTTCTCCATCTGCCGGCGCTCCTTCTTCGTCGGGCGGCCAGCACCGCGCGGGCGGACCGGGACGGAGGGCATAAATTCCTTCGGCGGTGGCGGCGGGGCGTGGTCGATGTAGCAGGTGCGCGCAATCGGGGCGCCGACGCGCTTGGACACGGTGGCGAGCACCTCAAGGTCATGCTCGTGGTGGTTGCGCCACACGCGCACGCGGTCGCCAGGAACGACCTGCTGCGCGGGCTTAGTGGCGTTGCCGTTGAGTTTGACGTGCCCGGCGCGCACCGCCGTGGCGGCCTCCGAGCGGGTCTTGAACATGCGCACGGACCAAACCCAAGCATCAATGCGTACGGGCCGCCCGTCGGGCTGATTCACCATGGGCTTTTATAGGTTGTGGTTCTCGTTCACGATCTTCTGGATTTTGACCCAGTTGTACGCGCCACCCACCACGGCCACGATGAGACCAATCGCCATCCAGGTCCAGAATCCGGTGAGTGCCCAGCCTAGGAGGACACCGCCGGCGACGCCGCCCACGACGCAGATAGCGCCGTTGCGTGCGTGGGTGCGCACGGCTTGCTTGCGTTGCTCAATGGGGTTGTTGGGGCGTCGCTGCATAGTCATGGGGCTTATTCTACATGGCCAAAAACTCGCGGCCTTCTCGCGGCCTTAAAGCTCCACCCAGGCAGTTCCAGCTTCCTTCGGCTCTACCCCACCCTGGGTCAGCGCGGCGAGCGTCGCCGCAAGCTCCTCCTCACCGCCGGGTTCCACAGACACGGTGAAAGTCACCGCTTGGGCGTAGGCGGTATCCACCATGTCCACACCCCGGTTGCGTAGCTCTGCTTCTAAGCGACCGGCGTCCGCGTGGGAAACCTCGACGGTATAGAGCTCGCGTAGGGCACGCGTGACGGGCTCAACCTGCTCCATCGTCTCGCTGACGGCACCGCCATAGGCGTGAACGAGCCCGCCCGCGCCCAGCTTGATACCGCCAAAGTATCGCACGACCACCGCGCAGATATCGAGCAGTCCGGAGCCCTTCAAAACATCGAGCATGGGCTTGCCCGCCGTGCCGGAGGGCTCGCCATCATCGGAGGAGCGCTCCACTGGATTCGAGCCGTCCACGTGGTAGATATAGGCCGAGCAGTGGTGGCGGGCGTCGGGGAAGCGGTCGCGGGCGGCGTCGATAAGCGCGCGTGCTTCCTCTTCCGTCGTGGCGCGGCCGATAAGGGTGATAAACCGCGAACGCTTGATCTCAATCTCATGCTCGACAATCTCACCGGCGACGGGACGCTGATAGCTCTCCAGCATTATGCGACAAGAAAATCGTACTCGGGGGTACCTGGCTTTAGTTGCTGGCAATTAAGCTTCGACGCCTCCATGCGCTCCAGCAGTCCGTCGATACCTGCGGCACTCCCCAGCTCGATACCTACCAGCGCAGCACCGGTCTCACGGTTATTGCGCTTGAGGTACTCGAACAGCGTGATGTCATCCTCTGGACCAAGAACATCCTGCAGGAAGTGGCGCAACTGGCCGGGCTCCTGCGGGAAATTCACCAGGAAGTAGTGCTTGAGTCCACGGTGCACCAGGGAGCGCTCCATGATTTCGGCATAGCGCAGCACGTCATTGTTGCCGCCGGAAATCACGCACACCACCGTTGAGCCTGGCTGCAGGTTGAGCGTGCGCAGGCCGGTCACGCTCAGCGCGCCGGCGGGTTCGGCGATAATGCCCTCGTTTTGGTACAGCGCCAACTGTTCCGTGCACACGGCGCCTTCGGAGACGGTGTCATGGTGCAGGCGGCCCTGGTTGGCTTCCAAGATCTGGAAGGGCAGCTCACCAATGCGCTTGACGGCGGCACCGTCGACGAAGGGATCAACGGTCTCCAGGGTCACCGGCTCACCAGCAGCGAACGCTGCGCTGAGCGACGCCGCCCCGGCCGGCTCAATGCCCACCACCGCCGTGCGCGGGGCCATGTCAGCGAGGTAGGAGGTGATGCCGGAGATCAGGCCGCCACCGCCCACGGGGACCACCACGGTATCGAGGGATTTACCGATCGAAGACAGCTGGGAGACGATTTCCGCAGCCACAGTTCCCTGGCCGGTGACGGTATCGCGCGAATCGAAAGGCTCGATGAAGAAGGCGCCGCGCTCCGCTGCATCCGCGTGCGCGGCAGCTGCTGCCTCATCGAAATTGGCGCCGGTGACAACGAGTTCCACGAGGTCGCCGCCGTGGACCAAGATGCGGTCGCGTTTTTGTTTCGGGGTCGGTTCCGGCACGTAGATTTTGCCGTGGATTCCCATGGTGCGGCAGGCATAAGCCACTCCTTGGGCGTGGTTTCCCGCCGACGCCGTGACGATGCCATGTGTCCGCTGCTCTTCGCTAAGGTTTGACATGCCGTAGATAGCCCCGCGGATCTTGTAGGAGCGCACGTCTTGCAGGTCCTCGCGCTTTAAGTACACCTCATAGCCGGTTTCCTGGGACAGTCGCGGGCAGTATTGCAGCGGAGTCGGGGCAATCTCCGAGCTAATTCGCGATTGGGCCAGTTGAATATCAGAGGCGTGGATTGGCTCGAAGTCTTGCGGGGTGCTTGTCATGGTGGCTCATTTTAGCGCCCCACTATTCTTTCGTCGCACATTACCTAGCATTCGACCGATTCACTGAACGTTTACCTAGATCTCGCTTGGCCGCAACGCTCTGTTCCCCGAAAGTGTCATGAGCGGCACGTACGGTGATGCGGAATCTTTTTCGTCTCGCTTCAAGGAGTCTTTCTCAATGTCTCGCTCTATCTCCCGCCGCTCTCTCACACTCTGCGTGGCGACCGCAACCAGCCTCAGCGTGGCCGCACCGGCCTCCTCGGCCGCCATTGTGAACAACGTCATCGAGCACTCGGCGGCAGACGCCAGTCTCAAGCTCACCCCGGTTGGCACCTATGAGTCCGGGGTATACGCGGAGTCGGCTGCGGAGATCGTGGCCTTCCACCCGGACTCCAAGCGCATCCTTACGGTCAATGCGCACGCGGGTCAGATTGATGTTCTCGACGCTTCTGCCCCAGCCAACCCCACCTTGATCGGCTCTATTTCTGCTGGTGAAGGCAAAGAAATCAACTCCGTAGCGGTGCGCCCCGACGGCCTAGCGGTGGCCGCCGTCCAACAGGCGGACAAGACTGAGGACGGCGAAGCACTGTTCTTCAACGCCGCGGCCGCGGACCTGGATACCGCCGAAGTGGGCCGCGTGATGGTGGGTGCATTGCCGGATAACGTCCACCTCACCGCAGATGGCGGCTACGCGCTGCTGGCCAACGAAGGCGAACCATCCAATGAGCTCAACGCCGAGGGCACCGACTACGTGACGGACCCGGAAGGATCCGTCTCCGTTATCAAGCTTCCGGAGGCTGTTGAGGCGCCAACGCAGGCGGATGCCCGCATCGCTGGATTCACGGCTTTCGACGACCAGCCTCTGCCAGAGGGCGTGCGAGTCTTCGGCCCCTCCGGCCATGATTCTAAGCCGTCCATCGACTTTGAGCCGGAGTACATCACCTCCCAGGACGGCAAGGCTTTCGTGTCGCTGCAGGAGGCCAACGCCATCGGCGTCATCGATATTGAATCCGCCACGGTGGAGAAGATCCTGCCCGCCCACATCGCGGATCACTCGCAGGTCCCGCTGGACCCCTCGAACAAGGATGACGCGGCCGAGCTGCGCACGCTCCCGGTCAAGGGCCTGTCCATGCCAGATTCCATCGGCGCCTTCACCGCCGGTGGCCAGACCTACTTTGCCACTGCGAACGAAGGCGATGCCCGCGAGTGGGGTGTGAAGGAAAAGGACGGTGGCTCCGGCGTCTACACCGATGAAGTGAAACTCAAGGCTCTGGTTGAGGATGGCAAGGTATGTGAGGGCGCGCTGGGCGACGTCAACGTGGAGGAACTCGCCGACAAAAAGCACGCTGGCAACCTGAAGCTGAGCAACGCCTCCGGCTGGAACGAAGAAAAGGGCTGTTTCGATGAGCTTTATGCCTACGGTTCTCGTTCCTTCAGCATCTACGACTCAGAGGGCAACGTTGTCTTCGATTCCGGCGCCGAGTTCGAAAAGATCACCGCTGAGCTCAACGAGCCGGGTATCTTCCACCACAACGCCGATAACGAAGAGGCAGAGTTCGACGATCGCTCTGATAACAAGGGCCCAGAACCAGAGGCCCTGACCATCGGCACCGTTGGGGAGCGTACTTATGCCTTCATTGGCGCCGAGCGCGTTGGCGGCATTTTCGTCTACGACGTCACCGACCCCGCCACCGCTTCCTTCGTCACCTATGTCAACAACCGCGACTTCTCCACTGATGAGTTCGCTGCTGCCGGCGACTTGGGCCCGGAGGGCTTTGCCTTCGTCGACAAGGCAGACTCCCCTAACGGTGAGCACCTGTTCATCGTAGGCAACGAGGTTTCCGGAACCACCACCGTCTACAACGTTGAGGACCTGCTCAATGCCGACGAGGACAACCAAGACGATGCCGACGACCACGATAACGAAGACAAGAGCAGCCAGAGTTCCCACTCCTCCACCGCGACCATCGCCGTCGGGTCTCTCATCGGAGTCATCGCCGCTGTCGCTGCCGCGGTAGGCCTGCTGAACGCCCCGGGTGTCCGCGAAACAGTTCTCAGCTTTGCTCCAGCACCGCTGCGCGAGCAGCTGGAGAAGTTCCTATAAAACCTATCTTCACTAAGGGGAGGGCTGCTACATTGAAGTGGGTTTGAGACAACCCTCCCCCTTTTTTCTCGTACTTCCTTTCGCACCCTTCCCAAGGAGAACCCCTGATTATGCGCCTTTCCACCTCACTAATCGCAGTGTGTGCCACGACGATGGCATTGGTCACCCCGCTGGCCTCAGCCGCCGAATCAGCTGAGAGCAGCCAGTCCTCCTCGTCCTCCCTGAGCCAAAGCTCCACGGGCGGAAGCTCCGAGGGTCCAAACGGTGGAAGCTCGATGAACGTCGGACGCATCGACACCTCTGATCTTTCCGAGGAGTGTGCGAACCAGGTACGCAAGGCGCAAGAGGAGCACGAAAAGGCGGTGGCTGATGGCACCGCGGGCTCTTCCTTCATGGGTCCGCAGGAGCTCGGGCTCGGCATCCTTAACGGTTATGGTTCCTCCGGTATGCCCGCAGAACCAGATTGCGTCCAGGCAGAAAAGGACGCGGCGCTGGAGAAGGAATGGGACGAGATGCCCGACTGGGTGCAGTCTGCGCGCCCCAATGACACGGCCGAGGAGGTCTTTGCCTGGGTCGGCGGCACGATCGCGCTGGTCGCCGTCGCGATTAATGCGTTGACCGTGGTCGCGCAATTCGACCCATCCGTCCTCGACGGCCTGCGTGCGTTCCTGAAGAGCCAGGGCTTCTACTGGGATAACTCCCAGAAGAAGGAAGACGAGAAGGCGGCTGCGAAATAGCCGCTGCCCCAACGAAAAGAAACGCGCGAACCTATACGGTTCGCGCGTTTTTATTTAGGTTCGCGCGTGGTATTCAGCTGCTGGCTGAGGGGGGGAGCTACTCCTTGCTTAGAACAGCTCCTCGGTAGCAATCTGGGCACCTTCCACGAGGGACTCCAGCTTGGCCCACGCAATCTGGCGGTGCAAACGGCCGCCGAGGCCGCAGTCCGTCGATGCAATCACGTTTTCCGGGCCCACCAGTTCAGCAAACTGGATGATGCGGTCGGCCACCAAGCGCGGATGCTCCACAGCATTCGTGGAGTGCGAAACCACACCCGGGTAGATCACAGTGCCCTCCGGCAGCTTGTGGTCCTTCCACACGCGCCACTCGTGCGCGTGACGCGGCGAGGCGCCCTCGAAGGAGAAGCCGCCGACCTTGGCTTGCAAGATCTCCTCAATGATGTCCTCGAAAGGAATATCCGTCACGTGCGGGCCATGCCAGGAGCCCCAGCAGATGTGCAGGCGGGTCTGCTCACGCGGGATATCCTTGATGGACTCGTTGAGAATCTCAATGCGCTCGCGCAGGAAGGCCCGAAAATCCTCAACCGTCGGCTCCGGAACCACCGAGTCCCAGGCTTCGGCCAGGTCTGGGGCGTCGAATTGCACCGTCAAGCCGGCATCGGTGATGGCCTTGTACTCCACCTTGAGCGCCTCACCGCAGGCACGCACGAGATCGGACTCATCCTCGTAGTACTTGTTGGGCAGGCGGGCCGCAGCGCCCGGGGACAGTGCGGCGACGAAGCCTTCGGTGCCTTCGGGGAGGGCGTCGGCAAGCAGCTTCACGTCCGCCTCGACCTGCTCCTGACCGATGTAGGTAACCGGACCGGTGAACTCAGGGTTAGCTACCTTCTTGCGGCCGGTAAAGATACCCGAATCCGGGTCGTTATAGGCCTCCGCGAACAGGGCGCGGTCGCGGCGATCCTTCATCGAGGAGAGGCGAATCTTGCCCGGTTCGGAGCGGATCTTGTCACCGATCTCCCAGCGGTCCTTGTCCGTCATGGTCAGACCACCCAGGCGGGTAAAGGAGTAGTTCCACCAGGCGCCATAGTCCACAGCGCCAGAGGTGATGTGGCCGTATTCGCCTTCGTTAATGATGTCGATGCCGAGATCAACCTGGCGCTTGACCACGTCAGCGACCGAGCGCTCCAGAATCTCGTGGAACTTCTCATCGGAGATGGTGCCGGCGGAGCGCTCGAGGTTAGCGTCCAACAGCTCCTGCGTGCGCGGCAACGAGCCGACGTGAGTGGTACGGATCTTATTGACCATGAGGAAACGGCCTCCCTTTCAACTAGACTGTGCTGTCTAGCGTAACCCACGGGCGAAGCACAGCCCGCCTCATTCTGTACTTTTATTCAGCACACGAATGCGGGGTGTTACCTCAGCCGAGAATTCCGGCGCCCATCGTCGCTTTGAGATCACCCATGAGGTTGCTGGAGCGCTCCACGCGCAGATGTTCGCCGAGGACCATCATGGTGGACTCTTCGCCGTCGACAAGCGTGAGGTACACGTCAGACTCACCCTTGTTGTTGACCAAGACCTGCTTCAGCCGCGCAATGTTGTCCATGGTGCACTGATCCGTGCGCATGGTCAGGCGCAGCGGCAGACCGGCACCGTTACCCGGCCCCAAATCGGGAACGCGGATATCGGAGCAGAACAGGGACATGCGCTCATCGCGGATCTTCACCTGGACCTTGGCCAGGATGATGTTGTCTTCAGCGATCTGCGGGGCTACCAGCGAGTACACCTGGTTGAACACGAGGATATCCACCTGGGCGCCGTTATGGTCTTCGATGCTCACGATGGCCCAGGGCGAGCCATCGCGCTTGGAAAAGCGCCTGTCAACGCCCGAGATAATGCCGCCAATCACGAGCTCCTGGCCATTGCCCACTTCGCCGTTGAGAATCTTGGTGATCGGGGTATCGGTCTGCGCATTCAGGGCTTCCTCGAAACCATCAAGCGGGTGGCCAGACACGTACAGGCCGAGCATCTCCCTTTCCAGAGCCAGCTCGTGTTTACGGTCCCAGTTCTCCTCCGGGATATCGATGGCAAAAGCAGAAACAGAGTCACCCTGTTCATCCCCGCCTCCGAAGCCAGCGAAGAGGTCGAATTGCCCCTTGTCGGCTGCCTTTTTGGTCGTCTGCACCGAATCCACGGCGTCTTCATGAATAAGCATGAGGCCCTTGCGTGGGTGTTCCAGGGAATCGAAAGCACCGGCCTTAATGAGGGATTCGGTGACACGCTTCGAACAGGCCGCCAGCTCAATCTTGTCCAGGTAGTCGGAGAAGGATGTGAAAGCGCCTTTCTCCCGGCGGGTCTTCACGATGGAATCCACCACTTCCCCGCCGACGTTGCGGATAGCGCCCATGCCGAAACGAATATCTTCGCCGACAGCCTGGAAGGTCTCCACCGACTCATTAACGTCCGGTGAGAGCACGCGGATGCCCAGGTGGCGGCAGTCAGCCAGGTAGATAGCGGACTTGTCCTTCTTGTCACCCACCGAGGTCAACAGTGCGGCCATGTATTCCGGCGCATAGTAGGCCTTGAGGTAGGCCGTCCAGAAGGACACCAAACCATAACCCGCGGCATGGGACTTGTTGAACGCGTAGGAGGCGAAGGGCTCAATGGTGCCCCACAGAGCATCCATTGCTTCCTTGGAGTAGCCATTGTCCTTCATGCCGCCCCAGAACTTGTCATACTGCTGGGCCAGCACTTCTGGCTTCTTCTTACCCATGGCTTTACGGAAGCCATCTGCCTCGCCGGCGGTGTAGTTTGCCACTTTCTGCGAGATACGCATGATCTGCTCCTGGTACACGATAAGACCGTAAGTCTCATCGAGGATCTCCTTGAGCGGCTCCTCCAGCTCGGGGTGAATTGGGGTAATTTCCTTGCGGCCGTTCTTGCGGTCCGCATAATCCCAGTGCGCGTTCACACCCATCGGGCCCGGGCGGTAGAGCGCCAGTGACGCCACGATGTCCTTAAAGCCCGTTGGCTTCATGCGCTTGAGCAGCTCCTGCATACCGCCCGAGTCGAGCTGGAACACGCCCAACGTATCGCCGCGCGACAGCAGGTCATAGACCTTTGAGGCATTCGGGTCGTCGGCATGGAGGTCTTCTAGGTGGACTTCCTCGCCGCGGTTTTTCTTGATGTTTTCCAGGCAGTCACCAATCACGGTGAGGTTGCGCAGTCCCAAGAAGTCCATCTTCAGCAGGCCGATGGCCTCACAGGCCGGGTAGTCCCAGCCGGTGATGTAGGCGCCGTCGGCTGGGCGCTTCCACATCGGGATGTGGTCCATGAGCCGGACCGAGGCCATAATCACCGCGCAGGCATGCACGCCGGCCTGACGGACCACGCCCTCGAGGCCGCGGGCGGTCTCATAGATCTTCTTGACGTCCGGGTCAGTCTCAATCATCTGCCGGACCTCGGCCGCCTCCGAATAGCGCTCGTGCTCTGGGTCCGTGATGCCGGCGAGCGGGATGTCCTTGGCCATGATCGCGGGTGGCAGGGCGCCGTTGATGCGGTCCGCCATCTGGAAGCCCGGCTGGCCAAAGTGCACCTTGGCGGAGTCCTTAATGGCCTGCTTGGTCTTCACGGTACCGAAGGTGATCACCTGGGCAACCTTGTCCTCGCCCCACCGGTCGGCGGCGTAGGTAATCATCTCGCCGCGGCGGCGATCATCGAAGTCGATATCGATATCCGGTGCGGACGGACGCTCCGGGTTCAAGAATCGCTCGAAGAGCAGGCCGTGCTCGATGGGGTCAATGTTGGTAATCGTCAGCGCATAGGCCACTAGCGCACCGGCCGCCGAACCACGGCCCGGACCAACGCGAATGCCGATGGAGCGCGCGTGCTTGATGAGCTCGGCCACGATGAGGAAGTAGGAAGGGTAGCCCTTCATATCGATGACGCTGATCTCGTACTCAGCACGGTCGATGTACTCCTGCGGCACATCCCCACCGTTGAAGCGATCCTTCAGTCCCTCCATCACCTCGTGAGTTAGCCAGGAGGTTGGGGTGTAGCCCTCGGGGACGTCGGCAATCGGCATGCGGTCATGGGTGTGCTCCTCCCAAATCGCGCCATAGTCCTGCACGCGCTCGGCAATCCACAGGGTGTTATCGCAGGCCTCCGGCACCATGTGGTCCCACAGCTCACGCATCTGCGCAGCAGTCTTAATGTAGTAGCCGGTGCCGTCGAACTTGAAACGGTCCGGGTCCATAAACGTCTTGCCCGTCTGCACGCAGAGCATGGCCTCGTGGGAGGGCGCCTGGGATTCCAGCACGTAGTGGCAGTCATTGGTCACCAACGGCGGCAGATCCAGCTTGCGGCCGATCTCCAGCAGACCGTCACGCGTGCGCTTTTCGATGTCCAGCCCATGGTCCATGAGCTCTAGGAAGAAGTTGTCCTTGCCATAAATGTCCTGCCACATGGCAGCAGCTTCGAGCGCCTCGTTGAACTGGCCCAGGCGCAGGCGGGTCTGTACGTCACCGGATGGGCAGCCGGTGGTCGCGATGATGCCTTCAGCATGCTCGGCAATCAGCTCGGCGTCCATGCGCGGCCACTTACCCAACTGCCCCTCATAGGAAGCTAAGGAGGAAAGCTTGAACAGGTTGCGCAGACCGGTTTCATTCTCCGCCAGCATGGTCTGGTGGAGGTAGGCACCGGAGGCGGAGACGTCATCGCGCTTCTGGTCCGGTGTTCCCCACAACACGCGCTTCTTGTTGAAGCGCGATTCCGGCGCCAGGTAGGCCTCGATGCCGATGATGGGCTTCACGCCAGCACTAGTCATCCTTTGGTAAAAAGCATTGGAGCCGTACATGTTGCCGTGGTCAGTCATGCCCACCGCCGGCATGCCTTGGCGGACCACCTCATCAGCCAACATATCCACCTTGGCCATGCCATCCAGCATGGAGAACTCGGTGTGGTTGTGCAGGTGGACGAAGGAGGAGTTTTTGGCCATGCGGCTCATCTTAGCGGGGACGTCAAACTTCGCCCGTAGCTCCTCGTTAAGGTACATTTTCTTAAATGTTCTACACCATTGCTGCCTATCTCATGTGGGGTTTCTTCCCAGCATTCTTCCCGCTGCTGCGCCCCGCCAGCCCGTTTGAGATTTTGGCCCACCGCATCGTGTGGACCGCCGTTCTCGTCACCGCAGTGTTGCTGGTGACAGGTGGCTGGCGCGAGCTGAAAGCGTTCAGCCTGCGCACTTGGGGGTGGATGTTTGCCTGTGGCGTGGCCATCACCATCAACTGGGGCACCTATGTCATCGCCATCAACAGCGATCACGTGGCCGATGCCGCACTGGGCTATTTCATCAACCCTCTCGTCTCCGTGGCCCTCGGCATTATTTTCCTCAAGGAGAAGCTGACGAAGGCGCAGGTGGCGTCGGTCAGCATCGCCTTCATCGCAGTGTTGTGGCTGACCTTCATGACCGGTCAGGCCCCCTATTATTCGCTGGCTTTGGCCTTCAGCTTCGGAATCTATGGTTTGCTCAAGAAACGCATCACGGTTTCCTCGATGGGCTCTGTGGCCGCGGAAACCTTGGCCATGCTCCCCTTCGCGCTGATCTACCTGGGCTACCTCCAGGCACAGGGCGAATCCACCTTCACTACCGAAGGGCCCGGGCACATCGCACTGCTGGTTACCTCCGGCCTCGTCACCGCCCTGCCGCTGCTGTGTTTCGCCCAGGGCGCTAAGCACCTGCGTCTGTCTACCCTCGGCATGCTGCAGTACATGACCCCCATCATGCAGATGCTGTGGGCGCTGTTTGTCACCCAGGAACACATGTCCACGGAACGCTGGATCGGCTTCGCCATCATCTGGGTAGCGGTCATCATTTACCTGGCGGACTTGGTGCGCATGGGCCGTGCTTCTCGACGCCGCGCCCGCCTCCACCCCGCAGAGAAAACAACCCCCAGCCGGGACTAGCGGCGCTTCAGCTCGTCGCGCGCCTCCCGAGCCCGGGCACGCCGGGCGGATTCCTCGCGCGCGTTGAGCGCCCACCGCGGCATGAGGATGGCCATGGCGATGCAGTAGATGGCCACCACGATGAGAATGCCGAAGGCGAGCTTGTCTGCTCCCCAGACCCCTTGCGCGATGGCGGCCCCAGAGGCGATGAACGCGCCCGCCCACATCAAGAGGTAGGCAAAGCGGTAGTTCGGTGGCCACTCGGAGGTGTTGGGAAATAGGCGCATGTCTTCTCCTTGGTTGTTCTATCGGTAGCTGTTCTAGCGGTTCTCATTCTGTCCGACGTTGGCGGGCGGGCGCACGCCGAAGGAGCCCCATGCGGCATCCTCGGGCGCGACCTCCACGGTATCGACCCGTGGGTCGGAGGCGAGGGCGCGCAACTGACTCCCATCGGAATACACCACGACGGCGTCGACCTCCGATGGTGCCTCCTCCCCCATGTCACGGGCATGGTCGGACACGCGGGACAGGACGGTATCGAGGACGTCGACGCGCGTGGCGCCAGTGACAGGTTCGGGAACTGCAATGGGGGCGGCCAGCCCGATCACGATGGCATCCATGCGCTGGATTGGTCTCAGCGCATCGGAGACCTCCTGTGCGCTCAGCGCCTCGCTAAAACCCACCAGGGCATAGGCTGGCTCGTCCGCCTGCGCTAGTGAGGCCTCCGCGCGTTCGCGATATTCAGCAGCAGTCTCGGTTCCATCCGGCCCCAGCTGGTCTCCTTGCAGCGCCGCGCGGGGCTGGGTGCCAAGGAGGCCGAAAGCGAGAACCACCACCAGCGCCAGCACCGCCAACAGCACCAGCGCCGCGGCCCGGCGGCGCCGATAGATGCGCTGGCGCGTGCTCCGCTGCGGGCTCATCCGCGCAAAACCTCCACGGCGTGCTTCAGGTCCTCGGGATAAGGTGCGGTGCATTCAAACCACCTGCCAGTACCCGGGTGGGTAAATCCGAGCTTTACCGCATGCAGCCACTGGCGGTTAAGCCCCACGCGCTTGGCCAGGTTCGGGTCACAGCCATACATCGGATCACCCACACAGGGATGCCCGGTGGCAGACATGTGGACACGGATCTGGTGGGTTCGGCCGGTCTCCAAATGAACTTCGAGGAGGCTAGCCTCGCGGAAGGCCTCCAGCAGCTTGTAATGTGTCACCGCCGGTTTGCCGTCATCGACGACCCCAAATTTCCAGCCCGCCGAAGGATGACGGCCAATGGGTGCATCAATGGTCCCCACGATGGGATCCGGCAAGCCTTGGACCACGGCGTGATAGGTCTTCTTCACGGTGCGCTCGCGGAAGGCGTTCTTGAGTTGGGAGTAGGCACGCTCACTGGCGGCCACCACCATGACGCCGGAGGTTCCCACGTCGAGGCGGTGGACAATGCCCTTGCGTTCGGTAGGGCCGGCGTCGGCAAGCGCATAGCCCGCCGCCCGCAGCCCGCCAATGACGGTGGGGCCATCCCAGCCCAACGTCGGGTGCGCGGCCACCCCCACCGGTTTGAACACACAGATGACGTCCTCGTCGACATAGAGGACATCCATGCCCTCCACCAGCTCCTCCTTGGGGACAAGTGGTTCCTCAGGCGCCGGCATCATGACGTCGATCCACCCGCCGGCGTTTAAGCGCTCGGACTTGCCCACTGCCTCGCCGTCGATTTCCACGTCACCCGCCGTGCACAACTGGGCCACTCGGGCGCGGGAAATACCCAGGAGCTTGGCCAAGGCAGCGTCCACGCGCATGCCATCGAGGCCCTCGGGTACCGGCAACCTACGGCTTTCGCGCATTACACTCCCCCCGCTTCCTGCTCTTCCGACTTCTCATTCATCTCTGAGTAGAACATCGCGATGATGAAAACCACCACGCCACAGGTGATTGCCGCGTCCGCGATATTGAACACGGCGAAGCTGCCCACGGAGATATAATCCACGACGTGGCCGAACCAGAACCCTGGCTCACGGACCAGACGGTCGATGAAATTGCCCAGCGCGCCGCCAGCGATCATTGCCAGCCCGATGGCCTGCCACTTGTCGTGGATACGCGGAGCGGCGATGGCCACGCCAACGATGAAGGCCAATTGGATTGTGGTAAACAGCCACGTCGAGCCCTCCCCTCCCATGGAGAAGGCCGCGCCGGGGTTAAACAAAAGGTAGAAGCGGAACCAGTCACCGAACACCGGTAAGGCTTCCCCTTCGGTGAGGATGGACAGCATCAGCGCCTTCACGGCTTGGTCGACGGCAGCCACACCGAGCACCACCGCAACCATCACTCCGATATAACTCCTTGCTTTCACCCGTTCCATTCTAAACAGGCTCATCCGGTAATTTGGAATGCGTGTTTCGTGTGAGAGCTCTAGCAGTCCTGTCCGCCACCGTCCTAGGAGTAAGCGGCGCGCTCGCCGGCTGTTCCTATTCCCAGCCGTCCAAGCCAGTCGAAGAACCGGTCGGCTTGGCCCTCGACGCCCCGCGCGTCACCCTCTTGGAGCCCGGTGACGGTGCCAGCCGCGTTCTGGCTTATCAGGATCTCGATGCTTCTCAGGAGCTGACCTACAAGGTCGCCACGGGTTTCGACCAGCAGCTGCGCAAAGATGGCAGCGCTGCCCCTTCGCCGGCGACCGAGGATACGGTCACTCTTCCGCTGCAGGCTTCGGTGGAAGCTGCCACCGAGAACGTCGAAGGCCAGCTTCCGGCGAGCCGCAACGCCTTCGTCACCGTGGGCAAGCCCGAGGCTGACGGCACGGATGTCTCCTCCGCCGAGGGTTTCCAGTTTGGGTGGCGTGGTACGGATACCGGACAGATGAATTCTCTGCGCCTAGCGGCCCCGCAGGCAGCAACCGATCAGGCCCGCAGCACAGTCGAGCGCGCTATCTCCAGCCTGACCTCCCTGCCCATCGTCTTCCCAGATGAGGAAATCGGCCCCGGCGCGACATGGATGGTGGAATCGCGCGTCACTGGCGAATCCACGCTGCTGCAAACCACGACATATACCTTGGACAAGCTGGACGGGGATACCGCCACCCTCAGCGTCAAGGTGGAGCAGCGTCCTTCCCTGGGCGCGCTGTCCTTTGACGGTGCCGACGCCCCCGAGGAACTGCAGGGCAAAGAACTCAAGGTGCTCGATCACACCTCCACCTCGGAAGGCTCGGTCACAGTTGATCTGACCAAGCCGCTTCCCACCGCCGGCGATGTCTCTGTGACCACCGCCATTTCTTATGGTGCGGAAGGCTCCGATCTTCGCGTGGTGCAGACCAGCGCCACCGAAATGGAGTTCACAACCGACTAGCTAGCGCGCTCAGCGCCTATGCCGCTGCACGCGGCAGCCGCGTCACGGGTTTCCAGACAACACAGCGCCCACCACCTGACTGGCAGAAAAGCCAGTGGGTGGTGGGCGCTGAGGTTTTTGTCGGCCGAGCTTACTGAGCTGGGGCCTCAGCGGGAGCCTCAGCGTCCTCTGCAGGCACCTCGGCAGGGGCCTGCTCGGCTGGCGCTTCCTCGCCTTCAGCGGGGGCGTCGGCAGGCGCCGCTGCGTCTTCCGGCACGGAATCGGCGCACATCTCCGGAACCTCTTCCGGCGGGACGATGTTGGTGACCAAAACACAAGCCCAGGTCTTAGACAGCTTCCATGTACCACTCTCGTTGATGAACTCCACCTGGTCGGCGGTCTGCTGCTGACCATCCGGGGTATTGATGTGGACGGTCGCCAGCGCGGAATCCGGCACGAGGCCCGGAATGACCGGGGCCACGACCTCGAAGGTGGCACCGGATTCGGCCTGGGACTGCGACATGACGTCGAAAAGCTCCGGCGCCGTCTCGCTACCCTGGACCAGCTGCACCTTCTCTTCCTGGGGAAGGTTCGGGTCCGCGGCCTTGGACAGAATCTCGTTGAGCTGCTCCACAGTGGGCATCTCGGTGGAGACAACCTGCGAGGCGGAGGTTTCGCCCGAAGGCTTGGCGGCGGTGCTGCTCTCGCTCGCTGCATCCTCAGAAGACGAGCAGGCGGACAGGACAGTCGCGGCGCCCAGAGCCAAGACGGCGGCGCTCAGCTTGAAGGATTTCACAAATACTCCTCACGTAGGGGATCGTGGTTTATCCTTTTTACTTTAGCGTCCGTGAACCCAGCCCTGGGTTTCCCGCGCAGGTGCGTGGCTGTAGTAGCCTGCTGGCATGACCTTTGCCCTCATCGCCACCGGTGGCACCATCGCTTGTACGACGGTCCGTGACGGTTCCCTAGTCCCCACCGTTAGCGGCCAGCAACTGGCCGCTTCTCTGGGCACTGACGGCGGCACGCACGACATTGAGGTGGTGGAATTCCGCGCGCTAGATTCCAGCTCAATTACGTTGGCCGACCTCGATGAGCTCCTGTTGTGCGTTCGCGAACAGCTCTCCCGCCCAGACATCGACGGCGTCCTCATCACGCACGGCACCGATTCCATGGAGGAAACCGCGCTGGCCTTGTCCCTTTTTGACTTAGGCGATGGCCCTATCGTGCTCACCGGCGCCCAGCGCGCCTTCGACCACCCGGCCGGTGATGGCCCGCGCAACCTGCGCGAGGCCTATGGGCTTCTGCGCTCCGGCAGGCCGGGCGTGTGGGTGCAGTTCGGCGGCAAGACTATCCCTGGGCGCGGTGCGCGCAAGTGGCATACTTCGCAGCTCAACGGCTTTGAGGAATTGCCGGTGGGAGACTCCGCTGCACCACTCCTCCCCTTGGCACCGATGGCCGGACATCCAGTTGAAATCATCGCGGCCTACCCGGGGGCATCAGCCGAGCTTGTCGACGCCTCCCTTAAACACGCCTCCGGCCTCGTCATCGAGGCGATGGGTTCGGGAAACATGGGCGCGGAGATGGGTGCCGGGGTGACCCGCGCGCTGCAGGCGGGCGTGCCCGTGGTGATCAGCACCCGAACTCCCTACGGGAATACCAAGCTGGCCTATGGCGGCGCTGGCGGTGGCGCCACCTTGGGCGAGATGGGCGCGGTGGCCGCCGGCGGATTCCGCGCCGGGCAGGCCCGCATTATGCTTGCTGCGGCACTTGCTACAGGCACGCCGGTGGCAGAGATGTTTAGTAAGGCACCAACCAGCACGGCCTATACCGCGGGCTAATTGTCCTCGCGTGGTGGGGCCTCTACCGCCCCCTCGGGGGCGACGTCACCGTCAAGCTCGGCATCATTGTCCGGCAGGACGTCCTCCCAGGCCAAGGAGTCCAGCGGATCGGCTGGGCGGAGCTCTTCATCCTCAGCGGCGAAGGAGCGCACAAACCCCGGGCCCGTAGCGCGGGTTTCAAAGCGCACGCTGACCACTCCGTGGCCCGCACCCTGAATCCAACCGTGGCCGAAGTCGGGGTGATATACGTCCTGAGTAGCACGCCATTTGCGGCTCGGCGATTCCTCGGAATCTGCAGTGGAGGAGACATCGACTGGGGTGGACGTGCTGCCCGGCAGATAATCGCTGACCCCGGTTTCATAGTCCGTGTCTGGGTCCTGGCGCACGATCTCACGGTCTAGTTCCGGAAAGAGCACGTCTTGGCGGGCCTCCTCCAACCCTGAGTAGCTCACGCCCACCAGCCTGATAGGACCGAGTTCTTCCGGGTAGCGCGCTAAACTCAGCGCTTTGGCTTCGAGCACCTTCAGATCATCTGTCGCATAGGGCAAGGTGGCTGAGCGTGACTCGATGTGAAAGTCCGCCATCCGCAGCTTCACCGTCACCGTGCGCGCGCCGCGACCATCCTTCAACAAACGGGAATGAGCGCCATGCGCCGCGCGAATCAGCGCCGCATCTACCTCTGCCGCCGTGCGCAGATCGGTGGGATAGGTGAACTCGGTGGAGATTTGTTTGGCAATCGCGCGCGGGGCAACTGGACGCTCATCAATCCCTTGGGCAAGCTCCCACAACTGCACACCCACCACACCGCCGAGCGAAATCTCGACTTCCTTGCGGCTCATTGCGGCCAGCTGGCCGATAGTCTCCACTCCGATGGCGGCAAGCTTCTGCTGGGTGACCGGCCCCGCACCCCACAGCTTTCCCACCGGCAGCGGGTGAATGAGCTCCTCGAAGCGCTCTCGTGGAACAACGAAGGTGCCGTCCGGTTTGGCCTCCCCCGAGGCGATCTTCGCGCTCTGCTTTCCCGCACCCGCACCAATAGAGCTGGGAAGGCCCGTCTCCGCTCGAATCACGCGGCGCAGGTTCTCTGCCCACTCACGAACCTCGTCGGCTGACGCACCGACTAGTGCCTCAGGTTCCATGAAGGCCTCGTCGATGGAAAGCTGCTCGATGACCCCAGCGTGCTCCGCAATGATCTCAAATACCCGGCGCGAGGCCGCCGAATAGACTGCTCGGCGAGGTTGCACCACCACGGCACGAAAACCCACGAGCTGCTGCGCGCGGAACATGGGCATGGCGGAATGCGCGCCATAAGCGCGCGCCTCATAGGAAGCACCCGCGACGACCCCGCGGCCGGACGTCCCTCCCACAAGCACCGGACGACCGCGCAGGGTGGGCCGAGTCAGCTGTTCCACCGAGGCATAGAACGCATCCATGTCGATGTGAAGAACCCAGCGCTGCATAACTACAAGTCTAAAACATATATTCGCATCCACAAGGAAGCCCTAGGCAGGCAAAGAGAACTAGCTCTCATGCGCGGCATAAGTGATCTATGCCCCACGATTGGCGCTTGGCGCTAGACACCAAACCCCGCTTGCATGCATCATGTATACATGCAAAAAGACAAGGTACCTGCCGCTGAAAGGGCCTATGAGCACCTCAAGCGCCGCATCATCGATGACGAGGTCGATGACTCGGACATGCTCTCCGAAGCCGCCCTAGCCGCCGAGCTAGGGATGAGCCGAACCCCGGTGCGCGAGGCTTTCCTCCGCTTGGAGGTGGAAGGCTTTTTGAAGCTCTATCCCAAGCGCGGCGCGTTGGTCGTGCCGATTAGCCCCCGCGAGATCCGAGAGGTCTACGAGGCCCGCCTCCTCGTGGACGAGAACTCTGCGCGCCACATCTGCGGGCTATCCCCCGAGGAACGTGAACTCATTGCCGATGTCCTCGATGCCACCATCGAGGAACAAAATGCCGCCCTCGACGCTGGCGATCTGGGCACCTATACCCAACTAGACGCTAAGTTTCACCAAACCATCATGGACAACGGCGGCAACCGCCTGCTGGCGCACCTCGGCCACACGCTGCGCGAGCGCCAACAGCGTTTTACCGCCACCGCCATCGGCCGCAGCGTTGAGAAGGCCCGCGCCTTCGTGGCCCAGCACGCAGTGCTTGCCGACGCCCTCCGCACCGGCGACATCGACTCCTACCTGACCGAACTCCATTCCCACCTCAACTCCTCAAGGAAGCAACTGTGACTGTATCCGCGCATTCGAGCTCTGCTGTCGAGGCGCCTTCCACTGAGCACGACGCCTTTATAGACCCCGACTCTGCCGAAAGCCCCACCTCTTCGCACTCACCTGTCCGCTCCCTCGAAGCGCCGCTCCCAAAGCGTGCGTGGTACCCCGTCGCTGGCTCAATGATTGCCGTGGCGTGGGGAGGAAACGAGTTCACCCCGCTGCTGGTGATGTATCGCGAGACCTCCAATTTTTCCCAGGTTACGGTCAATGGGCTCCTCGCCGCCTATGTCGTAGGTATTATCCCCGCCCTGCTGATTGGCGGCCCACTGTCCGATCTGCTTGGCCGCCGCCCCCTGCTGCTCCCCGCGGCACCACTGTCTCTGGCGGGCTCTTTCTTGCTGTCCATCGCCCCCAACGAGCCACTCATCATTGCGCTGGGGCGTGTCCTGTGCGGCATGGCTTTGGGTTTGGTCATGGCCGTGGGCTCAACGTGGATTACAGAGCTCATCACGCGTGCTGGCGGGAACCCGGCGGCAGGCGCCCGCAAAGCGTCCTTGTGCTTGACCGCAGGCTTCCTCGTGGGCGCAGGTATCGCTTCGGTACTCGCCCAGTGGGGACCGTGGCCGACCCACACGGCTTATATCCTCCACATGTTGCTTACGTTACTGACCGCCGTGTGGATCCTGCATACCCCGGAGACCCGCCAGCCCAGCCGGGGCGACGTCAAGACCACAGTCTTGGAGCTTCGGGTGCGCGACATGCTGGAGATGCTGCATATCCCAGCCGTTGCTCACAAGCGTTTCCTGCGCGTCGTCGTCCCCGTGGCCCCGTGGGTATTCGGTTGCGCGGGAGCAGCCTATGCGCTGCTGCCACAGCTCTTGTCCGATTCGGCAGGTGATGCCCCTATCGCTTTCTCCGGCCTGATGACTGTCATCACCCTCGGCTGCGGTGTCGCCGTCCAGATGTTGGGCCGTCTGGTGGATACCCATCAGTCTGCACGCGCCTCGGCGCTGGCCATGTTCGTCATCACCGTCGGCGCCATCCTCGGGGCCTTCGCCGCTCATTCGCTCTCCCTCCCGCTCGGCATCGCAGCCGCTGCGACGATGGGTGCGGGATACGGTCTAGCTCTCGTCGCCGGCTTGTCTGAAGTCCAGCGCATCGCGGGCGAGCGCGAGCTCGCCGGCCTGACCGCCGTGTACTACTCCATTTCCTACACCGGCTTCTTCATCCCCATGGCCTTCAGCGCGCTTGCACCCTACATAGGTTTCACCGCGTTGTTCAGTATCGGCAGCTTCTTGGCGCTGGTCTGCCTCATCAACGTCATCCTTGCCTGGCGCGCGCACCTGCCCGGCACCCGCCGCTAGCGCAGACCCCCACAATCACTGCATCTTCCCGAGACACCCCTACACTCAGGGCAATCTCCCGAACATCCCGTAACCACGGCTTCCTTCCTTAGGCCGCCCTTCGCTTCCTGTGCACAGACGCAAAAAGCTCCGCCTCCCACATCCGGGAAGCGGAGCTTTTCTGCAACCGTTTACGTCGCTGTTGTCGCCTTAGGCCTTAGCCACCGTGGCGGTCGCGCCCTTAAGAACATCATGGACGTTCTGGCCAGCACTAGGCGCGAGAGCCTCGGTCGTCACAGCGAAGTCGACAGCGAGCACCTCCGCCGCGATGTGCTCGCGGTGGCGGTTCGCCCACTCCTCCTTCTCCTCGGGGACAGACAGGACCACGGTGATGCGGTCGGTGACCACGAAGTCCTCGGCCTTGCGGGCATCCTGCAGGCCACGGATGACATCCGCCGCCCAGCCCTCAGCCTCCAGCTCTTCGGTGACGTTGGTATCCAATACCACCAAGCCATCCACGCCGTCCACGCGCGCCGTGGACTCCGGGTTCGCAGCCTTGAGACGTTCCGTGTACTCATCCGGGGTCAAGCGGATGTCGCCGTCAACGATAACCTCCTCGCCGTCACGCTCGTAGTTGCCCGCCTTCAGGTTCTTGATGGCGCGCTGTACGTCCTTGCCCAAGCGCGGGCCTGCCACCTTGGCGTTGCAGACCACCTCGAAGGTGCCAACCTCATCGACGTCATCGGTCAGCTCAACGTCCTTAACGTTGACCTCATCGCGGATGATGTCCTTAAAGTCGGCCAAGCGAGCCGAATCCGGCATCGCCACGGTCAGCTTCGGCAGCGGCAGGCGGTTGCGCAGCTTATTGGACTTGCGCACAGACGACGCCGCCGAAGCCACCGCGCGGGTGGCATCCATGGCGGCCACCAGGTCCGCGTCAGCCGGGTAGTCCTCGGCCTTCGGGTAGGAAGCCAAGTGCACAGAGCGCTCACCGGTCAGGCCGCGGTAGATGACCTCAGCCACGTGCGGCAGCAACGGAGCCACCACGCGAGAGACCGTCTCCAGGACCGTGTACAGGGTGTTGAAGGCCTCCGGGTGGGTCTCCTCGCCCTCCCAGAAGCGGTCGCGGGAGCGGCGCACGTACCAGTTGGTCAAGGCATCCGCGAAGAGACGAACCTCCTCGGTTGCCGTAGCAATATCGGTATTCGCCAGCGCATCATTCGTGTTCTTCACCAAGTCATGCGTCTTGGCCAAGATGTAGCGGTCCAGAACGTTGGTGGAGCTGACATCGAACGTCGCGTCCTGGGAAGCGTAGAGCTGCAGGAAGGTGTAGGCATTCCAGATCGGCAGGATGGCCTGGCGCACGCCCTCACGGATGCCCTGCTCGGTGACGATGAGGTTGCCACCGCGCAAGATCGGCGAGGACATGAGGAACCAGCGCATGGCATCCGAACCATCGCGGTCAAAGACCTCGTTGACGTTCGGGTAATTGCCCTTGGACTTGGACATCTTCAGGCCGTCATTGCCCAGAACGATGCCGTGGGCCACAACCTTCTTGTAGGCCGGGCGGTCAAAGAGCGCGGTGGACAGCGCATGCATGACGTAGAACCAGCCGCGGGTCTGGCCGGAGTACTCCACGATGAAGTCCGACGGCGAGTGGCTCTCAAACCACTCCTTGTTCTCAAACGGGTAGTGCTTCTGCGCAAACGGCATGGAACCGGACTCAAACCAGCAATCCAACACATCCGGCACGCGGCGCATCGTGGACTTGCCCGTCGGATCATCCGGGTTCGGGCGGGTCAGCTCATCGATGTGCGGGCGGTGCAGGCTGGTAGGACGCACGCCGAAGTCACGCTCCAACTCATCCAGAGAGCCGTAGACATCCACGCGCGGGTACTCCGGGTCATCGGAGATCCACGCCGGGATCGGAGCGCCCCAGTAGCGGGTACGGGAGATGTTCCAATCACGAGCGCCCTCCAGCCACTTGCCGAACTGGCCGTCGCGGATGTGCTCCGGCAGCCACTCGATCTCGTTGTGGTTGAGCTCCACCATGCGGTCACGGAACTCGGTCACCTTGACGAACCATGCTGGCAGAGCCATGTAGATGAGCGGCTCGCCGGAGCGCCAGGAGTGCGGGTAGGAGTGCTCGATGGTTACGTGGCGCACCACGCGGCCAGCTTCCTTCAGGTCCTTGATGATGGGCTTGTTAGCGTCGAAGACCAGCTGGCCCTCGTAGGGTGGCACCTGCGAGGTGAACTTACCGTCCTCATCCACCGGGATGACCAGGCCCACGCCGTACTTCTGGCAGGTGAGCATATCGTCCTCACCGAAGGCCGGAGCCTGGTGAACCACGCCGGTACCGTCCTCGGTGGTGACGTAATCTGCGAGCAGCAGCTGGTAGGCGTTCTCGACATCCGGGAAGAAATCGAAGATGGGCTGGTACTTGAAGCCCTCTAGCTCAGCGCCCTTGAACGTCTTGAGAACTTCCGCCTCACCCAGCTCCTTGGCCAGGGTGCCGGTGAGCGCTTCGGCCATGATGAAGGTGCGACCAGCAAAGTTGCCCTCGGTGGCCTTGAACAAGACGTAGTCGACCTCCGGGTGGACCGCCAGCGCCAGGTTGGACGGCAGGGTCCAGGGGGTGGTGGTCCAGGCGAGGAAGGAGGCATCGGCAAGCTCGGCGTTATCCGCCAACGTCTTCTGCGCTGCGCTTCCCTCCACAGCGCCAGCTACCGGGAAGGTCACCGTCAGGGTCGGATCCTGGCGCATCTTGTAGGAATCATCCAGGCGCGTCTCCTGGTTCGACAGCGAGGTGTGCTCAGCCCAGGAGTACGGCAGTACCCTAAAGCCCTGGTAGATCAGGCCCTTGTCATAGAGCTCCTTAAACGCCCACATCACGGACTCCATGTAGTTCAAGTCCATGGTCTTGTAACCGTTCTCGAAGTCCACCCAGCGGGCCTGGCGGTTGACGTACTCTTCCCACTCATCGGTGTACTCGAGGACGGACTTGGCGCAGTACTCGTTGAACTTCTCCAAGCCCATCTCCTCGATCTGGGCCTTATCGGTGATGCCGAGCTGTTTTTCTGCCTCCAGCTCCGCCGGCAGACCGTGGGTGTCCCAGCCGAAGACGCGCGGGACGTGGTTGCCGGCCATGGTGCGGTAGCGCGGGACGATGTCCTTGACGTAACCGGTCAACAGGTGACCGTAGTGCGGCAGGCCGTTGGCAAAGGGAGGGCCATCATAAAAGACGTACTCGGGGCAGCCCTCGGTTTGCTCGAGGCTGGCTTTAAAGGTGTCGTCGCCCTTCCAGTACTTCTGGACTTCCTGCTCCATATCGGGGAAACGGGAAGACCCAGCAGTCATATCGACTTTGGGATAAACACTGCCGACGTTCGCGGGGTTATTACTCATCTAAAAATTCCTTCACTCGTTCGCTGTGGCGGGGACGCGCCTTGCGGCTCGCGGTACCACCCCGCTTGGGCACCGAGGCGCCCCGCTTCGTTGATGTGAAGGAGATGACGGTCCCTACCCGCCCGGTTCTAATAATGCTCCGCTAAGCGCGAAGCACGTTCTTCCGGAATGCTCCCCGGTGATAGCCGGCTCACTGCATATGCCTAGAAGTATAGCGAGGCGGTCAAGTTTTCACAGGCCCAGGTTCCCGAAAGCCTCAAAATAGAAACGCCAGTACATAAAAGAGGCACCTGGGATAAGGTTTTCCACAGGAACATTTTTTCTAATGCGCACAGGTCATAAGGTGTTTTAAGCTCCACAAATATGAACGCGCTACAGACTTTCCTCAACGCACTCGGGGCCGGCATCGATGTCGTCGCCGAGTGCGAAGGCATGTCTGAAGCAGACCTCATCGCCGCCGGTTCCCCAGACAAAACCGCGGCGGAGTTGGTACGGCTGCATACGAGCTTCTTTGGCAAGACCGCCATGACGCGGATGCAACGTGACGCAGTGAAGGCAGCGCGCCAACGCAGGCATTCTTTGCCTACCTTGGAGATCATCGACCGCTATGCCCGCAAAGCCAAAACACAAGCGTTGAGCTGGAAACTGCGTCTAGAACTCTGCCGGACGAGCGCCGATACCCTCGCGATGGAAACACTGGCGAAAAAGAAGCTCAAGGAACACTCGGCACCACCCACGCCGAAAGAGGGCGTGACTGTTTACCGCCGCCGCAATGCACCGTGGACGATGGCAATAACAGGTCCCTCGCACCTGATTGCAGAGCTTAGCGACGCCATCGACCGCGAACGCCCCCTCAAGTCCATCCGCGAGGCCTTCTTCAAAGGTGCTGCCCCGCGCCGCGGCCTGCAGACTAATATCCTCGTACCACTGGAGGCCATGACAAAGATCCTCGACGGTGACGGCGAGGAAATCACCCTTCACATGACCAACGGTGCCACGATGACCGGCGCGGAATACCTCAACAAGGTCATCGCTGATGAGATCGATAAAGAAGGCGCACTCGCGACCCTTTTCCACCCCTATCACGGGCCGGTCAACCTCTACTACGAGGAGCGCTCGGCCAGCATCAAGCAACGCATTATGGCTATGGCCGAGTTCCCAGTCTGCGCGTGGGATAAGTGCATGAAACCAGCCGATGAATGCCAGGTTCACCATCTCATCGCGTGGAAGAACGGCGGGTACACCAACCAAGAAAACCTGGTGATGCTCTGCCCCTATCACAACGGGGTGAACCAGGACGATCCGAATGCGCCGCCGGGTCGCGGCCGCATGGCTCGGGTCGGGGGTAAAGCGAAAAGGACACACGGCCCTCCCCCACCGCCCACGCCGTTGCAAGCGCCTCCCGGGCTATTCGGCACCCCGGAAAGAAACGACTAGGAGCTACACAACTAGGAGTCTTCGCACAAGCAGCCCTCCACCCAGAATTATCACTGGACCGAGGGCTACTCGTCGTGTCCGAGATACGCGCGCTACAGGTTTTCTGCGGGACCGGGCTACTCGTCGTGCTTGCGGCGGAGTTTAATCACGGTGTCTGCGATGAAAAGAACAATGCCCACCCCGGCGGAAGCGAAGAGTAGGTACAAAGACCACTCAGCGGCAGTGAGGATGTAGTTCACGAAGGCCAAGAAAGCGACAAAGGCCAACAGCAATGCGCCGATAAGCATGCGTGCTCTCCTTCCCTCACCAATGACTAAGGGCTCTGTGCTTTACAAAGAATGTATACCTACGAACGTATACCTACATAAAAGAATAACGGCGCCCCCGCAGGGACGCCGTTCATTCACTGATTAATTGTTGGACTTGCCGGTTTCACCGTTGGGAGCAGCGGTGCCGCGGGACTCCAGCTCCTCAAGCTGAGACTGCAGCAGGGTCTTGAGGCGGGTACGGTACTCGCGCTCGAAGGTACGCAGCTCGGAAATGCGAGCCTCCAGAGCGGTCTGCTGCTGCTTGACCGTGTTCATGACCTCGGTGTGCTTCTTCTCGGCATCCGCCTGCAGGGCAGCTGCCTTCTCCTCAGCCTGGCGAATCTGTGCCTCGGCGCGGGACGTTGCGTCAGACTCAGTCTGCTTTGCCTTGTTCTCGGCATCCGCCACCAGCTTCTTGGAGCGGGTATCGGCTTCCTGCAGCTGTGCATCGTAGCGCTTCTGGGCGTCAGCAAGCTGGGCCTTGGAGTGCGAGTCAGCGTCGGCAAGCTGCTTCTCTGCAGCCGTACGAGCCTCAGCGAGCATGGACTCGGAATCAGCCTTAGCCTCGCTGGTAAGACGGTCCGCCATCTCCTGAGCCAGACCCAGCACGCGGGCGGCCTGCATGTGGGTATCCGGCGTGGCGAGGCCCTGTTCGGTGGACTGAGCAGCACCTGCACCAGCCACAGCAGCGGCGGAGGAGGCAGTGGTGGAAGCAGCCGAGTTCTTCTTTGCGGACTCCAGCTCCTTCTTGGTACGCTCCAGCTCCTTCTTGGAGGCCTCGAGCTTGCGCTTGGCGGCAGCAGCTTCTTCGCGAGCAGTCTTAAGCTCCGCGGAGTTGTCCTGTGCCTGAGCAGCCGGTGCCTGGGCGGACTGTGCCTGAGCGGCCTTCGCCTGCTCCTGCGCACGCTTGGTCTCTTCCTTGGCCTTGGCAATCTCGTTCTTGGAGTCAGCCAGCTTTGCTTCGTACTCGGCGCGCAGCTTGGACTCGACTTCCTTACGTACGGCGGCCTCATCGACCTTTGCGGCAGAAGCGCCGCCAGCAGCGGGAGCCGGAGCCTGAGACTTCAGTTCCTCAATCTGGGCGTGGAGATCATCGTTCTCATCCTGCAGCTGAGCAAGAGCATCCTCAACGAGGTCGAGGAACTGATCGACCTCATCCTCGTTGTAGCCACGCTTGCCAATTGGCGGCTTGCTGAAAGCGACGTTGTGTACATCAGCTGGTGACAGTGGCATTGACTTCTCTTCCCCTTACGAATCGGTCAAACCTCTAGAGGGTCCAGAGGCCGGGTACATATGCGGTTAATAATACGGATTGTGGTAACTCATTGTATCCGAATCAACACATTATCTAACGCTGGCACGAGTCTCAACGTTAACAGGAGGGTTTAATACACCCGTTTATTACATTGCAAGCCCATTGGGGCTGAAAAATAGCCAGCCAATAAGTTGCGAAAGGATGGACAAAAGCAGGAACAAAACGATGATGGAAACGTCGAGCGCAATGCCTCCTAGCTGCAGCGGCGGAATAACCTTACGCAGCGCCTTAACTGGCGGGTCAGTGACGACGAAGAGCACCTCGGCAACCATCATGAACCAGCGGGGCGGATTGAATTGGCGCGAGAAAGACTGAATCATCTCGATGACGATGCGCGCCAACAAAATCCACGAGTAAAGACTCACGGCGACGAGCAGAATTGAACCTAAAGCATTCACAGTGCCCGAGCCTATCCGAACCACCCCCGCGGACGGTACTCCCCTGCCCGAGGGTTCGCCCTCGGCGAACAGAGATGGCACCGCGGCAGCCGCACCGCCGCCGAGAATACCGCTCCGCTTAGACCGCTAGGGAAATAGCGAGAAAACCAACAAACCGCCCCATCGCCCCCCTCCCCCTTAGCCAACACAGGGGAGAAAAGGCGCTGAAGCGGTTAAAGCGCGAAGTCTTTAGCGCAGGTGCGCTGCACGCTCGAGCTCAACAGTAGAGATATCGGCGCCCTTCGGCACGATAGCGAAAACCTTACGGCTGGTGTCCACGCCCTTCGTCAGGTTCTTCATGCGGCCTTCCAGTGCAAAGCAGAGGCCAGCAGCGAAGTCAACGAAGCGCTTTGCGGAGCCGCGATCAGCGTCAGTGAGCTCGAAGACCACTGCGTCACCGTCACGGAAGGGGCCGCCAACCTTCGCTGCATCGTCGAAGGAAACGAGCGACAGCGCCACGATAGTCGGGACAAATTCCTCTTCCTGCTTTTCGTAGGAAGGTGCATACGCCGGAGCGCTATAAGCGCGCTCGTCTGCGTAGTAAGCATCGTCGGCGTCCATGTCCATCGGGCCTAGCCCGAAGAACTCTTTAGTCCTATCAATCAGTGACATTCTGGGTCTCCCTCTGACCTAGTGTGCTGTTCATTTGCTGTCTTGTAATGCACTTTTACAATGACAATTAACCTAGCGGGCGCTCTCCCATAATTCCGGTTCCGACACGCACGACATCTGTTCCAGATGCAATCGCCGGCTCCATGTCAGCGCTCATTCCGGCGGACATTTTCAGGTCTCGCCCAAGCTTGGCCGCCACCTCATCCGTCAGCGCCCTCACCTGGGTGAAAACCTCCGCCGGATCGCTCTCCAGCGGTGGAACCACCATGAAGCCACACAGCTGCAGGTTCTCCAGATCTTCGACCAGATCCACCAGAGCGGATACCCCCTCTAGCGGGCAGCCACCACGCGCGGTATCACCGTCGGCGGAGACCTGAATATAGACCGGAAGCGTGTCCTCACGCTGGCCGCGCTCCTGGGCAAGAGCCACGCCGCGGTCGAGTGCTCTGGCGAGTTTTTCTGAGTCAAGCGAGTGAACACTATGCGCCCACCGGGCCACGTGGTTCGCTTTCTTGGTCTGTACTTGGCCGATCATGTGGAACCGCATCTCGGGCAAGACCTCCGCCTTGGCGCGGGCCTCCTGCTCGCGATTTTCTGCCACATCCGTTACCCCTAGCTCCGCTAGCAGCGCGATGTCTTCGGCCGGGTGAAACTTCGTCACAGGCAGCAGCTGCGGGGCGGGGCGGCCAGCGGCCTCAGCAAAGCGGTGAATATCCGAACGGGTGCGCGCCAGGCCGGCCCGCAATTCTTCGCGGCGCGCGGTGTTGTTATTAGTCATTAATCCTCCAACCAAATCACGCCGGCTTGGCGTCCAGTAACGCCCTCGCGGCGATATGAAAAGAAATCTGTGTCCTCAATCGTGCAGCGTGGGTCCGACTCAATGGCCGTGACTCCCATGCCCATCAGCTGGCGAATCACACCGGCGCGCACGTCGACGCCCCAGGTACCCGACGCCGTGCGGGTCTTGGAGCCGGGCAGGTGCTTCTCGACGTCCTCCGCCATCTGCTCCGGAACCGCATAGTTACGCCCAGAAGCGGCCGGCCCCATAAGCACCTGGATCGACGAAGGGGTAGCCCCCAGCTCAATCATCGCGTTGACCGTGTTCCGAACGATTCCATTGCGCGCGCCCAGACGCCCGGCGTGGGCGGCACCGATGACGCCCGCGGAGACGTCGACAAGCAGCACCGGCGTGCAATCAGCCACGAGCACGCCCAACCCCAGGCGTTTTTCGGTGGTCACCACCGCATCGGTGGCCGGCACGGGCTCCTTCGCGCCGCGGTGTTCGGCGCCCACGACCGTCACGGTATTGGTGTGCAGCTGCTCCATCCACACGATGTCCTCTAATCCCGTTGCTCGGAGAAGTCTCTCGCGATTGGCGGCCACAGCGGCGGGGTCATCGCCGACGTGATCGCCTAAGTTGAAAGAGTCATAGGGGGACGACGACGCCCCGCCGGCACGGGTTGTAAACACCATGCGGACGGGGCGTCGTGCTGCGTGTGCTTCCTCGTTTACTGGCATGCACTCCAGAGTAGCTGGCTGGGACTAGCGCATGAAGGACGGCACGTCGAGATCGTCGTCGCCATCGTCATCGAAGTCACGGCTGTTGCGCTCAGCGGGGCGCGAGAGGCGGTACTCTTCGCCACGGAAGCGATCCGAGGTGGTAAACAGTCCGCTCGACGGGGCTGGCTCAGCCGGCTGCTCGCGCTCGTAGGAGTGGCGCGGGGTGTACTCCTCGCGGCCGATGCGCTGGGACTCAGCTCGCTGCGGCTCGGCACGGGTGTACTCTTCGCGCGGGGCCTCGGTGCGCGGCGCGGCGGGGCTCTCAGGCTGTGCTTCAGCACGGTTCTCGAAGAGGGAACCCGGGCGTGCGGCCGGGGTAGCCTCCGAACCTTGCTGCTGTGCCTGGCCAGACTGCGCCGGCTGGGAGGTCATATTGGCCTGCGCGTCGAAGCCGGTGGCGATAATGGTAACGCGAACTTCGTCTCCAAGGTTGTCATCGATGATGGTGCCGAAGATGATGTTGGCGTCCTCGTCGGCGCGCTCCTCCACCATGGAGGCAGCCGCGTTGACTTCGTGGAGGCCCAGGTCGGAGCCACCAGCGATAGACAGCAGAACGCCCTTGGCGCCCTCCATGGTGGACTCCAGCAGCGGGGAGTTAATGGCCTGCTCAGCAGCGTTGAGCGCGCGGTTATCCCCGCGAGCAAAACCGATGCCCATGAGGGCGGAACCGGCGTCGGACATGACGGAGCGAACGTCCGCAAAGTCGACGTTGATCATGCCCGGGATGGTGATGAGGTTGGTAATACCCTGCACACCATTGTGCAGGACTTCGTCGGCGGCGCGGAAGGCTTCGACGATAGACAGCTCCTCGCCGCCCAGCTGCATGAGACGATCATTCGGAATAACGATGAGGGTATCGCAGACCTCGCGCAGCTCTTCGATGCCGGCCATGGCCTGACGGGTGCGGCGCGCGCCCTCGAACTTGAACGGGCGGGTAACGACACCGACGGTCAGAGCGCCCATCTTCTTTGCGATGGAGGCAACGACAGGGGCTGCGCCGGTACCGGTTCCGCCGCCCTCGCCAGCGGTGACGAAGACCATGTCGGAGCCCTGGAGGGCGTCTTCGATTTCGGTCTTGTGATCCTCCGCGGAGGTCTTTCCTACCTCCGGGTTAGCGCCGGCGCCGAGGCCGCGGGTGGCCTCGCGTCCGATGTCGAGCTTGGTATCCGCATCCGAGAAAATCAGCGCCTGGGAATCGGTGTTGATCGCCACGAACTGGACTCCCTTGAGCCCTTCTTCGATCATGCGGTTGACAGCGTTGACACCGCCGCCGCCGACGCCGACGACCTTGATGTCCGCGAGATTGTTGCTAGATGAGATCATACGAGGGTCTCTTGCCTTTCGAATAAGGTTTTAATGTAAACGAGGAGGCGCCTCTTTTCGTGAGAGGCGGTTACATCCATCTTTAACGACAACGGGGTAATTTCGGCGCACATTTTGCCGCGTGTCGGTACCCTCAACCTCTACTTTAGGGTTGCTGACATGCGGTTTTCTTAACAAGCGCCCCACCCGTCCCACTCGCGACGCCCCTAGCGGCGAGTCACCAGCGACGGGTTAGAAATGTTCCAGGATTCGCCCTCAAGCTTGAGCACATCTTCGAAAGCAATCGCCTTGTTTTTATTGTCTTCGGATGCCCCCCAAAAGATGGTTTTCTCATCCTTTGTGTGGAAAGTCAGCGAATACCTGTCTGCGATCTCGAGGGTCGTCACCTTCTCCCGAATCGGCGCGGGGAGGGCTGCAACGGCCTCGACGGCCGCCTGCATCTCTGGGGAGCCGGAGTCTGTGCTACCGGTCAGCTCCACGGCCTCGGGTGGTGCTTCATCTTCCACAAATTCCTTACCGTGATTATCTACCAACACCGTCGTGCCACCATTGCGAACAAAGGCCACTGCCTCATGTTCGGTGATCTCAATGTGCACCGTCGACGGGAATGCCCGCGATACCGTCGCGCTTTCTACCCACGGGAGCGACGCCACGCCCTGCGCGGCCTCGCGAGCATCCAAGCGCGCAAGGTTCGAGCCCTTGGCGACACCACTAGCTTGCTCCACATCCTCAGCAGCAACGTGATCGTTTCCCACCACCTCGAAGGATTTCACCGTGAGGATAGGAAAAAGCCACACTGCGGCTGCAGCGATGACCGCTACAAGTAGCACCACGCCCACCGCGAGCGCCCCAGTCTTTTTAGACATTCGGTTCCTTCGGCTCTTCCGCCTCATCGTTGCGTCCCAGCTCGGACAAAATCTCACCGGCTACGTAGGTAACCGTGCCCGCACCAATCGTGAGGACGATATCACCGGGCTGTGCCAGGGAAATGACATCGCCAGCGGCTTCGGAGAAATCGGGTTCGAAGATGACCGGCATGTCCTCCGGCATCTTATCGGTGATGATGCGGGAGGTAATTCCTTCAACCGGTTGCTCGCGGGCTCCGTAGATGTCGAGGACGACGGCGGCGTCGGCAAGCGCCAAGGCCTGAGCAAACTCTGCGTCGAACTTCATTGTCCGGGAGTACAGATGCGGCTGGAAGCAGGCGATAACACGCGCCCCCTCATCCTCCGCATCCGCCTTCGCACGGGCCGCGTTAAGTACCGCGGATACCTCCGTAGGGTGGTGCGCATAATCGTCGAAGACGCGGATTCCGCGCTCGCTGCCGCGGTACTCGAAGCGGCGGCGCACGCCCGTAAAGTCGGTCAGGCCCGCGGCCAGTTCCGCTGGGTCTCCGCCGGCCAGCGTGCCGGCCAACAGCGCGGCCGCCGAGTTGAGCACCATGTGATGCCCGGGGACGTGCAAGTCATAAGACAACTCCTGCGGCGCCTGCCCCGGCAGGGCCAAGCGAACGCGGACGTGCGCGCCGGCGGCGGAGACGGTTTCCTCCAGAATCTCCGCTGCGAGGGGCACGGAAGAATCTTCGCCTACCGCACTGCGTGCGCCGTAACCCAGCACCTGAATACCACGCTGTGCTGCGCGTTCGCCGGTAGCGGCCGCCTGAGCGTCTTCAAGGCAAACTACCAAGTAGCCGCCCTCAACAACGCGGTCTGCAAAATCATCGAAGACCTGAAAGTAGCTTTCCGCGGTGCCGAAATAATCCAGGTGATCCGGCTCGATATTGGTAATCACCGCCACGTAGGGGCTGTAGCGCAGTAGTGAAGCATCGGATTCATCGGCTTCTGCAATGAAAGCATCACCCGTGCCGCCGTGCGCGTTGGTTCCGGCACGGTTGAGCTGGCCACCGATGGCGAAGGAGGGGTCGAGGCCCGCCTGCTGCAGCGCGGACACCGCCATGGAGGTAGTCGAAGTTTTTCCATGAGTACCAGCCAGCAGGACCTGGCGGTGGCCGTCCATCAGCTCAGCCAGCAGATCTGATCGACGGATGACCGGGATTCCGGCCTCGCGCGCAGCAATGAGCTCGGGATTGTCGTGTGGGATGGCGGCGAAGGAGGTCACGACCACGGTTGGCTTATCACCAGTCAGGTCAAGGTTTTCAGCGCCATGGCCGATGGCGATGTGCGCACCCATCGTGCGGAGGACGTCGACAGCCGTCGATTTCTTAACGTCCGAGCCGGCGACGACCGCGCCCCGACTAACCAGAATACGTGCGAGACCGGACATGCCGGAGCCGCCGATACCGACGAAGTGGACGCGGGACAGGTCCGTGGTGGCAGGGGTATCAGTCATGGTGAAAAATCCTTCTTTCATTAACCTGTACTGTGCGTCTAGCCGCGGTTCTCGGCGGCGACACGCTGCGCGATGCGGTCAGCGATGATAGCTGCAACCTCGCCGGCTGTGCTGGCGTCAGCGGCAGTACGCATGGCCGTCAAAGTTTCGGGGTGGTCAAGGATAGCGCGAACTTCGGCAACGAGGCGCTCCGAGGTCAATTCGGCGTCCGGAACTTGGACCGCGGCGCCGGATTCCACCAGCGCGCGCGAGTTCAGAGCCTGCTCGCCATTGCCGTGCGGCAGCGGCACATAGAGTGCGGGCAGACCGGCCGCGGAGACCTCTGCCACCGTCATCGCTCCGGAACGGCAGATCATGAGGTCAGCAACGGCCAAAGCGCCAGCCATGTCATCGATATAGGGCACCGCGGTGTAGTGCTCGTGCTCAGCCGGTGCCTCGTTCTTTTTGCCATAGGCGTGCAGCACTTGGAAGTCTCGGCACAGGTCATCGAGCGCGCCGGCCACGGCAGTGTTGATGCTCACTGCTCCCTGTGAACCGCCGGTCACCACGATTGTCGGGCGATACGCGTCGAGGTTCCAGTTCTGGCGCGCATCCGCCGCCTTTGCGCCGTCGGGATCCTCACCCATTCCCGGCCGCACGGGAATTCCCAGGACCTCGCCGGGCATACCTGAGCCTTCCTGCGCGTTGATGCCCGTGCCCCCGAGGCGCACCCCCAGCTTGTTGGCCATGCCAGCCAGAGCATTCGTCTCGAGCACGAAGAACGGGATACCCAGAGACTTCGCCGCCAGATAGGCCGGCGCAGCGACGTATCCTCCAGTACCAAAAACCACATTGGCCCCGACGTCCTTCAGAACCGCGCGGGTTTCCCGGACAGACTTGAGGACCCGCCACGGCAGCTTCGCGGCATCGGCGTTGATCTTGCGTGGGACTGGGACCGGCGTAATCATGCGCAAATCGACGCCACGCGCCGGCACGATATCACTTTCCAAACCTCGTGGGGTTCCTAGAGCGGTCACCCGCGCGCCATGGCGCTGGCGCAGCTCCTCCCCCACCGCGAGCGCTGGTTCGATGTGTCCGGCGGTGCCGCCACCTGCGATGACGACGGAAATCGGCGTGTCATTCATGCACTACACGCTACCAGCGCCGCGCTTTCTTACCGTCGCTCGCCGCGCCGATACTCCCGGCGATACTCCCGCCGCTGTTCCCCCTGCGGCGTCTGCGAGCGCGACGAGCGTCCCGTTACTGCACGCCCAAATCTTTCCTCGCGGCTGCGCTCAACATGGCGCTGGGAGCGGTCGCGGTGCGCGCGCTGGGAGCGCGTGCCCTCCCCTCGTTCACGCGGGGCCCGGTGTGCCCCGCCGCGACGCTCATTGGGCGGCGTAGGTTCGGGGATAAAGAAGATACGGTCGAATAGCGGGCGCCCAAAGTTCTGCATGGCGGAAACCTGCAGCGGCTCGTGGCGCGCCACATTGCACAGCAGGCCCATCGAGCCAATCGTGATCACCGCGGCCGTACCACCCGCAGAAATCATCGGCAGCTGAATACCCGTCACCGGCAGCACGCCGATCACGTAGCCAATGTTAATGAATGCCTGCACGACAACACCCACCGCCAACGTGGCGGCCAGCAGGGACTGGAATTGGTCCTGGGCGCGTGTTGCCGCCCGCAGCCCGAAGTAGCCCAGTACGGCGAACAGCCCGATGACCAAGGCACCGCCCCATAGGCCCAATTCCTCCCCAATGATGGCGAAGACGAAGTCATTCTTCGCCTCTGGGAGGTAGAACCACTTGGCGCGTGACTGGCCGAGGCCAACGCCCCAGAAGCCGCCGTCGGCAAGCGAAAGGAAGCCCTGGTAAGCCTGGAAACCGGTTCCTTGTGTGTCCTCGATATTGCCGCGCAGCGCATCGAAATAAGTGTGGAAGCGGTGCGAACGGAAGCCGCCGGCCAAGAAGACGGTGACCATGCCGATGGCGCCGAAGACACCGACGACGGTCGGAACACGCCAGTCCACACCGGCGAAGACCAGAGTGAACACCACGATGAGGGCGAAAGAGACACCCATGCCGAGATCGCCTTGGGCCACAATCAGCACGAACATGATGCCGGCGATGATGGAGTACATCATGAAAGGGTCCGTCAGGCGCATCGAACGGTGCGTCTTATCCGCCAGCGCTGAAGCGCCGTACATGCCCACGGCCACACGGGCGAACTCGGAGGGCTGGAAAGCCACGCCACCAGGCAGCATGATCCAGGACTGTGAACCGACCTCCACACGACCGGTACCAATGCCGGGCACGAGGACGAGGATAAGAAGCAGGATGGATAGCCCCAGAAACCACGGCACGAGTGCCCGGAGCGTGCGGGGCGACATGCGCAGGCCAATCCAAAACACGATGAGGCCGGCGATAACGAGCACGCACTGGCGCAGTGCAGCAGACCACGGGCTATCGGTCTCCGACAGCGACGTCGCCATCGATGAGGAGAAGGCCATGAGCACGCCGATGCCGATGAGCGAAAATATGGCGATGCGCAGCATTAAATAGTCAAGCCCGGGGTAGGCGCGGAGGCGCTCGCGGAGGTCACGCAGGTGGTATCCCAGCGTGCGTTGTGGCTTCTGGGTGCTGGTGGCGGTCACGGGTGCTCCTAGCGCTAGCGGGCGAGGCGGCGGGCAGCGGCGGCAAAGATATCGCCGCGCTGGCCCATACCGGTGTACATGTCCAACGATGCCGCAGCGGGTGCTAAAAGCACGGTATCGCCGGCGTCGGCGTGTTGCACGGCGGCGGACACTGCCTGTTCCATTGCGGCTTCCGGATCGTGACTATCCACGATGACGACGGGCACATGTGGCGCTGCCTTCACGAGGGCTTGGGCAAGCTCATGCTTGTCGACGCCCACCAGAACCGCCGCCTTCAGCCGCGCGGCATGGGTGCGCAACAGTTCCGAGACATCAGCGCCTTTTAGCTGGCCGCCGGCCACCCACACCACGGAGTCCAAGCCGCGCATAGCGACCTCCGCGGCATGTGGGTTCGTCGCCTTGGAATTGTCGATGTAGCTCACGCCAGCATGGCGGTGAACAATCTCCCCGCGGTGGCCAGCCACCACGTAGGAGCCAAGTCCTTCGGCAATGGATTCCGGCTGAGCACCGGCGACAGCCGCGACCGCCGACGCGGCAGCGGCATCCAGCACTCCGGCCAGACCGGCGGGTTGGATGGTGGTGGCATCGTCTACCACGACGGACTTCATCCCTGCCACCTCGTTGACGAGGAGGCTGCCGGTGCTCACGCCTACTTCACCTGCAGCGGGCTCGGCATGGCTGAAAGCGGTTGCGCCGGGAAGAGAAGCAGCGAGCGCTCGAACGTGCTCATCTTCCTTGCCGTAGACGGCATGCTCTCCGCGCAGAATCTTGGCCTTGTCTGCGGCATAGGCCTCGAAGGAGCCATGCCAATCCAGGTGGTCGTCCGCGAGGTTAAGCAGAGCTCCGACTTCTGGGCGTAGCTGGGAGGACCAGTGCAATTGGAAGGATGAAAGCTCCGCTACGAGGATGTCCACACGGGGCTCAGCGGCCAAGGCATCAAAAGATGACACGCCGATATTGCCTACGGCTTGGGCGCGCTGTCCGGAGCGTTGCTCGTCAGCAGCCATGATGGCAGCGAGCATGCCGGTGGTCGTGGTTTTGCCGTTGGTGCCGGTGATCGCGAGCCAACGGCGCGGGGCACCAAAAACTTCTGCTTGGTCGAGGCGGTAGGCCAACTCCACATCGCCGATCACCTCAAGGCCGCGGGAGGCTGCAGCGGCGAGCAGCGGTGAATCTGGCCGCCACCCCGGCGAGGTGACGACGAGCGAGTACTCAGCCAGGTCCACCGCGGAAGTGTCCACGGTGGCAACGCCCAACTCTGCAGCGATACGGCTGCGGGAGTCCGCGTTGCCATCGGCCACCGTTAAGTCCACGCCCAAGCGGGAAAGGACTGCCGCGCACCCGCGGCCAGAGACGCCAGCGCCGGCGATGAGGACGCGGCCGGAGAGGAAGTCTGGGCGCGTCATGCCCCTACTCCTATGCCGGAGGCGGTGAGCCAATCACCGTAGAAGATTGCCACGCCGGCCATCGCCGCCATGGCAGCCAGAAGCCAGAAGCGGACAACGACGGCCGTTTCCGCCCAACCACCGTTCTCAAAGTGGTGGTGGATCGGCGCCATACGGAAGAAGCGCTTTCCTGTGGAATGGAAGACCACGATTTGGATAACAACGGAGACCGTTTCGATGACGAACAGGGCACCGATGATGATCATGAGTAGCTCGGTACGGCTGGTAACGGAAATACCCGCGACCAAACCACCAAGTGCCAAGGACCCGGTGTCACCCATGAAGATTTTGGCGGGCGCGGCATTCCACCAGAGGAAGCCCAGGCAGCCGCCCAGTCCTGCGGCCGCAAGCACGGCGAGGTCGAGCGGATCGCGCACCTGGTAGCACCCGGCAGCAAAGTTAGTGGCGCAGGAATAGCGGAACTGCCAGAAGGTCATCAGCGAATAAGAGCCCATGACAATCGCGGTAACGCCCGCCGCGAGGCCGTCGAGGCCGTCGGTGAGGTTCACCGCGTTCGACCACGCCGCAATAAGGATGTACATGAAGATCAAGAACACGATGGTTCCGATGACCGTGCCGCCGACAGCTAGGTCGAAAGTATTCAAGTCGCGGATGAAGGATAGCTTGGTGGAGCCTGGGGTCAGCCCCGCATCGTTGGGGAAACGCAGAACCAAGAAGCCGAAGAGCAGCGCCAGCACGAGCTGGCTGACTAGCTTGGCGGTCTTATTGAGCCCGAGGTTGCGGTGGCGGAAGAGTTTGATGAAGTCATCCGCGAAGCCCACCGCGCCCAAGCCTAAGGTCAGTCCGAGGACCAGCAAGCCGGAGGCGGTAAAGGCCTCATGCCCTGTTAGCAGGCCATAGAGGCCAGCCACAACATAGGCCACCAAGATGCCCGCGAGGATGGCAAGGCCACCCATCGTCGGCGTACCGCGCTTGCGCAAGTGAGACTTGGGGCCATCCTCGCGGATCTCTTGTCCGCGGCCGGTATCGGAGAAGTAGCGGATAAGAACCGGGGTGGTAAAGATCGCCACGAGGAAGCTAACCGCACCAGCGATGATGATCTGAGTCACGAGCTTGAAGTCCTTTCTAGCGGCTAGCTGTGGTTCAGCTGTTCCGCGACCAACCAGAGACGTTGGGCATTGGAGGCCTTAATCAAGACCACATCTTTAACGTTACGGCTAGCCCAATCATCGACCCCTGCTGGGGCCACGCGCAGTATGCCGTCCACCGCCTGTGCGGCGGCCGCGGCATCGGCGCACACCACTGTATTTATACCTTGCTGCGCAGCGGCCTCGGCCATCGCCCGGCAGTTGGGATTCTCCCCTACCGCGATGAGGTGCTCGACGTGGTACTTGGCCAAAAACTCACCGAGCTGGCGGTGCGATTGCTCTGCATCGCTGCCGAGTTCTCCCATCTCCCCCAGCACCGCGATGGAACGGGCGTCGGGGCGCGCTGCTGCGGTATAAGCCAAAGCGGCAATGGCCGCTCGCATCGAATCGGGGTTGGCATTATAGGAGTCATCGATGACGGTGACGCCATCGCGGCGGGTGCGCACGTCCATGCGGTGTTCGGAAGCGAGGCGGTGGCCGGACAGGGCAGCCGCCACCGTGTCTGCCGACACCCCCAGCTCGATGGCTGCGGCGGCCGCGGCCAGTGCATTAGACACCTGATGGGAGCCAAAGACTTGGAGCTTCACAGCAACGGGTTCGGCATCCGAGCTGTGCAGGGTAAAGGAGGGACGAGCAACGTCATCGAGCACGATGTCGGTGGCATAGTACTGTGCTGCCGGGGCACCTCCGCGACGATTTTCCGTGGAGTAGTACACCACTTTGGCCTCCGTGCGTGGAGCCATGGCAGCGACGAAAGGATCATCGGCGTTAAGGACGGCTACGCCGCCTGCCTCCGCGTTCGGCAGCGCCTCCACCAACTCTCCCTTGGCCTGAGCGATATTCTCGCGCGAGCCAAATTCGCCGAGGTGCGCGCTACCAACGTTCAGGACCACGCCAACGCGCGGCGCGGTGATTTCGGTGAGGTGACGGATGTGCCCGATGCCGCGGGCCGACATCTCCGCCACCAGGTAGCGCGTGTGCTCATCGCACCGCAGAGCCGTATAGGGCAACCCGATTTCATTATTGAAGGAGCCGGGCGGAGCGACAGTCTCCCCCACCTCGCGGAAGATGGTGGCAATGAGGTCCTTGGTAGACGTCTTGCCGGCCGAACCGGTAACACCGACAATAGTGAGTTCCTGCTCTGCGGCAAGGCGCTGCGTTACTGCACGAGCAATCGCAGACAACGCTGCGACAACGGCGGCCGCAGACCCATCTGTATCGTTGGCGTAAATATCCGCGTTGGCACCGTCACCCTCGACGCGCCCGTGGGGTTCGACGACTATCGCCGGAACACCCACCGGCCGCGCCGCCAAAACGGCAACGGCGCCTTTATCAATTGCGGTGGTGGCGTAGTCATGGCCATCCACGCGGGCTCCGGGCAGCGCTACAAAGAGGCTGCCTGGGGTGACCTTGCGAGAATCGAATTCGACAAAACCAGTCACCTGGGTGTTTGGATCATCGACGCTATCCAGGCGGCCGCCCGTGATCTCAGCGGTCTCAGCGAGGCTTAACGCAATCATGCTTGCTCCTTGGATTCTTCGGTACTCAGGGTAGTCGCAGTAGTCACGGCTTCAAGAGCTCGAGCCATCTCTTCGCGGTCATCGAAGTGATGGACGGTATCGCCAATGAGCTGGCCTACCTCGTGCCCCTTGCCAACGACGATGACGGCATCACCCGGCTGCGCCCACGCCACGACTTCATCAATGGCCTTGGCGCGTGAGCCTACCTCGCGGATATCAGCCGCTGGGTTTGCCTCCTGGGCGCCCGCAAGCACGGCTGCACGGATCGATGCTGGGTCTTCGGTGCGGGGGTTGTCATCGGTGACGACGACAAGGTCCGCGCCCTTCGCGGCGGCCGCTCCCATGAGCGGACGCTTGGAGGAATCGCGGTCACCTCCCGCGCCGACGACGATGCCGATGCGGCCCGTGCTGCCTTCCAACTGCGTGCGCAGGGTCTCCAGAACGGCCGCGATTGCAGCCGGCTTGTGCGCGTAATCCACCACAGCCACAAAGTCTTGGCCGCGGTCAACACGCTCCATGCGCCCAGGGACTGCCACCTTCTCTACACCCTCGAGGAAGACGTGCGGCTCGATTCCAATAGCGGCGGCCATCCCTGTGGCGAGAGCCGCATTGGCGATGTTGAAGGTACCCGGCATAGGCAGGCGGAATTCAAACGTTCCGGCATGCTCACCGGAGGCAAGCGTTAGTTCCACCTGCTGTGCACCGGTGACCTCAGTGCTGAGCTGACGGCCAGTGATATCGGCATCGCTTCCTTGCGAGGTCGTTGATACCCGGATCACCGGGCGTGCTGCGGCGCGCTGCGCCATACGCTGTCCCCATTCGTCATCGACGCAGATGACGGAGCGGTCGGCGGCGTGGGGGCCGTCGAAAAGCAGGGCCTTGGCCTCAAAGTAGTCTTCCATCGTCGGGTGGAAGTCCAGGTGATCCTGGCTCAGGTTCGTAAAGCCACCCACGTCGAAGCGCGTTCCCTGGACTCGTCCTAGCGATAGCGCGTGGGAGGAGACCTCCATCACCACGTGCGTAACTCCCTCAGACACCATGCGCGCAAAAAGCTCCTGCAAGGTCGGCGCCTCCGGAGTGGTCAAGGAAGTCGGGACCGGCTCCCGGTTAATGCGGGTACCCGTCGTACCAATGAGACCCACTGAATAGCCCGCGTGCAAGAGGCCTGCTTCGAGGAGGTAACTCGTGGTGGTTTTACCCGAGGTGCCCGTCACTCCAAGGATGGTGAGTTTCTGCGTGGGGTGACCATAAATCTCAGCGGACACGGCTCCGAGGATGGCGCGGATATCCTCCACCACAAGAAGCGGCCGCTTCTCTCCGGCGTCGTCGAGGATACGCTGGCCTTCGGCGTCAGTGAGAATGGCTGCGGCCTTAGTATCGGCGGCAAAGCGCGCGCCGTGAACCCGTGTGCCCGGAAGCGCCGCGAACAGGCCACCGGGCGGCAGTGCTGCCGAGTTCAGCCCACAGGACCTAACGGTAGTCGAGGCATCCCCGATCACTGTGCCCCCAGAAATCTCTGCTAGGCGCTTCAGGGTGGTGCTGCTGGTCACGGTGATTCCTCTTCTCTGTTTCTCTGTCTCTAGGTTTTCGATATGTGCTTTTCGGTGTGAGAGCTGACTACTCGGCGCGCAAAGTCAGTTGCGGTGCTGGCGGGGAGGGCGGGATATTGTCGCGGTCAAGGAGCCAGGATGCGATATCGCTGAAAACAGGGGCCGCTGATTGGCCGCCGGATCCATCGTCGTTGACACCGGATTCCGGCTCATCGAGCATGACGGCGACGACGAAGCGGGGATCATCGGCAGGCGCAATGCCCGCAAACGTGATCCAGTATTTGGAATTGGAATAAGCCCCAGTGTCCTCATCGACTTTCTGCGCGGTACCGGTCTTGCCGGAGAGCTGATAGCCCTCGATGTTGGCGTTGCCGGCGGTACCGTTGTTCAGGCCCTGCGGATCATCCTGGAAGACCGCTCGGAACATGTCGACGACGGTGCGTGCGGTTTCGGCGCTGACCACGCGGGTGGTCTCGGGCTCCTCCAGCTCTTCCTTCGTCCCGTCCGGCGCGGTGATCGAATCAATGATGCGCGGCTCGATGCGCTCGCCGTCGTTGGCGAGGGCCTGGTAAACAGACGCCAGCTGCAGGGCAGTCCATGACTGGCCCTGGCCGATGGGCAGGTTAGCGAAGGTACCGCCGGACCACTGCGAACGATCGGGAACCAGTCCCGGGGACTCGTTGGGCAGCTCGATTCCGGAGGTCTGCCCGAGTCCGAACTTCTTCAGGTAGTCGGCGTATTTATCTTGGCCAAGTCGATCCGCCAACATCAGCGTTCCGACGTTCGAGGACTTACCGAAGACGCCTGTCGTGGTATAAGGCTCAACGCCGTGCGGCCAAGCATCATTAACAGTCACGCCGGCCATGTCGATGGAGCCGGGCACCTGCAGAACTTCATCCGGGTCAGTCAGACCCTCCTCGATGGTCGCGGCGGCAGTAATAATCTTCGCCACCGAGCCGGGCTCGAAGGGGTGCGAGACCGCCAGGTTGTCGAAGGTTTTGTCCTTCTGGAGCTGCTTTTCGATGTCCTTGTTCGGATCAACCGTACCAGTATTCGCCATGGCTAAGACCTGTCCGGTAGCGGCATCCAGCACGACCGCCTCAGCGCTTTTCGCCTTCGAGTTAGCCTTTGCCTTTTCCAGCTTCTGCTGCACGTAGGTCTGCAAATCAAGATCCAGCGTCAATGTGACATTTTTGCCGTCAGTGGTGGGCACCTGATCACGGAGGCTACCGGGAATCACCTGGCCATTAGCCGAAACGTCTTCGGTGGAGCTGCCATCAATACCCGTGAGGGTGGTATCACCGGAGGCTTCGAAACCAAACTGGCCTTGGCCGTCCATGGACACCTTGCCGATAACGTTCTCCGCGATAGCACCGTTGGGGTACTGGCGGATTTGCTGCTCATCGGCGGCAAGGCCGTGGTATTCCTCGGAAATAGCTACCGCGACATCTGGGTCGACATTGCGCACGAGGACCTCATACTGGGTGTCGGCACGGAGCTTGTCCATAATCTGCTCCGGTTCCACGTCGCCGGCATCGATTCCGGCCTCCTTCAGCTTGCTCGGAATCCCCTCCGACATTTCGGTGAGCCGCTCGGTCACTTTGTTGTCTAGGTAGGAATTCTTCGCGTCGGGAGCCAAGGACTCAAACTCGGCCTCCCCGGTGGCCTTCTGCTCTTCCTGCTCACGAAGCTCATCGCGCAGGCGAGTCGGTGAGACGGTCAATGACCGAGCACGCATGGTGTAGGCCAAACGTTGGCCATCGCGTGCAAGGATCTCACCCCGTCCGGCGGTGTCGACGTACACGCGGGTTCGCTGCGCTGCTGCCTTCGCTGCCAGGTCTGGACCCCATACAATCTGCACCCAGGCGAGGCGCCCCATCCAGGCCAGCATGATGACGAGCATCACCGCCGCAATGACGTGAACGCGCTGGCGCATCGTCTTTTGCTGACTCAGGAAAGGCTTGCCGGTACGTGGATTCCGGGAGCGGGTCGCGGGAACGACGCGGTCGGCGTCGTAGCGCTGCCGTGGTTGGTGAGAGGCGCCGCGTGGCTGAGCGGCACGGGCGGCGGGAGCCCGCCTCGGGCGCCGGCCACCGGAGTGTGGTGGGGTCACACGTCACCTTTCTGTCTGCAGCGAGGGTAGGTAAGTAAACAGCTGAATGTCTTGCCCCACGCTTGGCGCGGGGTAAAGACAGTCTCATCCCGAATTGTGCCCTATTATCGCCGCCTGCCCACGCAGGCACGCGCGAAGCGGGAGGGGGATTCTATCCCCGCGCCGCATAGGGAGCCTGGGCCGGAATATCCGGCAGCTCAACGCTCGCCTCCCCTGGCTGGCCGCCTTCGGGGCTATCCTCCGAATGCGCGTCCGTGGTAGCGGCACCTCCGCCTTCGCGGTTGCGCTCGCTGAGCGTCGGGCGGGCGTTGAGGTTGTCGGACATGTTGGCCGTCGCATTCGGGTCACTGGAAGCCTGCCCCGGGCGGACCGGCTCACCGTTGACATCGATGACTGATTCCATATCCGGGGTTGCCTCGCGCTTGTGCTCGATGTTGCCGTCTGCGCCAACCTCCACAACGCCCGGCTGGACCGGAATGCCCATCTTGGCTTCGTGGGCGCGGCGAGCGACATCCGAGGCCGAACGAACGTTTTCCAAGTCTCGGTTCAGGGTTTCCAGCTGGTTATCCAGCGTGGATTCTTGGGCGGTGAGCTCCTGAATCTTGAAGGTCTGGGACGTAGACAAGCCCGACAGCCACATGGCTGCGGCCACACCCGTAATCAGCAGAGCAATGGCGGTGAAGGACAGGCGCGCGAAGAGGCCGTTAACCCGCGTGGGCTGTGCGACACGACGCCCACGATTGCTTACGACCTGCTTCGAGCCAAGGCGGCTTCCCCGCAGGCCGGAGCCAACGCGGCGAGTAGGAACGGTGCCGCGGTGCGGGGTGCGGCTCGGCAGCGGGGTGGTACGACGCCCCCGTTCAAGCAGCGCGGTTCCCTGGCCCGTGGCATCGGCTCCAGTGGTGAAATCGCGGCTTGCGCCCATGGTGTGGGTCCTCTCGTGGTCGCGGCGGTGCGTTGCCTGTGCGGTACGGTCTCTCAGCGTCATGGCCTACCTCCCGGTTCATGAAAAGACGGTGTCCCCTCAAGGCGTTCGAGCGCGCGTACACGGACGGATGCCGCACGCGGGTTCTCCGCAATCTCTTCCTGGCTCGCCTTCTCCGCACCACGCGTCACCACGGAATAATGCGCCGCGGTCCCGGGCAAATCCATGGGCAGGCCCGCTGGAGTGGTCGAGGTGCTGAGCTTGGTGAAAGCATGCTTGACAATGCGATCTTCGAGCGACTGGTAGCTCATAAACACCGCACGTCCGCCAATGGACAAGGCATCCGTAATCACAGGGATAACCTGCTCAATAGCCTCAAGCTCACGGTTAACCTCAACGCGCAGTGCCTGAAAGGTTCGCTTCGCCGGGTGGCCACCAGTGCGGCGCGTTGCTGCGGGGATGGTGGCGTACAACAAGTCGACTAAGCGCGCGGAGTTGCTAAAAGGCTCCTTTTCCCTTTCCCGCAGAACCGCGGATGCGATTTTGCCGGCGAAACGCTCATCGCCATAGGTCTTTAAGATGCGAGCCAAGTCGCCGTGACTATAAGTATTGAGAATGTCGGCGGCGGTCGTTCCCTGGCGAGGGTCCATGCGCATATCCAGCGGGGCGTCAGTCTTGTACGCAAAACCGCGATCGACCTGATCCAGCTGCATGGAGGACACACCCAGATCAAATAGCGCCCCGGCTATGCCGTGCTCCCGCGCGATGGAAAAGATCTCGTCTTCCCCATCCGCGATAGCACTGCCCACCTCATCGAAACGCGCGTTGACGCCCACGAAACGGTCGGCGAAGGGGCGGAGACGTCGAGAAGCACTGCTCAACGAAGCAGAGTCACGGTCCACGCCAATGATGCGCACGGAGGGAAAGGCGGTGAGAAAATATTCGCTGTGACCACCCGCGCCCAAGGTACCGTCAACGATGACGGCATTCTCCCCTGCCGCCTCGACAGCTGGGGCAAGCAACTGGGCCATGCGAGCACGCATGACGGGGACATGGCCGTGGTTCTCGCTCACGTCGTAGTTTATGGTGCCGTCGTGCTCCACAGTTGCTGTCCCCCTTTCCGTTCAGGCGCTTAATGCTGCGGTCTGATGTTCTCGATAAAAAGCGAGTGCGTATAGGGCCCTGTCCGAGGAAGGGTTCTGATGTCGGGGAAGTACACCAGCTCATCCTCCTCGGGCAGAGTCCGTACACGCACTCTTGGTGTGCCGGGGAAGCTTTAGAGCAGCCCAGCAAGTACGTCATCGGCGTCTGCCGCCGAGTAAGCGTCTTCAGTTTGCGCCTGGTATTCAGCCCACGCGGCTGCATCCCAGATTTCGAGGAAGTCGACCGACCCCACGACCACGCATTCCTTTGTCAGGTTTGCGTACTCACGGTGGCCTGCTGACAGCGTGATACGCCCGTGCCCATCGGGGCGCTGCTCGTCCGCACTCGCTGCCAAGTTACGGATGAACGCACGCGCGTCCGGGTTGGTGCGTGACACAGCCGCCGCCTTCCTAGCTCGTGCCGCGAATTCCTCCCGCGGGTATACCGCAAGCGAATGGTCCTGACCCTTGGTGACCATGAGGCCACCGGCCAGTTCTTCACGAAACTTCGCTGGAAGCGTGAGCCGACCTTTGTCATCGAGCTTGGGAGTGTAGGTACCGAGAAACATCCCCGGGTCCACCTTCCTGCCACTCGAAAACTCCGGATTCCTCTCGCGACAAGAGAACAACTCTCCTCCGCTGCGCCCCACTCTACCCCACTTTCCCCCACCGCCCACACCTTTAACTCCCCTCTTCCCCGCGTGTCACGGAAAACATGCAGCTAGACGGGAGTTTTTTCGGTGGGAAGTTTTCCCAGCACACTCTTGACACACCCCCTAAGTGCGCACTTCACACCCTTATTCACACCTGCATCTTTCACCCCTTTAGGGAGATTTCTCCCCCACATTCACACGATCCTGCGGTTTATACGCGCATTACCCCGCGGCCAAGCACCTCACACTCCACCGCCTCACCGGCCTACACGGGGCCAGTGGGGGAAAGTGGGGAATTTAGGGAAACTGCCCAGGAAGCCGTTTCTCGCGACAGCATTTTTAGAAACGCCACGTTCCTATGTTAGAAACACATTGTTGCTATCTCACATTTGACGGGGATGGCATTCCAACAGATTCCCACCCACTAGGAAGATCCACCATGTATCTAGCTTGGCGCGAGATGCTCTTCGCGCGTACCCGCTTCCTCCTCATGGGCGTTGTCCTCGCCCTGATGTCCATGCTCGTCGTCATCATCTCCGGCCTCACCGCAGGTTTGGTCAACGACGGAGTCTCCGGACTGAAGGCCATGGACAGCGACGTCGTCGCCTTCGCCGACGGCACCCAAAAGGACTCCGCCTTCACCCGCTCCGTAATTGATGCCTCCGCAGCCGAATCCTTCGCCCACCTCGATGGCGTAGACCAGGCCGCCCCTTTGGGCCTGACCATTGCCAATGCCCATAACCAAGAGGGCACGGCAGTGGATTTGACCCTCTTGGGAGTAAAACCCGATTCCTTCCTCGCTCCAGCTGGGCTCCCCGCCATCGACACCACGCGGGTCGACGGCCAACCCAGCAACACCAAGCACGACATCATCGTCTCCTCCACCCTGCAGGATGAGGGCATCGAAGTCGGTGACACGATCACCCTTGACCGCCTGGATATCCCTCTCAATGTCATCGGCTTTAGCGATAACCAGCGCACCTTCGGTCACGTGGACGTGGCCTACCTGCCTTTGGATATCTGGCAGGAGATCCATGCCGGCGGGCGCCACGGTGAAGCCGTCAACCCGGACGCCTATGAAGAGGCTTCCGTTATCGCCGCCCGCACTACAGACAAACCCGACACCGAAGCCCTCACAGAGCAGTCCGGACTCGATGTGCGCACCCTCAAGGAAAGCTTCGACTCCTCCCCCGGCTACACCGCTGAGATGATGACCCTGTCCATGATTACGTGGTTCCTCTACGTCATCGCCGCGCTCGTCACTGGTGCTTTCTTCCTCGTCTGGACCATCCAGCGGGCAGGCAATATCGCCACTCTTCGCGCGATGGGCGCCACCAAGGGCTTCCTGTTGCGCGATAGCCTCGGCCAAGCTGTAGTCATCCTTGTCTTGTCCATCCTGGCGGGCGCGCTGGTGGCCGTCGGCTTAGGCAGCCTCTTGGAGCAGACCGCGATGCCTTATGCCACCGAATTCAGCTCTGTCATCAGTGGCGGCCTCATCCTCTTCGTCGCTGGATTGCTCGGTGCCTTCATCGCCGTCGTCCGCGTTACCCGAACCAACCCCCTCGCTGCCCTAGGAGAAAACCGATGAGCCCAGCTTTAGAACTACACGACGTCACCGTCAGCTACACCGATGGCGACTCGCAAGTTAAGGCACTCGATTCCGTCAATCTCAGCATCGATCCCGGTGAATTCGTAGCCGTGGTTGGCCCATCCGGCTCTGGAAAGTCCACACTGCTCGCCGTTGCGGGCGCGCTGACAACACCCGATTCCGGCAAGGTCCTAGTCGCAGGTGAAGATATCGTGCCGCTGAGCGGCGCCCAACTGGCCGAGATTCGTCGCAACCACATCGGCTTCGTCTTCCAGTCCACAGGTAACCTTCCCTCCGCGCTGACCGCGGAGGGACAAATCGAGCTGGCCGCCAAGGTCATCGGCAAGACTGGGCGCTACTCCAGTGCTGAGCTGCTCGACAAGGTCGGTATGAAGCATCGGTCGAAGCACCGTCCAGGAAGCTTGTCCGGCGGTGAGCGCCAGCGTGTCGGCATCGCCCGCGCGCTCGTGGGCGATCCCCAAGTGCTGCTTGTCGACGAACCCACTGCCGCCCTTGATCGCGCACGCTCCCAAGAGATCGTGGCGCTGTTGGCAAAAGAATGCCACGACTTTAACGTCGCTGGCATTATGGTCACTCACGACTATGAAGTCCTTGAGCACTGCGACAAGGTCTATGAGATGGTCGACGGCCGCTTGACGCCTGCCTCAGCCCCAGCGTCAGAGTAGGAAAAGAATGCGCAGCTTAACGTAGAATTACGCGCATGCCGAAGATCACTGAAACGACAGTAGCCGAGCACCGCGCCGTCCAGCACCGCGCGGTGTTGGAGGCTGCCGAAAGGTTGATCATCAACAACCGTGGTGCGGTACCGACCTTGGCCGAGGTAGCTGCGGAGGTTGGGCTTGCTCGCCCCAGTGTCTATCGATATGTGTCTTCTCAACACGATTTACTGGTGCAGCTTCTCATCCAGGCCACACAGTTGTGGAATGAACAGCTCGAGGCCGCCATGAAGGTGGCTCCCCCTGAACCCACGAAACGCCTCCGCGCCTATGTGGACGCCACACTCGAGCTCTTTGTTCATGGGGCTCACGGTCATTTGATGACTGCCGCTCAACACTTCCCCCGAGCTTTTGCTGACGAGGAAGTGCAACGCTCTCATGACGGCTTCGCCTCCATCGTTGATGCGTTCTGTCCCGGTATTTCCGCGGTAGACATTTCGCTGCTCAACGCAGCCATCCTTCGGGCTTCGGAGCTAGCGGAGCGCTCTCCGGAGCAGCTCGATAGCGCGACACAGACTCTCTATGCAATGGCCGATGCCATTGTGCCCCACCCTCCTCCGCGGATGAGAGCAGACCAGGACAGATAAAACCGACTAAGAACAGCTAAGAGCAAAGCAGCCCTCCGCGAATTAACGCGGAGGGCTGCGGGGCGAGAGTACAGCTATCTATACAACGCCCATGAGCGCCTTATTTGGGGCCTAGCGTTCTTCAAAGCGACGGCGGAAATTGTCTTCCAGGCGGTTTCCAACGCCGCTGCCGCCCTTCTTGGATTGCTTGTTGTGCCCGCGCGCAGGGGCATGCGTGCCGACTGCAACCAGAGAATCTTCAGACTTTCCGCGCAGCATCCAGACACCGGAGCCGAACATAACGAGGAAGCCAAGGACGGAGAGGCTGACAAACCACAGAGATTGCTGAGCCAACGCGATACCGCCCACCATCATGCAGAGGCCAACAACAATCAAGGCCACGCCGCGGAGGGTGAGGGCACCCGAGTTTCCGCCGAAAGAAGTTTCACCGGACACAGACGCGCCAAAATCAGGATCATTGGCCAGCAACGACTGTTCAATTTCACGCAGCGCTTGCTGTTCGTGCTCAGAAAGGGCCACAGCGTCCTCCGTAATGGGTTGGGGTTTAGGTAGTAATACTGGGAATGTGGATTACTACCTCTATAACGTCAAGGATAGCGAGATAGTTCCCACAAAGACAGTCCATAATTTGGCCACACTACCCCTCACGGCCTATGACCCCGGCCCCAGTCTTAGGCCGCCATTACCCCGAAGCCCAGCTCGGACTCAGTCGCATCCACATAACGTGCGGCAAGCGCTAAGTACTGATAAACCGAATCCGGCTCAGGGACCGGATCTAGCCCAGAGGCCACACGTGAGCGCACACGGGAGTACTCCTTAAACTCCTCTGCCCACTGCGCATCAGCCAGGCCAATGAGAGCCACCTGCTCCCAGGCGGAAGTAGGCAAGCGCCGGCGGCGCGACACCGTGGACGCCGCCACGCGTGCCCCGGCTGCACGTAGCGAGGCGCGGTAAGCCATTTCCAATGCATCCGTAAAGCTTCCCTCCGCTGCGCTTCTCCGCGCATCCGCTAAGAGGTCTAGTGCTTGGTTCACAAAACGGTCTCGCTGCACCCGCTGCATAGCCTCACGGTTCCGGCTGCGGGCCGCCGCTGTTGCTGAGATTACCTGTGCCATGTCCTCTCCCCCTTGGGCTTCTTCCTCAGTTTGTCGATAAAGACTGTGCCGTTGATGCTGTTGATTGTCTGCTGTTGTTCGTTGTTGCGATTCACCTTAAAACCACCTTCCTACATCCACCTCCAATTTTAGAGCACGTGTTCGAATTAAACAATGGTTTTAAAGCATCATTTCGAATGTTTTCGAACACGCACACCACGACGCTTGATGGAAGTTTCCCCGAGTGCTTTCACATACCGCGAGAATCTGTTGTTATTAGACATGTGAGTTACACGCTGCGCCGCTTAAGCCCCCAAGAGTTCGCCATTGCCCTCCCGCACTTGGTAGATATCTACATTGCAGCGATGGACTACAACCCCTCGGTGCGCGAGGGGTCCATCTCACGATGGCGCGCAGATCTCATACGCCCAGGGTTTTCCTGCGTTGTGGCCACCGATGAATATGGCATCGCCGGCTTTGCCTACGGCTTCCTAGGCACCCCCGATACCTGGTGGGATAAACAGCTCCGCCGTGCACTCGCCGCCTGCGGCGGCCCTACCCCAGAGCAAGAAGAGATTCTCCACAATTACTTCGAGCTGGCAGAAATCCACGTGCTCCCCGCGAAACAAGGCCACGGCCTGGGCCGCGCACTACTAGAAGCCTTAGCCTGGAATCTTCCCGCTCGCTATATTTTGCTCTCCACACCAGAAGTTCCTCATGAAGCCAACTCCGCCTTTGGGCTCTACCGCAAGATGGGCTTTGGCGATTTCCTGCGCGACCTCCATTACCCCGCTGATTCCCGCCCCTTCGCAATCCTGCAATCTACTGTGCCGCTCGCGCCAACCGACACCACTTAACCTGGCGCCTTAGCCCTGAACCTGCCCAGGTAAAGTGGCAAGCGTGACTACACCGCAGATACCTTCCTTGGACGAAATTCCCGCAGCCGTACGCGAGGAGCTCGCGCTTTTTCTAGACCGCCAGCGTGATGCCATCGCATCCATCGGCGCTCCGGTAACCAACGCGATTTCCTATTTGGAATCCTTCGTGCTGGATGGCGGCAAGCGCATCCGTCCCCTCTACGCATGGGCAGGTTTTATCGGCGCACGCGGGCTGGAAGGGTCGGAGTCCCCGCAGGCCATGCTCCGCGCAGCCACATCCTTGGAGTTCATCCAAGCCTGCGCCCTGATCCACGATGACATCGTGGATGCCTCCGATACTCGGCGCGGTAACCCAACCGTTCACCGTGGCGTAGCAGCCCGCCATCGCGAACTCGGCTTCCACGGCGATGCTGATTTCTTCGGCCAGTCCCTTGCCATCCTCGTGGGTGACATGGCTCTGGTCTGGGCGGAAGACATGCTCCAAGACTCCGGCCTGAGCCCTGAGGCACTCGCGCGTGCCCGCGCCCCTTGGCGCGCTATGCGCCGCGAGGTAATCGGCGGGCAGATGCTGGATATCTGCCTCGAAGCGGAAGGTTCTGAGGACGCCACGTTGGCTGATTCCGTCAACCGTTTCAAGACCGCCGCCTACACCATTGAGCGCCCCCTGCACTTGGGCGCAGCCATAGCCGGCGCCCCCGAAAAGCTCGTCGCTGCTTTCCGCGGCTACGGCCAAGACATCGGGGTCGCCTTCCAGCTGCGCGATGATTTGTTGGGGGTCTTCGGTGACCCCGCCGTGACCGGCAAGCCGGCCGGTGATGATTTGCGCGAGGGCAAGCGCACAGTCCTCTTGTCCTTGGCACTGCAGCGCGCGGATGCCTCCGATCCCGCCGCGGCTGCGGAATTGCGTCGCCTCATCGGTCAGACAGAGGATCCCGCAGAGATTGCCCGCATGGCGCAGATCATTGCGGATTCGGGTGCACCGGATGTCGTCGAGCAGCGCATCAACGATCTCACGCGCTCGGGCCTTGACCACCTTCACAATGCTCAGGTTTCCCCCGAGGTTACGAAGACTCTGGAAGAGCTGGCTCACAAGTCCACGGCCCGCCGGATGTAGCATGGCTCGTCCCACAACCACGCGCGTGCCCCTGCGCATTCCCCATCCCCTGCCTTTGGGCATCATCGCCGCTGTCGTGCTGGCGCTTGCCTCTTTCTCCGGTGGCGCTACCCGCAATCGCGGTGGATTCCTTGAGGCGCTCAATATCGGCTTTCTGGCTTATGGCCATGGCCGCAACATCGGCATGGTCCTCTATTGGGTTGGCCTTTTCGGTTTGGTTGCCGCATGGGTTTTAGCCGGCCGCTACTTCATTGCCCCGCAGTTGAAGAACCCACAACCAGACGGCGCGCTGTCCGATATTCGTCGGATGCTGCTGTGCTGGGTTGCCCCTTTGTTGTGTGCGGCACCGCTGGCTTCTCGCGATGTGTATTCCTATCTCATGCAAGGTGCGATGGTGCGTGATGGCTTCGACCCTTATGTCGAAGGCGCGGCGGTGAACCCTGGTCCCTTCCTCTTGGAGGTCTCCCACGACTGGCGCAACACCACCACCCCTTATGGCCCCTTGCATCTGTGGATGGGCAATGGTGTAACCCACCTGGTAGGAGAAAACGTCGCCGCGGGCATCATCGTTTACAAGGCAATTTCGGTCCTGGGTTTTGCAGCTATCGCCTGGTCAATTCCACGGCTAGCCCGAAGCATCGGAGGCGATCCTGCCCTCGCGCTCTGGTTGGGCGTGGCGAATCCAGTGATGCTCTTGCACCTCATCGGTGGAATGCACAACGAATCAGTCATGGTGGGTTTAGTATCGCTGGGCTTGCTTGCTGCAGTGCACCACAAGTTCCATGTCAGCCTCCTTCTCGTCGGTGTGGCAGTCTCCCTCAAGGCCACCGCTGTCTTCGCCGCACCTTTTATCGTGTGGCTCATGCTGCACCACTGGGCCCCAAAGGGGACGAAGCCCATCAAGCGCTTCGGAGTCTTCCTCCTGTCCGGCTTCCTTGCCGTGGTGGAGGTCGCACTGGCGGTGGCGGCGATTACGTGGGTGTCGGGAAGCTCGTGGGGCTGGCTGTCACAGATCAGCGGCAATTCCAAGGTCATCAACCCTCTAGCTGGCCCTACCCTGCTGGCTGACATCCTCGTGCCGCTCATCCAGGTCTTCTCCCCCGATACCACCTATAACGGTGTGCTCACCGCGCTGCGCTCGGCTGCGATGATCCTCATGATCCTCGGCCTCGTCCTCGTATGGTGGTGGGGTCGCATGGGCGTGCGCCGGGCTATCGCCGCCACGGCCGCCGCCTACCAGGTGGCATTCGTCTTCAACTCTGTGACGCTGCCCTGGTACTACGCCTCCGTGCTCACGCTCATGGGAACGTTCCGCCCGCCATTGCCCTTGATCAAGCTCACCACCGGCGTGGCTATTTTCATCGGCGTCGCCTTTGCCGGCGACGGGAACCACCAGCTTTATAACTGGTTCTGGGATATCGCCATGGTGGTCGTAGCTTGGTCAGCAACGCAATGGATTTTCGATGGTGTTCCACGCACCACCGCGGCCCCGAAGCCCGATGAGGGTTCTAAAAAGCCGAAGCCTGTGCGCGCCGAATAACCTCGCGCGCCAGGTGCCCGTGCAGCGCGTCAATGGGGCGGCCTGGCAAAGAATCATCTTCGGTAAATAGGTGCGCCAGAATCTCGTTATCGCCCCACCCGTTGTCGGAGAGGACCGTAATCACTCCAGACACATGCTTGGAAATGACGCCTTTGGCGTTGAAGAATGCTTCCGGAACGAGGCGCTCTCCCTCGGCATTGCGCCACACAATGAACTTGCGCGCATTGAGAAGATCGAAGACACGCGTGATCGGGAGATCGAGCCTTTCAGCGACCTCCTTCAGCGTCAGCAGCTTTTCCCCGGCGAGGAGCTGCGGCAGTTCTGGGTGCGGATTCTCGGTGTTTTTCTCAGACTTAGTCACGGACACAACTGTAGCCGGATCACACTTTGGGGCGCCGATCAGCCATACTGGAATCCATGACAAGGCTGAACGTGGGCGACATTCTTGAGGGACGCTACCGCATCGATCAGCCGATCGCTCGCGGCGGCATGTCCACCGTGTATCGCTGCGTTGACATGCGTTTGGGTCGCGCAGTGGCGGCCAAGGTGATGGATGAGCGCTATCACGATGACCCCGTCTTCGTCACCCGCTTCGAACGCGAAGCACGCGCGATGGCGCAGCTGAGCCACCCCAATCTCGTCGCCGTACATGACTTTTCCGCGGATGGATTACCCATTTATCTCATCATGGAGCTCATCACCGGAGGTACCTTGCGCGAGCTCCTTGCGGAACGCGGACCCATGCCGCCGCATGCCGCAGCCGGCGTCATGCACTCCGTGCTGGCCGGGCTCACCGAAGTCCACCATGCCGGCCTCGTGCACCGAGATATCAAGCCGGACAATGTTCTGATCACGGATAGCCACCGCGTCAAGGTCGGTGATTTCGGTCTGGTTCGCTCCGCCAAGGCGGAGCACGATAGCTCCGGCCAGATCGTCGGTACCGTCAGCTACCTCTCCCCCGAGCAGGTCACTGGCGCGGACATCACGCCGGCCTCCGACGTGTACTCCGCGGGAATCGTGCTCTTTGAACTCTTGACCGGCACAGTCCCCTTCCACGGCGATACCCCGCTGGCGCACGCCACCGCGCGCGTGCACGAGGATGTGGTGGCGCCCTCCTCCCGCATCGAGGGGGTACCCATGCTTTTCGACGCCCTCGTGGCCACCGCCACTGCACGCCAGCCAGCCGAAAGGTTTGCGGATGCCGGCGAATTCCTCGATGCTTTGGATGATGTCTCCCGCGAGCTACAGCTCCCGAAGTTCACTGTGCCGATTCCGCGGAACTCAGCTGCCGCACGTACTGCTGCCGTGCCAACGGATTTTTCGGGCACGGATAATACCCGGGTCTTTGAAGCGACCTCAGCTATCCCTGCACCCCAGCCCCCAACGCGGGAAACCCGGGTAGAGCCGCGCAACGACGCCTTCTTCCCGCCAGCCGAGCCTGTCGAGCCCCCGGCACCCTCCCCTGCGGTACCGGAGCCTTCTGCCCCCGTTCCTCCAGCCGGGGCCGAGGAAGAGCCGGAAGAACGGCCCTTGAGCAACCGCAGCGCGATAGCCCTCATTGGCTTCCTCGTCCTCGTCGGCCTCGCCACCTTGGCCGTCGCCGTGGCGGCTTGGTGGTTCGGCTCCGGAGAATACGGCACGTGGCCGATTCTCTGGAGGCCGTATTAGCCTGCGCAGCTCCTAGTTGCGCAGCATCTCAGCGATAAGGAAAGACAGCTCCAGCGATTGCTGGGTGTTTAGGCGCGGGTCCACGGCGGACTCGTAGCGGCCCGGCAGATCCACATCCGTGATGTCCTCAGCGCCGCCAAGGCACTCGGTGACGTCCTCACCGGTGAACTCCAGGTGCACGCCGCCCGGGTGGGTGCCCAGTTCACGGTGGACCTCGAAGAAGCCTTGGACCTCGTCGACGATCTTGTCGAAGTGGCGGGTCTTGTAACCGTTCGATGCCGTGAAGGTATTTCCGTGCATAGGATCGGACTGCCACACAACCTTGTGGCCGGAGTCCTCCACTGCCTTGATGATCGGGGGCAGCACGGAGCGCACCTTATCGTGGCCCATACGGGCAATCATGGTGAGGCGGCCCGGCTCACGGTTCGGGTCAAGCTTCTCCGCGTATTCCACTGCCTGCTCCGGCGTCACGCCAGGGCCAAGCTTGATGCCCACGGGGTTGCCGATGATAGAAGCAAAGGCCACGTGGAAGTCCTCAAGACCACGGGTACGCTCACCAATCCACAGCTGGTGTGCAGACAAGTCATAAAGCTTGGTTTCGCCGTTGAGATCCGTGCCCAGTCGGAGCATGGAACGCTCGTAGTCCTTCAACAACGCCTCGTGGGAGCAGTAAATCTCCGCCGAGCGCAGGGTCTCGTCCGAAACCCCACAGGCGTTCATGAAGGCCAGGCCGTTCTCAATCTCATCCGCCAGCGCCTGGTAGCGCGCACCCGCCGGGGAGTTAGCCACGAATTCGCGGTTCCACTCGTGGAGGCGGTACAGGTCTGCGGTTCCGGAGTGGGTCAGCGCCCGGACCAGGTTCATTGCCGCCGAGGAGTTCGCGTAGGCGCGAATCATGCGGGCAGGATCGTGGCGGCGGGACTCTTCGTTAGCTTCCACGCCGTTAACGATGTCACCGCGGTAGTTGTACAAGCCGTTCGCGTCCAGATCAGAGGAGCGCGGCTTCGCGTACTGGCCGGCGATACGTCCCAGCTTTACTACCGGAGTGGACGCGCCGTAGGTCAACACCACGGCCATCTGTAGCAGCGTCTTGATGTTGCCGCGGATGTGCGGCTCAGTGTTGGATTCGAAGGTCTCGGCGCAATCGCCACCCTGGAGGAGGAAGGCTTTGCCCAAGGCGACGTCGGCAAGCTTGCGCTTGAGATCCTCAACTTCCGGGGCCACGACGATAGGCGGTACGGATTCAAGAATCTTGCGCACGTTATCAGCCTGCAGCTGATCCCAGCTCGGCTGCTGTTTTGCCTCGCGGGAAATGGCGTCTTGGAACTTCTCATTGATCCCCTCCGGCAGCGGCGGCAGATCAGGAAGCACTTCTTTGGGAATATCTACTGTCCAACTCACACCCAGTATTTAACCATCTTGGGCCTGTCACGCGTTAGTTAATGGACTTTTCGGCCGCGGTATTAATTCACGATTAATGCACGCGGTTGCCCCTAGTCAGCGGCAATTGCTGCTCGCAGACTCGAAACTTAGCCAGATTATGGCGGGCGTCGACCAACGCATCATGGTTGCCATTGGGTACTGGAGGCAGCTTAGGGCGGCCAGCAAACTCCCAATACTGCTTCAGTTCGCGGGTATAGCGCGGCATCCCCTTGGGCAGGCTAGCCATGTCTCCCCACAGTTGTGCGAGGACCACATGGTCATAGGCTCCTACCCAAGCCCACAGCTCAATGGGCGTGGAATGCCGGCCCAAGAATTTCAAGAGCTCTTCGCGGATGGTCTCACGTGATTTCCAAACTGGGTCTGCGGGGCTTGGCAATTTATCCAAGACGTTCTCCCGCACCCACGCATTAGCCTTCGCGGGGTCGAAATCTGTGGACACCGCGTAGTACTCGCTTCCGTCTTCCCCGACAATACCGATGGAGACCAGCTCGATGGTCGATCCGTCCTCAATGAATTCGGTGTCGTAGAAGTAGCGCACGTCCCGTATCCTAGTCTGCCGCCTAGAGCTGCCTTGCCACTGGGGGCCTATACTCAGCTGCGTGAAGAAAGCCCTTTCCTCTCCCTTTCTCCCCCTGATAATCGCTGGGCTGGCAGCCCTACCGTGGATTATCCAGCCTGCAGCGTTATTCAGCGGCGGCTCCGCGCTTCCCTATTACCACGTTGACCTCGATGTATATCGCGAAGGAGGGCGCGCGCTGCTGCGCGGAGAGAATCTCTACACGCAAAGCTATGTACTCGACAACGGCGTCTCACTGCCCTTTACGTACCCGCCTTTTGCCGCAGTGCTCTTTGCCACGGTGTCGTGGATACCGCTGTGGCTACTCTCACTTCTCCTCACTGCGGCATCGGTGGCAGCGCTCTGGGGCTGCCTCTACGCCGTCCTTTCTCGGAGTTGCACCACTCACAGGCCCGGCTGGTGGTCTTCGTGGGCGCTCTGTGTGTGTCTGCTGTGCGAGCCCGTTATCGATACTCTCAGCTTCGGCCAAGTCAATCTCCTGTTGACAGCGATGGTCGTTGTCGATTGCCTGCTGCTGAACTCGCGGAGCCCGTGGCGTGGGGCCCTTAGCGGCGTGGCTATGGCTATCAAACTGACCCCGGCGGTCTTCCTTGCGGTCTTTGTCATCCGCCGCGAGTGGCGTGCTTTCACTACGGCCCTAGGTTCCTTTACGGTCTGCGGCGTGGTGGGCCACTTCGCTTCACCGGCAAGCTCCACGGTGTATTGGAGCGATACCATCCGGGATTCCTCCCGTATCGGCACACTGACCTACTCCAGCAACCAATCCCTCCGGGGCCTGCTCAGCCGCGTCATCCCTGAGCAAGCAACAGCCCTCTGGATAGTCGGGTGCCTCCTCATCGTGGCGACGTTGTGGTGGGTCATGGAGCGCACATCCTCACAGATTGAGCTTCTGCTGCTAGCCTCGTCGGCAGCGCTGCTGTGTTCACCTGTCTCGTGGTCGCACCACTTCACGTGGCTGTGCTTGGCGGCGGTGTATCTGACTGCCCGCCGCCGCTGGTTCATTGCCAGCCTCACATGGCTAGTTCTTCTAGCCCGCGGTCACTGGCTTGTCCCCCACGGTGAGCAACTCGAACTGACGTGGTCGTGGTGGCAGCAGATTCCGGGCAATGACTACTTCTTGCTTGTCGTATTCCTCGTTGCGTTGAGCTGCTGGCTCAAGCTCACACCTTTGGAGGAAGGTTCCTTCTTCCGCCGACTGGCTCCAATCGGCGGTGGGGTCAGCGCCCAGCCCAAGACGGGTACCTTGCCTAGGGCCCATAGGGCCAAGGACGCAACAGCGCAATAGAGCACGCACATGCTGAGCCAGAACCAAGTATTTTCCAGTGGCCATTGACCCGCCAGGGTGACCTCCCGCGGGTGGAGCGCCATGGGGTAGCCATAAAGAACGGTCAGGCGCTGAGTAGTTATCCCACGCGCGGCGGGTGAAAAATCCGATGGCATAGGCCACGATCATCCCGGAATATGCCCAGAAGCTACGATGATCCCACGTTCCCTTAAACGGTGCCTCGATGGCGGAGGTGAATGCAGCAATGGCATCCCGGAAATAGGCGGAGCGTGAAAAGCTCTGCGAAGCTGAAGCGAAACACCTTTTGTGCGAAGAAGCCGCTCACCAAAAAGAACAAAGGCAAACGCAAGGGGTCCAGCCACACGTTGAAGGCAGCCAGCCACGTGTCCTTGGATTCTGGAACCGTGAGCGTGATGTGCAACAGCACGACGCCCAAGATGGAGATCCCCTTTGCTACATCGGGTCAGGCTAATCGCTGTTTGGGGGAGGAAGTCACTGATTACCGCGCCTCCGAACCGGGCTCGGCCCCTTCCGGGTAGCCGTGTCCGGCTTGCAAGGAAGCCTTGACATCGGAAGCGTACACGTCGACATAAGGTTCGCCCGTCAATTCCGAGAGTTGCTTCATCACGTAATCCGTAAAGGCACGAGCGGTGGCGTGATCTTGCGGGTCGAGGTTACGCCCAGCGGCCCATGCTCGGGGGTCGATGGGCTCTCCCACGCGCATGCCGACGCGAACTGGGCGCGGAATCCACGAACCGATCGGGTTGGCCTTCCGGGTATTGATCATGGCGATCGGAATGACCTTTTCACCCGTGGTCAGCGCGATGCGCGCCATGCCGGTGCGCCCCTTGTAGATACGCCCATCAGGTGAGCGAGTTCCCTCCGGGTAGATGCCAAAAAGATCTCCGCGGCCAATAATGCGTTCCGCGCTCGCCAGCATCGCGTCACTAGCGTCCTTGTTGACGCGGTCAATCGGCACCTGCCCGACCGAGCTAAAGAACCACTTTTGCATGCGGCCGACGAAGCCGGGGGTAGTGAAATACTCGCTCTTTGCCAAGAAGGTAATCTGCCGCGGGCACAGAAGCGGGAAGTAGAAGGAATCCATCACCGCTTGGTGGGAGGAGGCCAAGATAGCCGGTCCGGACTCCGGGATGCGATCCATTCCTTCGGACCATGGGCGGTTCCACACTCGAAGGGCCGGGCCGAAAAAGATGTGCTTGAAGGCCCAGTACCACTTGTTTCGCATCGCTTATAGTCCTATCTGTATGTGCCGAACAGGCAGTGCTGCCCGGTGAAAGAAAAATGTGCGGTGTTAACCTCGGTGCTCCTGGCGGGCGAGATCAGCGACTCCGATCATACCTGCCGCCGAACCCAACTTCGCGGTTGCGACTCGGGCCAGGGGCCTGTGACCGGCCCCGACAATCTGGCTAGCCATGGACTCCCGCGCTTGATCTAGGTAAAGATCCGCGTCCTGGGACACCCCGCCGCCGATTACAATCAGCTCTGGATCGAGCACATCTGCCACCATGGACAACCCCTGCCCGAGCCACTGGCCGAAGTTCTCCATGACGGCCAATCCCAGTGGATCACCTTGTCGAGCCGCAGCGGTGATCTCCTCGCCGGAGGGGTTTAGCGGAAGGGCGGTATCATAGTCGCCGCGCAATTCCTCGCAGGTATCCGGCAATGCGGTGCCGGAGGCGTAACGCTCGAGGCAACCACGCTTGCCGCAGGAGCACAGGCGCCCACCCGGTGACACGACAAGGTGCCCAAACTCTGGTGCGGTACCGAAAGCTCCTCGGTAGATTGTGCCGTTAGTAAAAAGCGTGGCACCAATGCCGGTTCCCACGGCAAAAAAGACCCAGTCCTTCGCACCCCGTCCAGCACCGAAGCGCCATTCCCCCCAAGCAGCCGAGTTAGCATCGTGTTCTAGGCGAACCGGGATGTCCATACGGTTGCTGAGGATCTCGCGTACTGGGGCATCACGCCACGGCAAATGCGGTGCGAAACGAACGACTTCACACTCGGGATCCAAAAAGCCTGCGAGAGCAAGCCCCACGGCCTCGATGTCATGGGATGCGGCCAGATTGTCTACGCAGCGCACGATGTCATCTTCGAGTGTTTGCGCATCCGTGGCGGTGGGCACACTCAGCGAATCCACAATCTCTCCGGAGGGATCAATCACCGCAGCACGCAGGTTGGTTCCACCGATATCGAACCCGATGGTGAGGCCAGCGTGGCCGCCTTCAGCGGAGGGAAAGTGTTCAAGCATGACTAGTAGGATATACCGCGTCCTGCCCACGATCACATTCAAGAACCTCACGCAATCGTGCGCCCATAATCTCCCACGTCCAATGCTCTTCCACGTGGCGCCGTCCAGCTTCCCCCATACGGTGGGCTCCGGGGACGTCGCCAAGCAGCGTGCACAACGCTAGCTCAAGCTCCGGCACCGAGGAACCGCGCACAACTATGCCCGTCTCCGGCGTTACTGTCTCCGGCGCACCGCCGGAATCCCCTGCAACGACTGGTAGGCCCGCCGCCTGCGCCTCTAGGTAGACAATTCCCAGGCCTTCGACGTCGAGGCCGCCACCCCGGGTGCGCGCCGGCATGGCAAACACGTCGGCGGCGTGTAGCGCCATCCTCAATTCCGCCGTATCCCGTGCTTCCTGCACCAAGGCGTCCGGGCAGTACAGGCGCGCAAGCTCACGCACAGTCGACTCATAACGACCGCGCCCGATGATGAGCAACTGGGCATCTGGAATTCGCGCGCGCACTTCCGGCATTGCGCGCAGCAGCTGGTCTTGGCCTTTCCGCGGGACCAGGCGGGAGATACAGACGATGACCGGGCCTGGGCCTAGCCCGAAGTGCTCCCGTGCTGCTTGTTTCTCTTCCGTAGTAGCCGGGGTGAAATCCTCTAGGTTGACCGCCGAGGGCAGGTGCACCCACTGGGCACGCGTGCCGAACGCGGGCTCGAGCCTGTTGCGCGTGTACTCAGAGATATACGTGATAACATCGGCATTCTGACCGATTCTGCGCAAGGCTTGCCGCGCCAAGGGAAGCATGGACCACCCCACCTCATGCCCGTGCGTCGTTGCCACAATGCGGCTTGCCCCAGCCGCACGCGCGGACGGCGCCATAAGCGCCAGCGGAGCTGCAGCACCAAACCAGACTGTCCCAATGTTGTTTTCACGAATGAGCTGCTGCATACGACGAGCTGTGGCGGGCGTCGGCAACATGATGCTGCGTGGCCAGCGGACCACGGTATAGGGCAGCGTCGCGTCATACTCCGCGGCAGCGTCACTATCTTGAGTCGAGGCGAAGACCACGACATCCTGCGGGTTGAGGGTGGCTAGAAAATCTCGAAGATAGGACTGAATCCCGCCAATAGTAGGCGGGAAGTCATTGGTGACGAGGAGGGTGCGCGCCATAACCTAGTAACGAACGGCGCCTTGAACGGGCATGGAATTAAGCGGCACCACGGCCACGGGCACACCATAGGTGGAGGCGTGAACCACTTGGCCATCCCCGATATACATTCCCACGTGGGTCACGCCGGGATAGTAGCCCACGATGTCCCCTGGCTGCAGCTGATCCATCGGCACTGGAGTGCCACCGGCAAGCTGCGCCTGGGAGGTACGTGGAATGCTCTTGCCCATCTGTTGGTAGCTCCACACCATGAGACCCGAACAGTCAAAGGCATCGGGACCGGTAGCACCCCACCCATAGGGAGCGCCGATGCGGGTAAGAGCGGCCTCGACGGCGGCGGAGCCAGAGCCATCAGCCAACGCGGCTAAGTCAAGACCGGAAGACCCGCCGAAGTGCTGGATCCACGCCTCCCGCGCTTCGGGGCTGAGGCCATCAACGGTGACTTCTAGTTCCTTCTGTTGTTCCTCCAGCTCGGCCTTTTCCTTGAGAACAGTATCCCGCTGTTCCTGCAATTCATCACGCTTGCGGCGGGCTTCCGCGGCAGCATCGACAGCTTCCTGGTGCGCATCATCTGCGGCGGCAGAGGCAGCTACCATCGCAACTTCTTCACGTTTCGCAGCCTTGGACAACGCGCCCAGGTAGCCCATGCGCTCGACCGCGCTGGCGACGTCATTGGCGTTAAGAGCAGCCGAAACTGAGGTCGATGCAGCATTCCTGCGATAACGCTTTTGCGCGAGCGCATCGATGCGTTCCTGTTGCGCAGCTACCGCCGCGGAGGCGTCCTCGGAACTGCGGTGCGCTTCCTCGGCCTTGCGGTCCAACTCTTCAATGGCCTTCTCCGACTCGGCGAGCTCATCCTCAAGCCCCTTGACCTCTTCACCCTTGGCAGACACGCGCTGGGCGACGTCCGCCATACGCTCAATGAGGCCAGGGAGATCTTCAGGCTCCTGCGCTTGCGGGGTGCTTTCTTGCTGCTCCGGAGAAACCTCCTGGGACATAGCCGATGGTGAAAGGACGGCTACTGGAACGGTGCTCAAGGCAAGTGCAGCGACCGCACACGCAAGGCCACGACGCGACATGGGTACCCCCGAAACTTAGAGAAGGTTAATAGCTGACTGGATCATACCCTCAGTCGAGCAAAAACATAACGGCTACAAGAATAGCCGAGCCCCTTCCCTACCCTCACCATCAACATGGCAAGAACAGCGGAAGGGGTTGAAAAGACTACCCGGCGCGCTTAGAAGCGAACTGCGGAGTGAATCGGCATGTAGTGCAGGGAGCGCTCGCCCACCGGGGTGCCGGAGTTCAGAGCGTCAATGATGGTGCCATTGCCAGCGTAGATGCCGACGTGGGATGCACCGGAGTAGTACACGATGATGTCGCCCGGCTGCAGCGCATCGAGGGACACCGGGGTACCGGCGGAAGCCTGCGCCTGGGAGGTGCGCGGGATGGACACGCCAGCCTGCTGGTAGGCCCAGGATGTCAGACCAGAGCAATCGAAGGCGCTCGGACCATTAGCACCGTAGACGTACGGGGAACCGATTGCGGAACGAGCGGCTGCGAGCACCTTCTCACCAACAGACTGGGACGGTGCCGGGGCCGGGGCTGCGGCGGCCGGGGTCTCAACAGCAGCGGCGTAGCCGCCACCCTGGTTAGCCTTGAAAGCCGGGATGTAGCGGTCAACGTTCGGCAGCTGCTGAATGTTCGGGACGCTCTCCAGGCCGGCAACGTCGAAGCGGATGTCGGTGTTCGGGACGACAACCTCGGCGGCGTTGGCGGCTGCCGGGGTGACAACCGCTGCGGTTGCTGCGATAGCAGCGGTGGATGCAATGCGACGGGTGTTCAGGTTGCCCTGACGACGGTGCTTAGCCACGAATTTAAACTCCAAATCTTCCTGCGCGCCTACTTTTCTCCGCCAAGAGGACAAATCTTGTGTCTATCTTCTCTGCAACGCGGATGAAAGCTCTGACCCAAGGGACGGGCCTAGTGTTCGACGATGACCCATTCCTGTAGAGCCATCTCCACTCGGCCCCCGAATTTTTAGGAGGGGCCAGACGCGGCGCTTAAATCTTCAGTTCGTATTGAGCACCGGTGATGTGTACACCGTGTCGGTAACTCAATGTCTCGAATAGGTTACGAAACCATCACAAGCAATGTCGAGTCAGAAACGCAAAACCGACTCCGTTACCGTCCTGTTATCAAATGGCAACCTAAACGACATAGTGCACAATTCTTCCACTCCAATGCACAATAACTATCGCCGGAAGCTTGCCCTGAGCAGCGATATCAGAGCCTCAGGAACACGCGCCGCCCCCTAGACCATTGCCACACTACGCCAACAGAAAAGCTCCACAAAACTGGCTGTGTAACCTTCGTCACACCGCCGTAATGCGCTTTAACAAAAGCCCCATTTGCCCCACCACCAACTCTCATCCGAGCTTCAAACGACACTAATCGCAGAAGGAAATCCGCCCTCCCAGGCCCGCACGCATTCCGCCTACCATCACTAGCGAACAACGCTGATGCAACAGTAGCCATATATAGAGAGAAGCACGGGAAGCGGACTGACTAGTCACGCACGACGCTCAACGCAGCGATTCCGGCCAGGGGAGAACTAGCGCACTGTTTGAAATCAACTACTAAGGACGCGCGAAGCCGAAGAGAATCATGAACGCTGGGACTTGCCGCTTGACTCAGCAATTGCCCCTACCTCTTCCCTTGAAGTACTTCCGGCCGACGCCGAGCGCTCAATCTCGAGCGACGGTATCGCCGAAAGAACAGATTAGGGAATGCAAAAGGGCTCAATGGCCCGCATAAGCGGCAAGAATGAGAAAGCGTCCCGTCCATCGCATGGACGAGACTCACTGCTCAATATAGGTCACGCTCTACCCGCGCTGCACACGCACAGATAGAAGGCCCCCTACCCCACCTACTTCGTGGAGATCACAGCGTGAGGGAAGTCAGGCAAGCGGAAGACCGCAAATGCCCGTCGCGGAAGGTCAGCCAAAGGCTCACGGGACTTCACCTAACTCAACTCATGCAATAAAACGCTGAGAGCCCGCACCTCTCCCTATTATTCGGAAGGCGGTGCGGGCTCTGTGAGCGTGTTTCAGTGAGTGAAGGCGCTAGATGCGGCCATTCTCCTCGTCATCGCGACGGTTAGCCTCGTTGAGCTGACGGAACATCTCCGTCTCCTCAGCGTGGTTCTCGTGGCGAATCTCGTTGACGCGGGACACGATAGCCGGGTCATCGGTGGAGAAGATACCCTGCGTTTCGGAGTCAGCCAGACCAAGCTGGTTAAGCTGCTTCGGAACCTGGGCGCCAGCGTACTCGAGCGGAATCGGGTGGCCGTGGTCATCGACCGGGCCGAGCGGCTGGTGAACCTCGATGAAGGCACCGTTCGGCAGCTGCTTAATAACGCCGGTCTCAATACCGTGCTCCAGCACCTCGCGGTCGGAGCGCTGCAGACCAACGCAGATGCGGTAGGTCATGAAGTATGCAATCGGCGGCAGGACAATCAGACCGATACGGCCAACCCAGGTCATCGCATTCAGCGAGATCTGGAAGAAGTGTGCCACGTGGTCGTTACCACCAGACAGCGTTACCAGCAGGAAGAAGACGATGGCAGCCGCACCGATAGCGGAGCGAACCGGAACGTCACGCGGGCGCTGCAGAAGGTTGTGGTGAGCGTCGTCGCCCGTCAGCTTCTTCTCAATGAAGGGGTAGGCGAAGAGCAGGACAACCATCAGGCCACAGAGCAGTGCGACCCAGAATGCAGACGGAATGGTGTAGTTGCCGATGTAGAGCTCCCATGCCGGCATGACACGAGCAACACCGTCAGTCCACAGCATGTAGATATCCGGCTGGGAACCAGCGGAGACCTGGGACGGGTTGTACGGGCCAAGGTTCCAGATGGCGTTAATCGTCATCAGACCGGAGATAAGAGCCAGCACGCCGGCAACCATCATGCCCATGCCGATGGCCTTCGTGGCAAAGACCGGCATAATGCGGACACCGACAACGTTGTTCTCAGCGCGACCCGGTCCAGGGAACTGGGTGTGCTTCTGGAACCAGACCATGATGAGGTGCGCTGCGATGAGACCCAGGATGATGCCCGGGATAACCAGCACGTGCAGGATGTAGAAGCGGTCCAGCATCAGGTCGGACGGGAAGTCGCCACCGAAGATGGCCCAGTGCAGCCAGGTACCGATGATCGGCAGACCCAGGATGATGGCGGACATGATTCGCAGACCAACACCGGAGAGCAGGTCATCCGGGAGGGAGTAACCGAGGAAGCCCTCGACCATGCCCAGCAGGATCAGAGCGCAACCGATAATCCAGTTGGCCTCACGCGGGCGGCGGAACGCACCGGTGAAGAAAATACGCAGCATGTGGGCAATCATGGACATCATGAACATGAGTGCTGCCCAGTGGTGCATCTGGCGAACGAACAGGCCGCCGCGCACCTCAAAGGAAATATCCAGAGCCGTTGCATAAGCACGGGACATCTCGACGCCGTTCAGCGGAGTGTAGCCGCCGTCGTAGATGACCTTCGTGATGGAAGGATCGAAGAACAGCGCCAAGTAGATGCCGGTCAGCACCAAGATGATGAAGCTGTACAGTGCCATCTCACCGAGCATGAAGGACCAGTGAGTGGGAAAGACTTTGTTGAGCTGGGTACGCAGGACGCCGGCGGCGGAGTACCGCTCGTCCATGTTGTTACCCATCTGTGCAAGTTTGTTACTCATTATGACTTACGCTCCCAGAATGCAGGTCCGACGGGCTCGATGAAGTTGCCCTTAGCAATGAGGTAGCCCTCTTCGTCCACGTCAATCGGCAGCTGCGGCAGCGCACGGGCGGCTGGGCCGAAGACCGGCTTGCCGTAGTGCAGAGCATCGAACTGCGACTGGTGGCACGGGCAAAGAATGCGGTTGGTCTGAGCCTCGTACAACGAGGTCGGGCAACCAATGTGGGTACAAATCTTGGAGTAGGCGTAGTAATCGCCGTAGTGGAAGTCTTCCTGCCCCTTGCGCTCGATGGCCTTCTTGGCGTCATCGTTGCGCAGGCGGATGAGCATCACGGCGTTACGGTTGCCATGGATGGAGTGCATGTGGTTGGTGTAGACGTCCTTGTCCTCGGAGTACTCCGCACCATCATTGACATCCTCAGCAGCCAGCGGGAAGACAGTCTCCATACCACCGGCAGCCAGATCCTCCGGGCGAACACGCACCAGGCGGGTGACGCCACGCGTGGTGTAGTGAGAGCCGGACTCACCCTCGTGCATCTCTGCGATGGTACCGGTGTCGCGAGCGAGATAGAGCTTGACGCCCTTCTCGTGCATGGTCCAGCCGGAGGTCCACAGGGTGCCATCACCGGTGTAGTCCAAGTCGTGGCGCTTCTTCCACGGGTTGTTGATAGCGCCGCCGAGCGGAGCGATAACGGTCAGGCCGAAGAGAACGCCGGCACCACCGAGCAGACCCTTGATGGTCTTACGACGACCCAGAGTCGAGGTGGTCCAGGAATCATTCAGCAGCGCGGTCAGCGTGCGACGGTCAACCTCATCAGAGGGGCCATCGTGACGACGCTGAACGGAAATCTCCTCGGGGAGAATCTTCTTGACGTACTGAACAATGGCAAAGCCCAGGCCCAGGATGCACAGACCAGAGGTCAGGCCAAGCAGCGGGGTGTACAGGGTGTGCCACCACAGGCCATCCTCACCCAACATCTTGTACTCCCACGGCCAGAAGAGGTACACGCCGAGGAAAGCGATACCCATCAGGACGGAGATGATCAGCCAGAAGGTGACATTGCCAGCAGCGCGCTTCTCAGCGGGATCGCCCTCGACTGGGAAGCGCTCCTTGCGGAATGCGACGGTGACATCATCCAGCTCGGTACCGAGCGCTGCAAGCTCGTCGTTGCTCATAGCATCGAGCTCTTTACGAGAGTAATTCTTCTTTACGTTACTCATGAGCGAGATCCAATCCACATAGCGGCAACGCACAGAAGGCTGATGCCGATGATCCACATTGCCAGGCCCTCAGCCACCGGACCGAGGCCGCCGAGCGACCAACCAGCCGGAGACGGGGTTTCCTTCGCAGACTTGAGGTAGGCGATGATGTCCTTCTTCTCATCTGCGGTCAGCTGACGGTCAGAGAACTTAGGCATGTTCTGCGGACCGGTCAGCATTGCCTGGTAGATCTCCTGCTCGTTGGCCGGGTCGAGCGGCGGCGCGAACTTACCGGAGGAAAGAGCGCCTCCCCTACCGGTGAAGTTGTGGCAGGACGCGCAGTTCATACGGAAGAGCTCGGAGCCCTTTGCTACGTCCTCGGCCTGGATCTGGCCGTTGTAGTTAGCGCCACGCAGGGACTCCTGCGCAACGGAGCCATCCTCGTCGTAGACGATGTCGGCACCGCCACCGTTGGCAGCGACGTAGGCGGCAAGCGCCAGGGTCTGCTGCTCGGTGTAGCGCGGAGTCTTGCGCTCAGCCTGAGCGTCGTTGGACATCATCGGCATACGGCCGGAGTGAACCTGGAAGTACACGGAGCCGGCGCCAATACCAACGAGGGAAGGACCACGGTCCTGGATACCCTGCAGGTTCGCACCGTGGCAGGTGATACAAGCGACTTCGTAGATGTCCTTGCCCTCTTGAACGAGTGCCTGGTCATCCTTTGCGGCGGTGGCCACCTGTGCGTCAGGGGTCAGGGCGGAAGCCAAGACACCTGCGCCAGTGAGCCCGATGCTCAATGCAAAGACGCCAGCAAGCGTGCGCTTCGCCTTGCGGCGACGGCGGGTCTTCTTAGCCGCGGCAGCGGTGTCTTCCACTGCGGCGGGCTGCTGGATGTTATCCATCATTTTCCTTTAGATAACTCGTACATGGAGATGAATGACTGTAGGCCGGCTATTCTCCGGCGACTACGGCCTACTGAACTAGGTAGATGACTACGAACACGCCAATCCACACAACGTCAACGAAGTGCCAGTAGTAAGACACTGCCATTGCCGCGGTGGCCTGTGCAGGCGTGAACTTGGAGCGAGCAATGCGCGCCAAGATAATTCCGAAGGCGATCAGACCCGCAGTCACGTGTGCCGCGTGGAAACCGGTCAGGATGTAGAAGACCGATCCGAAGACACTGGACTGAACAGTGAGACCTGCCATGATCAACTCTGTCCACTCGAACGCCATGATGCCCAAGAAGACAACACCCAACGCGATGGTTACCGAGTACCAGAGTCGGAGCTTGTAAACGTCACCCCTTTCTGCTGCAAACACGCCGAACTGAGAGGTCACGGAGGAAAGAACCAGGACACTCGTAATGAGGAAGCCCATGGGCACGTTGATGTGCGCCGTGTGCTCTGCCCAGTCACCCTCCTGGCCGTTCGCACGCGAGGTAAACCACATCGCGAACAGTCCAGCAAAGAACATCAATTCCTGAGACAGGAACACGATGGTGCCGACGCTGACCATGTTGGGTCGGTTCAGCGCGGCAACACGTGGTGCTGCCATACCTTGGTTAGAAACTACGCTCGTCACGCCTAACAGTATGGCTGGTCTGACCGCATAAGTCATCTCATTTCCCCCCGATTTTTTTGAGGCCACGACCTAGACCTTCACAGTTTTCACCCCGGACAGGAACTATAAATCTTCCAGGAAGTAGTCGGGAACTTTTTAGCGCGCTTTACGACGCCCCATCCCTGCAGGTAGTGAGACTTGGCAACGCATGTTGTGAAGCCAGCAACAGGACAAGAAGAGGTACGGTTCGCCCGCAATCCGGCACGGGGCGGACCTTCCCTAATGAGATAAATCACACCCACCCCCATAGGCGAAAGTGCAGGACTGCAACTTTCGGTTGACCCCCGTAAAAATGGCCGTTAACGTGCTGGAATTCTAAGCCCAGACCTCCAGGTACACGCTTTCGGCGGCAGCCTGCTTCCCCCAGCGCCCCACCCATAGCGATATTTTTTCGACTTGTTGGGAACTTTCCGCAACGCAGTACGACGCAGTCTTATCAACGACAAAACCTCCGCCACGAGGTGTGGCGGAGGCTTGAGAAGTCGTGACGCTAGAAAGCGCGGCAGAAAAGGTTAAGCCTTAGTGCTTTTCCTTCGGAAGGCCATACTGCAGAGACAGGCCGGTCACGGAGGTGACCAGCAGGACTGCGCCCAAAATGATCATCCAGAAGTAGAGGAAGATAATGCCTAGACCAAGAACTGCGATTGAACCGGTCATGCACAGCGGCCAGATGGAGCTGGGAGAGAAGAAGCCGAGAATACCAGCTGCGTCTTCAGTCTCCGCTTCTTCCCAATCTTCCGGCGCGATGTCGGAACGGTTATCGGTGAAGTGCAGGTAGCCACCCAGCATGAGGCAGAGCAGCATAGCGAGGACCATGCCCACGATGCCGACCCACTCGGTGCCGTACATGTAGCCATCATCCTTGACGTAGTTAACGCCAATGATGTAGACGATGAGCGACACGAAGAGGTAGGTCGCGATGGAATAAAAGACCTTAGATGTTGCACGCATTTTCTATCAGTTCCTTTTCTTATGCCGCCTCAGCGGTGTCGACAAAGTTGTCGGCATCGCGGGTGTCGCGCAGAGAGTTGAACGGAGCGGTGGTAACTGCGTAGGGCTCTTCACCGATGTGCTCGAGAGCCTCGGCGTTGGTTGCCTGCGGGTTCTCCTCACGGAACTTGAGGTACTCGTTGAAGTCTGCGCGGTCAACGACGCGAATCTCAAAGTTCATCATGGCGTGGTAGGTACCGCACATCTCAGCACAGCGACCAACGAAGGCGCCCTTTTCCTCAATCTTCTCTACCTGGAAGCGACGCTCCTGAGAGTTGTTCTCCGGGTGTGCGTAAGCATCGCGCTTAAACAGGAACTCCGGAACCCAGAAGGAGTGGGAAACATCGCCGGAGGCGAGGCGGAACTCAATCGGGGTGTCTACCGGCAGAACCAGCACCGGAACCTCTTCGGTGGTACCAACGGTCTCAATCTTGTTGAAGTTGAGGTAAGAGATATCGCCCATGGACTTACCGTGGATCGGGTTCGGGTTCTCAGTACCCTCCGGATCCATGGAAGATTCCTCAGCGAGCTTCTGGCGCTCAGCATCGGCACCATCGTAGTTCTCGCCATCAACCTTGTTCTCGGCGTAACCGAACTTCCAGTTCCACTGGAAAGCCGTGACATCGACGGTAACCTCAGGGTTCTTATCCAATGCCGTCACCTTCTGCTGTGCCTGAACCGTGAAGAAGAACAGGCCCATAATGATGAGAATCGGAATGATGGTCAGAGCCATCTCCAGCGGCACGTTGTACTGCAGCTGCTTGGGGAACTCGCCCTTACCAGCCTTCTCAGCCTTCTTCGCATTCCAGCGGAAGATAGCGGTGAGGAACAGACCCCACATAATGAAACCGATGATCCATGCAGCAACCCAGACCCAGATCCAGAAGTTGTACATCGAGGTCGCCTCAGGGGTCACGCCCTTCGGCCAACCCATACCAAGGAGGTTCTCAACGGCCGTCGGTGCTGCGACGTCACAACCTGCCAGAGCTAGACCGCCCAGAGCGATGACGCCCGCTAGGCCCGCCTTACGGCCGAGGTTGCGTTGCTTACGCTGTCCCACGTGTGTTCTGCCTTTCTGTGCACACAAACTTCTCGAATACTCACAGAGCATTCCTACCCAATCAGGATAGAGGATCCTGCCTGAATTTCAGACCTTTTCACTGGACTGATTAGACGCTGGCTCCGCTCTATAAATCGTGAACGTACGGGATGTTACCGGCCCACCTGCACAAGGTCACACCGACTACCCCACCCTCCCCCTACCCGCTATGACCCAATTCACAGAGCACATAGCTGTACATCATCCGAAAGTTCGCACCCTAACGGGGAGCGCGGCGCGGGGTTCGCAGATCCTCCAGATCCGGCCGTAAAGTGTGTCAAAGATGAAGCTTGATATATAAGGAGAAGCAAGTATATGTGCGGACTCTGCGCGCTACTGAGCGCCGATCGCAATGCCGCCCAGCACCTGGAGGCCCTCGAGCAATCCCTCCAGTGCATGCGCCACCGCGGCCCCGACGCTGCTGGCACCTGGCATGACGAGGATGCAGCCTTCGGCTTTAACCGTCTATCCATTATCGATCTAGAACACTCAAACCAGCCGCTTCGCTGGGGCCCTGAAGACAACCCCGAGCGCTATGCCCTCACCTTCAACGGCGAGATTTATAACTACGTGGAGCTGCGCGAAGAGCTTAGTGCCGCCGGCTATACCTTCAATACTGAGGGCGATGGCGAACCCATCGTCGTCGGCTACCACCATTGGGGCAAAGACGTTGTCGAGCACCTGCGCGGCATGTTCGGTTTCGTCATCTGGGATACCGAAACTCGGACCATGTTCGCCGCGCGCGACCAGTTTGGCATCAAGCCCCTCTACTACGCCACCACCGACGCCGGCACCGTTTTCGCCTCTGAAATGAAGTGCATCCTGTCGATGGCCGATTCGCTGGGTCTAGACCTCAGCCTTGATAAGCGCGCCATCGAGCACTATGTGGACTTGCAATACGTGCCTGAGCCGGAGTCCCTCCACGCCAATATTCGCCGCGTCGAGTCTGGCTGCACCGTAACGCTTCGCCCTGGCGAAAAAGTTGTATCGGATCGCTACTTCAAGCCCCGCTTCCCCATTCAACCTGTGAAGCAGGGCGAGGAGCAGAAGCTCTTCGATAGGATTGCGCGGGCATTGGAGGATAGCGTCGAGAAGCACATGCGTGCCGATGTGACCGTCGGTTCCTTCCTCTCCGGCGGCATTGACTCCACCGCCATCGCAGCCTTGGCCAAGCGCCACAACCCGGACCTCCTCACCTTCACCACCGGATTCGAGCGCGAAGGCTACTCCGAGGTCGACGTCGCGGCCGAGTCTGCCGCCGCCATTGGTGTAGAGCACATCGTTAAGATTGTCTCCCCCGAGGAATACGCTGAGGCTGTTCCGAAGATCATGTGGTACCTGGACAACCCCGTGGCAGATCCCTCTCTTGTCCCCTTGTACTTCGTGGCCCAGGAAGCCCGTAAGCACGTCAAGGTGGTGCTGTCTGGTGAAGGTGCCGACGAACTTTTTGGCGGCTACACCATCTATAAGGAGCCGCTCTCGCTAGCTCCGTTCGAGAAGATCCCCTCCCCGTTGCGCCGCGGCTTAGGCAAGCTCTCACAGGTCCTCCCCGAGGGAATTAAGGGCAAGTCCCTGCTCAACCGCGGTTCCATGACCATGGAAGAGCGTTACTACGGCAACGCGCGCTCCTTCAACTTCGAGCAACTCCAGCGGGTGCTCCCGTGGGCCAAGCCGGAGTGGGACCACCGCGAGGTTACCGCTCCGATTTATGCGCAGTCCCAAGACTTTGACCCGGTAGCCCGCATGCAGCACCTCGACCTGTTTACGTGGATGCGCGGCGATATTTTGGTCAAGGCCGACAAGATGAACATGGCCAACTCCCTGGAGCTGCGCGTTCCTTTCCTGGACAAGGAAGTATTCAAGGTCGCGGAAACTATCCCCTACGACCTCAAGATTTCGCACGGCACCACCAAGTACGCGCTGCGCAAAGCCATGGAGCAGATTGTCCCGTCGCACGTACTGCACCGCAAGAAGCTGGGCTTCCCGGTTCCTATGCGCCACTGGTTGGCCGGCGATGAGCTTTATGGATGGGCCCAGGATCAGATCACGGAGTCCCAGACCGAGGACATCTTCAACAAGAAGGAAGTTCTGGAGATGCTCAAGGAGCACCGTGACGGAATCACCGATCACTCTCGCCGCCTGTGGACGGTGCTGTCCTTCATGATTTGGCATGGCATCTTCGTGGAAGAGCGCATCGACCCGAAGATTGAGCAGCGCGATTACCCCGTGAAGCTCTAATAAAATAGAGAATAAAAATGAAGCCCTCGCCATATGGCGAGGGCTTCGACATATCGTCTATGTGACTTTAATTGAAGGAGTCACCGCAAGCGCATGAACCGCCAGCGTTGGGGTTATCGATGGTAAAGCCCTGGGCCTCAATGGTGTCGGAAAAATCGATCTTGGCGCCAGTGAGGTACGGGATGGACATCTTGTCTACGACGAGGTTGACGCCGCCAATGGAGTCCACCTTGTCACCATCCAGGGTGCGGTCATCGAAGTAAAGCTGGTAGCGCAAGCCCGCGCAGCCGCCCGGCTGGACAGCAATGCGCAGTGACAGATCATCGCGGCCTTCCTGATCAAGCAGGGACTTTGCCTTGGCCGCAGCGGCCTCGGTCAGGATTACTCCGGTTGCAGACGCGGGAGCGGTCATGATTTCTCCTCTTATGTTTACGGAATTTTTTCTGGAGCCCACCCTACCCCCTCATACAAGAGGAAGAAAGGATGCCTCACAGTTCACTAGTGGTTCACTGGTGCCCTGTTCCCTGACCACAACGCTATCTCCCGCGGGCCTATTCCCGTTATGTCCGCGCGACCTTGTACGCTAAACAGCGTGAAACTTCCGTGGCAAAAAGATGACAAGACTTCTTCCCCCGCCGAGCACACCCCGGCGCCGGAAGAGCAACCCGCCGCCGAGAAACCGCACCGCAAGGGCTACACGCCGCCGAAAGGCCGCCCCACGCCCAAGCGTGATGCGCAGGAAATCGCCCGCGGCGTCAAGCGTGATCCCCGGGGAATGTCGGACGCGCAGCGCTACCAGCACCGCAAGGAACTCAAGGCTTCCATGTCTAAGGCAGAGTGGAAGGAATATAAGCGCAAGGAGCGCCAAGAGTCCCGCGAGCGCAACAAGGTGGCACAGGAGCGCATGGCCGCTGGTGACGAGCGCTACCTCCTCGCCCGCGATAAGGGCGAGGTCCGCCGCTACGTGCGCGATTGGGTAGATTCCCACCGCTTCATTAACGAGTGGGTCATGCCCTTTGCCATCGTGCTGCTGGTGCTCATGTTCGTCAGCACCCGGGACCCGCGCCTGTCGCAAATCATCTCGATTGGCGCCATGGCGGTCATCGTAGTCTTCGCTGTCGAGGGATTCTGGCTCGCGCGTAAGTGCAACAACGCAGTGCGCCTGAAGTTCCCCGGCACCACCGAGGCCGGTTTTGGTCTAGGGTTCTACGCGTACTCCCGCGCCTCCCAACCGCGCAAGTGGCGCACGCCGCGTCCGCAGGTGGAGCGCGGAGCTACCGTCTAAGCCGGAGGACACATGCCTGAATTCACCGCGGTTCCCCAGCTGCGCCCTTCAACCGCAGCTCAACCAAACCGCATGGCAGAGATTGCTGCATGGCTGGCGGCAGCGCAGGAGTCTCCGCAGGCCACACCTCTTGAGCGGCCCCGGGCCATCGTCTTTGAAGACGCCCGGCCCACTGCTGAACGCACTGTCGACGGTGTGGGTATCACGCAGCATTCCCCCGCTGATGAAGAACGATGGCGCGATAATCTCCTCAGCGCTGCGCAGCGGGCAGGGGCGGGCATCGACTTCGTCGAGTGCACCAGCGGCGACTCCGAAAACTCTGAACCGTGCGACAGCGCTACCGCCATGTCCCCTGCGGAGTGCGAGTCCTTCGTCAGCCTAGGCATGACCACGGCAGATCGGGAGATCGATTCCGGCGCCGACCTGCTCATCACGTCCGCTTGTGGAATCGACACGGAGACCGTTGCCACCAGTGTTATGGGCCGGATCACCCACACCGAACCGGTAGCGATTGTGGGGACGAATACTCTGGCCAGCGGCATCACGGATGCGATGTGGAAGGCCCGCGTGAGCGTTGTGCGCGACTCCATGTTCCGTGCCCGCAACCTAGAGGGCTGGGAGGTCGTGCAGACCATCGGTTCCCCGGCTCTCGCGGCGTTGGTGGGCTTCATCGCGCAGGCCACGGCGCGGCGAACGCCGATGCTTATCGACGGCCCCCTGGCAGCCACCGCCGCCGTCCTAGCCGAGCGCACTGCGCCCGGTGTGAAGGGCTGGCTTCGCGCGGGAACCACCACCCCCGAACCGGCGCACGCCCTCGCTCTCAAGGAGCTGGGGCTTAACCCACTGCTTGATTTAAACCTGAGTGAAGGTTTCCCCCTCGGCGCGCTCGCGGCCTTGCCGCTGGTGCAGCTGGCCGCCGAGCTCGCCTAGGCAGCCCACTTATTTCGCTTCAACCAGCGTGTGCAGCCAGCCGTGGGTATCCTCCACGGACCCGCGCTGGATGCCGGTGAGGCGCTCGCGCAGAGCCATCGTCGTGGCACCGGCCTCATCGTTGTTGATGTGGAAGTCGGTATCGGTGCCCATAACGTGGCCCACCGGGGTAATAACGGCTGCGGTTCCGCAGGCAAAGGCCTCCACCATGGCGCCGGAGGCAACATCCTGCTCCCACTCCTTGTAGGTGATGCGGCGTTCTTCCACCTTCAGCCCCATGTCTTCGGCCACCTGCAGCAGAGACTTACGGGTAATACCCGGCAGCAGCGAGCCCGACAGCTCTGGGGTGACCAGGGTCTGGTTTCCCTCTTCGCCGTAGACGAAGGCGAGGTTCATGCCACCCATTTCCTCGATATAGGTGCGCTCGATAGCGTCCAGCCACACCACCTGGTCGCAGCCCTTCTCCGCTGCCTGCGCCTGCGCGAGCAGCGAAGCCGCGTAGTTGCCGGCGAATTTCGCTGCACCGGTGCCGCCGGGAGCGGCGCGTACATAGTCGGTGGACAGCCAGACGGACACCGGCTTGATACCACCGGAGAAATACGCGCCCGCCGGGGAGGCGATGACGACATAGCGGTAAGAATGCGCCGGGTGCACGCCCAGGGAGACATCAGTAGCGATCATGAAGGGGCGGAAGTACAGGGCTGCCTCGCCGCCAGCCTCGGGGACCCAGGCCTGGTCGACGTCGACAAGCTGGCGCAGGGATTCAATGAACTCCTCTTCCGGCAGCTGCGGCATTGCCATGCGCTCAGCAGAGGCTTGCAGACGCTGTGCGTTCTGCTCTGGGCGGAAGGTAGCGATGCTGCCGTCAGGCTGGCGGTAAGCCTTGATGCCCTCGAAGATGGCCTGGCCATAGTGGAAGACGGTAGAGGCCGGGTCCATGCTGAACGGCGCGTAAGGGCGCACCTGCGCGTCGTGCCACCCCTTGTCCTCAGTCCAGTCAATCGTCACCATGTGGTCGGTGAAGTGCTTACCAAAGCCCGGGTTCGCCAGAATCTCCTGCAGGCGTTCCGGGGAGGTGGGTTTATCAGTTCGCGTCACGGTGTAATTCAACATGCCTCACAGCGTACTCCCCAGACACCTATAGAAGTGCAGAAATGCCCAAGCGAAGTATTGCCTGAAATAGTCAACCTTCGCGTACATTGCCCCTCCGCGTTCCACGTCATGGACACGGGTAGGGTGTGAGGAGTATCCCATTGTCATTTTCTCAAGGAGGACATCGTGGCTTCTTCCACGTTCGAACTGCCCGCACGCGGCTTATTCCCCACCGTTGAGTTGGCCAAGAAGGCCCCCAAGCAGGCAGACGCCCTGCTCATCGCTACCTTTGCTGGTGAGGAGGGGCTCGAGGTGCCGGGTACCTCTCTGCTCGGTTCCTCCGCGCTGCGCTCGACGTACGAGGCTCTCGCGGCCGTGGGCGCGACGGGTAAGGCCGGGGAGATCGTGAAGGTTCCTGCCCCACAGAAGGCAGGTGCCGCCCAGGTCATAGCACTGGGTTTGGGTGCCGTTGAGGCGCTCGACGATGAAGCTCTGCGCCGCGCCGCCGGCAGCGCCGCTCGCGCCACTGCGGGCGTGGGCACCATCGTGACCACCTTGGCGGACTTCGGCGTTACGGCCGCCGTTGAGGGACTCATCCTCGGCGGCTATGCCTACCGCGGAATCCGCTCCACCGATCTCAAGGACAAGGAACAGCCCGCCACCTTCGTGGTCGTGGCCGATAAGTCTGTCTCCGAGGAATTCGAGGCCGCCCGCACCGTGGCCGAGTCTGTCTTGCTTGCCCGCGACCTAGTGAATGCCCCCGCCAACGAGCTTTACCCGGAGTCTTACGCCAACTTCCTTTCCGGCCAGGCCAAGGAGGCTGGTCTTGACGTCGAGGTTCTCGATGAAAAGCAGCTGGAGAAGCAGGGCTTCGGCGGAATCTTGGCCGTGGGCAAGGGCTCGGCCCGCCCACCGCGCTTGGTACGCCTGAGCTGGAAGCCCAAGAAGGCCAAGAAGCACGTGGCCCTCGTGGGTAAGGGCATCACCTTCGATACCGGCGGTATTTCCTTGAAGCCGGGCAATGGCATGTGGGACATGATTTCGGATATGGGCGGCTCCGCTGCCATGGCGGCCACCATCATCGCTGCGGCCAAGTTGAAGCTGCCGGTTCAGATCACCGCTACCCTGCCGCTGGCGGAGAACATGCCGGGCTCTGGTGCCACCCGCCCGGGCGATGTCATTACCCACTACGGCGGCCTGACCTCCGAGGTCCTCAACACCGACGCTGAGGGCCGCCTCGTGCTGTCGGACGCCATCGCCCGCGCCAGCGAGGATAAGCCGGACTACCTCATTGAGACCGCGACGCTGACTGGCGCACAGATCGTGGCGCTGGGTTCGCGCACCTCCGGCATCATGGGCTCCGAGGTTTTCCGCGATCGCCTGGCCGAAATCGGCCGCGAGGTGGGCGAGAGCGCCTGGGCCATGCCGCTGCTGGAAGAGCACGACGAGGAGATCAAGTCCCAGGCCGCAGACATCCGCAACATCAACGCTAAGCGTGAGGGCGGCATGGAATTCGCCGGCACCTACCTCAAGCAATTCGTGGGCGAGGGCATCGAGTGGGCCCACATCGATATCGCCGGCCCGTCCTGGAATGGTTCCGCCCCGCGCGGCTACACCCCGAAGCGCGCTACCGGTGTGCCGGTGCGCACCGTGGTGGCAGCGCTACGCGAGATCGCAGAAGCCTAGATCAGAGCGTCTTCAACTCGGCTCCCGTGTGAGCGGCTTGAGGCCGCTCACACTTCTTCGCCGGCGATGACGTAGTCCTCCTTGTCCGCCAACGGGAGGACGGTGCCATCTGACATGGCGCGGTCGGTGACGAGCCCGTCATCGTCGACAAGCGCGACCTCGTTGCCTTCCTCACGCAGGCGGCGCAGGCCTTCCTTGAGCATGCGCCGGCCCACCTTGTGCAGCCCAGAGACCTGGGAGAAGTCCAAGGCCAAGCGCTTGCCGGAGAACTGGCGCTCCTCCAGCTCGTGGAGGATGGCTTCCGTGGCGGTGAAGTTGATATGACCCTGCAGTCGAATGATCGCCGTCTCATCATCTTCATCAACGCTGCGTACTGGGTGCACACCGAAGCGGTTCTCTGTGGACATCAGGTGCAGGCCCATGTCCGAGGAGAGCTCGCGGAAGATTGCGGTGCCGCGCACGCTATTGCCCTGTTCATCAAGGCGCGGCGAGAACGTCGCCACGCCGCTCTGCCCCGGCAGCGTACCAATGAGCCCGCCGGATACGCCGGACTTCGCGGGGATTCCCACCTCCGCCATCCAGCGCCCAGCGCCGTCGTACATGCCGCAAGAGCTCATCACCGCCAGGGTCATGCGGCAGACATCGGCGTCTAGAATCTTCTCTCCTGTTACCGGCTGGCGCCCACCATTGGCCAAGGTCGCGGTCATGACGGCAAGGTCGCGCGCATCGACCGACAGCGCGCACTGCGAGGTATAGGACAGCACGGCATCGTGGGCATCGTCCTGAATGATGCCATAGGAGCGCAGCATGTGTGCGAGGGAGAGGTTACGCTCGGCATGCTCAAGTTCGGAGTCACACAGGCGCTTGTCGACATCCACCTCGCGCCCCGCCAGCTGTGAAATGAAGGAACGAATCTTTTCCACGCGGTCCTCCACGCTGGAGTCCACTCCGTTGATGAGCTGGTTGACCACAATGGCACCGGCGTTAATCATCGGGTTTACTGGGCGGTGATCTTTGGCGAGGGAAAGCTCGTTGAAAGCCTGCCCAGAAGGCTCGAGGCCGACGACGTCACGCACCGCGTCTAAGCCCAGCTCACTCAAAGCGAGGGCGTAGACGAAGGGTTTGGAGATGGATTGGATGGTGAAGCGGTTTTCTGCGTCACCAGCGCTATACAGGTGGCCTGTAACAGAGCACAGCGCAACGCCCAACTGGTCTGGGTTTGCGCTGGCCAGTTCCGGGATATAGTCCGCGACTTCCCCGGAATCGTGATCGTGAACGCCATCGAGGATTTTCTGTAGATAAAAAGGAATCGGTGTCTTCATCGCTTCCCAGGGTATAGAATTGCCCCGTATGACACCTGCACTCATCATTGTCGATGTCCAACATGATTTTTGCCCCGGCGGAGCCCTCGGCACCGAACGCGGCAACGAAGTTGCTGAGCGCATTGGCGCTCTCCAAGCCTCTTATGAAACTGTCGTAGCCACACAGGATTGGCATATCGATCCAGGCACCCACTTCTCTGAGAATCCCGACTTCGTCGATACCTGGCCCACGCACTGCGTAGCTGATTCTTTCGGCGCCGCCATGCACGAGGCCATCGCACCCGCCCAGGCCTACTTCAAGAAGGGTGAGTACACCGCCGCCTACTCGGGCTTCGAGGGCGCGGCCGACGGTGTTCCCCTGGCAGAGTGGCTGCGCGAGCACAATGTCACCGCCGTGGACATCGTTGGCATTGCCACCGACCACTGCGTGCGCGCGACGGCTGCCGACGCCCTTAAGGAAGGCTTCACCGTGCGAGTTCTGGCGGACTACTGCGCGCCCGTCGACGAGACCCGCGGCGCTGCCGCCCTGGAGGAACTGGCCAAGGCAGGCGCCACCATCGTTAGCGAATAGGCAACAGGCGTTGTGGCTGTTTAGCTATCGCCCTGTTGGTTCTGCTGCTGGCGCTGCTCAAAGCGTTCGCGGCGCTCGCGCTGCTCCTCCCGCTTGCGCAGAATACGCTCTCGCTCGATGCGCTCGCGCATGCGCTGGGGATAGCCAGTCTCTTCGACGTCATAAACATCGCAGCGCAGAAGCTTGGCCACCGCGTCAATCCCTTTGGGCCCACCAATGCGGCGGCGGATGAAGGCGCCGCTTTCATCAACCACGACGACCGACATCTCGTTGACCACGGTCTCCGGCTCCACAAATGCCTCAATATAAGCGCGTCCCTGCGCCCAAGCTTGGAGCTCCTGAGCGTCTTCTGCGCGAATGGTCTCCCCCGGTGCGCGGGGCGGGCGCAGTTGGGACTTAGAGCTATTGCGGCGGAAGGGGTTGAACATGGCTCTTTAGCCTACCGGAGGCCACCTTCAGCTTCTTCGTGCGGAGGATGCCCCAATTCACCCCACCCATGCGCAGCTTTTATAAACACGCTGTAGAATCAATCACTAGCGTTTCACTAATTCCAACTTTCGAGGAGTCTTAACACTTATGGCACACTCTGTTGTGATGCCCGAACTGGGCGAATCTGTAACCGAAGGCACGATTACCCAGTGGCTGAAGTCCGTCGGTGACACCGTCGAGGTCGACGAGCCATTGCTCGAGGTCTCCACCGACAAGGTCGACACGGAAATCCCCTCCCCGGTCGCCGGCACCATCCTCGAAATCAAGGCTGAGGAAGATGACACCGTAGACGTGGGCGAGGTCATCGCCATCATCGGTGATGAGGGCGAGTCCGCACCGGCTGCTGAGGAGTCCGAGGATTCCTCCGAGAAGGCTGCTGAGACCCCGGACAAGCCTGCTGAGGACGCTGAGTCTGAGGCCCCGGCCGCTTCTGGTGACGCTACCGACGTGGAGATGCCGGAGCTTGGTGAGTCCGTCACCGAAGGCACCATCA